>DASQWX010000059.1:0-2976 GCA_035640035.1 Gaiellaceae bacterium
CCACCCGGCAAGCGTACGAATGGCGACGGACGCCGACTGTGACTAATCCGGAACTTCGGCGACCGCCGGAACGTAGCCCGGCTCCGGGCGCAGTTCCTGCCTGCGGCCGGCCGAGACGATCAGCAGCCCCGACACAACCAGCGCCACGCCGCCGAGCTGGAGCGCCGACGGCGACTCGTCGAGGATCGCCCACGCGAACAGCACCGAGAGCACAGGCTGGAAGGTGAGCAGCACCGACGTCAGCGCGGCCGGCAGGCGCGGCAGCGTGATCGAGATCAGCAACCAGCCGAGCGCCTGCGAGCTCAGGGCCAGCAGCCAGAGGTAGCCCTGCGCCTTCCAGCCGGGCGTCCAGTCGAGGTTCCCCCAGACGAGACCGACCGGGATCGTGGCGAGCGCACAGACGAGCGTCGCATCGAACAGCGGCCCGGCCGGCCGGCGCAGGTCGCGGTTCCCTTCGCGCAGGATGAGCAAGAAGGCCGAATACGCGAGCGCCGTCAGGATCCCGTAGGCGACGCCGAGCCCCGGGTTCCGTCCGTACGCCCCGTGCTCGAGCGCCCCGGAGATGAAGATCACGCCGACGAGCGCAACCGGAATCGCGGCCAGAGAGCGCCCAGAGGGTCGCTCGCGCAGGATCGCCCACGCGAGGAGCCCGACGAGTACGACCTGGAGGTTGCCGAGAACCGTCGCGAGCCCCGCGCCGACCTCCTCGATCCCCTGGTGCCAGGCGACGAGGTCGACGGCGAAGACCGCACCCGCGGTCCAGGCCAGCGCGCGCTGCTTCAGCGGGCGCGGCCCGTAGCGCCGGTCCTCGAGCCAGGCGAGCGGCGCGAGTACGGGCAGGGCGTAGAGGCAGCGGAAGAAGGCGCCGGTCGTTGGCGAGACGTGCGCGACACGGAAGAGGATTCCCGAGAACGCGATCGCGAGCGCACCCGAAAGCGCGGCCAGGATCGGCCGGTCGTGAAGACGGCGAGGCACCGGCTCAGGCTATCCGCGCCGCCTCGCCCGGCGCCGACTTGCTAGCGGTTGCGCAACCGCCGGGCCGTCTCGGCCAGATGGCGGATCGAGAGGGCCAGGAAGAGGAACCCGAGCGCGGCGCGTACGTACTCGTCCCGCAGCGGCGCCCTCCTCGCCACGGGCTTGGCAGCCTTCTCGCGCCAGCCGACCAACGCCGCGTTGCCGACGTCTTTGACGTTCATGGGCCGCCCGTACCCACATCCGCACCAGTCGAAGCCCAAAGTTCGACGTTCGGCGCAAAGGATCCTTGACGGCGCGAGGTGTCCGACACCGATTTTGTTCAGCCCCGAGAGGCGCTAGCTGAGGGGCGCGCTACTCGTCCGAGTCGTCCGAGTCTTCGTCCGCCGAGTCCTGCGGCTCGTCCGGCGGGACGGTGACCTTCTCGGGCGTGATCTCGCCCGGGATGATCGTGATGTCGACCTCGTCCTCGTTCTTGCGGTCGACGAGGATCGTCGAGCCGGGCTCCAACGTCCGGCCGAGGACGAAGTCGGCGAGCGGATCCTCGATGTAGCGCTGGATCGCGCGCCTCAGCGGCCGCGCGCCCATCGTTGGGTCGTAGCCCTTCTCGACGAGCAGCTCCTTCGCGTCGTCGGTGAGCTCGATCGCGGCCTCGTGCTCGCCCATCTGGTCGCGGAGCCGCTTCATCATCAGGTCGACGATCGTCATGATCTCTTCCTTCGTCAGCTTGTGGAAGACGATCACCTCGTCGATGCGGTTGAGGAGCTCGGGCCGGAAGACCTTCTTCAGCTCGCCCATGATCCGGTCCTTCATCTCGTCGTACGAGAGGCCGGTGTCGTCGCCGATCGAGAAGCCCAGCGTCTGGTTCTTCGAGATCGTCGAGGCGCCGATGTTCGAGGTCATGATCACGATCGTGTTGCGGAAATCGACCTTGCGTCCCTGGGCGTCCGTCAGCTTCCCGTCCTCGAGGATCTGCAGGAGGATGTTGAAGACGTCCGGGTGGGCCTTCTCGATCTCGTCGAGCAAGACGACCGAGTACGGCCTGCGGCGGACGGCCTCGGTGAGCTGGCCGCCCTCGTCGTAGCCGATGTAGCCCGGGGGCGAGCCGACGAGCCGGGACACGGAATGCTTCTCCATGTACTCCGACATGTCGACCTGGATCATCGCGTCCTCGTCGCCGAACAGGAACTCGGCGAGCGTGCGCGCCAGCTCGGTCTTGCCGACGCCTGATGGCCCGAGGAAGATGAACGAGCCTGTCGGCCGCTTCGGGTCCTTGATGCCGGCGCGGGCGCGGCGGATCGACTTCGAGACGGCGACGATCGCCTCCTCCTGGCCGATCACGCGCTTGTGGAGCTCGTCCTCCATCCGGACCAGCCGCTGCGACTCGGCCTCGGTCAGCTTGAAGACCGGGATGCCCGTCCACATCGAGACGATGTCGGCGATCTCCTCCTCGCCGACCTCGGGCTGTTCGGCGTCGGCCTGGTTCTCGCGCCAGTTCTCCTCGAGCTCGCGCTTCTTCTGCGTGAGCTTGCGCTCCTTGTCGCGGAGAGAGGCGGCCTTCTCGAACTCCTGGTTCTCGATCGCGTCTTCCTTGTCCTTGCGGACCTTCTCGATCTCCTCCTCGAGCTCGCGGTAGCGAGGCGGCGCGCTCATCGTCTTGATGCGCATGCGCGAGGCCGCCTCGTCGATCAGGTCGATCGCCTTGTCGGGCAGGTGCCGGTCCTGGATGTAGCGGTCGGCGAGCGATGCGGCCGAGAACAGCGCCTCGTCGGAGATCTTGCAGCGATGGTGCGCCTCGTAGCGGTCGCGCAGGCCGCGCAGGATCTGAACGGTGTCGTCCACGGACGGCTCGTCGACGCGGATCTGCTGGAAGCGCCGCTCGAGCGCCGCGTCGCGCTCGAGGTACTTGCGGTACTCGTCGAGCGTCGTCGCGCCGATCGTCTGCAGCTCGCCGCGCGCGAGAGCAGGCTTCAGGATGGAAGCCGCGTCGATCGCGCCCTCGGC
>DASQWX010000060.1:0-7938 GCA_035640035.1 Gaiellaceae bacterium
CCTCGATCGCGTCTACCACCTGTTCCCGCGGCTCGCCGAACGCAAGAACCAGCGGGCGGGGACGCTCTCCGGCGGCGAGCAGCAGATGGTCGCGATCGGCCGCGCGCTGATGGCGAGGCCGAAGGTCCTCATGCTCGACGAACCCTCGATGGGGCTCGCTCCGATCTTCGTCGAGAAGATCTTCGAGATCATCCGCGAGATCAACGAGCAGGGCACGACGATCCTGCTCGTCGAGCAGAACGCGCTCATGGCTCTCGACGCTGCCGACCGCGGCTACGTCCTCGAGACGGGACGGATCGCGCTCACGGACGACGCCAAGAAGCTGCGCGAGAACGAGCAGGTGCGGAAAACTTACCTCGGCGAGGAATAGGCGTTCGGGAGTACCATCCACCTGCAAATGCCGGGATCCTCGTGCACCGGCTCCAGCCCAGGAAAGGATTCTCGAATGCGACACCGTCCGACGCGAGCGTTCGGCTGGCTTGCGCTCGTTGCACTGATAGTCCTCGTGGCGGCTGGCTGCGGCGGCAGCAAGAAGAAGTCGGCGACCACGACCACGTCCACGACGACCGCAGCAACGGGCGTCGATAAGAAGATCGCGGCGGAAGTGCCGGCCAAGATCAAGTCGAAGGGGACTCTGACGGTCGCGGTGGACGCGACCTACGCGCCCAACGAGTTCGTGGGGGCGAACGGCAAGGCTCTCACCGGGTGGGACGTGGAACTCGGCCAGGACCTCGGCAAGGTCATGGGCCTCAACTGGAAGTTCCGTAACGCCACCTTCGACACGATCATCCCGGGCCTCCAGTCGGGCAAGTACGACATCGGAATGTCGTCCTTCACGGACACGAAAGAGCGCGAGAAGGTTGTCGACTTCGTCACCTACTTCTCCGCCGGAACCTCCTTCTATGTAAAGACCGGCGGCCCGACCATCAACTCGCTCGCAGACCTCTGCGGCCACTCGGTCGGGGTCGAGCGGGGGACGACCCAGGCCGACGACTCAACTGCCCAGAGCAAGAAGTGCAAGAGCGCCGGCAAGAAGGGGGTCTCCGTCCACGTTTACCCGGACCAGAACTCGGCGAACCTCGCCATCTCGAGCGGCCGCCAACAGGTCGGCATGGCCGACTCACCCGTTGCGGCCTACATCGTCAAGCAGTCGAACGGCCGCTTCAAGCTGACGGGCAAGCCGTACAACACCGCGCCGTACGGGATCGCGATTCCGAAGAACAACGGCATGACCAAGCCGGTCCTCGACGCGATCAAGAAGTTGATGTCGAACGGGACGTACATGTCCCTCTTGAAGAAGTACGGCGTCCAGGAGGGCGCGATCGACAACCCAACCATCAACGGCGCGATCAGCTAGCCGCCGCCGGCTCTGAGGGTTGATGGCGACCGAAACCGCAGCCCCGGTCAGAGCTGAAGAGATCAAGGCGATCCCGGTCCGCCACCCGGGGCGCTGGGTGGCGGCCGCGATCGTTCTCTTCTTCGCCGTCGCGCTCGGCAACTCGATGGCCTCGAACTCCCGCTTCGAGTGGGGGATCGTTGGCCACTACTTCACGTCCAGCCGCATCCTCCACGGGCTCGTGCTCACAATCGAGTTGACGGTCACTGCAATGGCGATCGGGATCGCCCTCGGGATCCTCCTCGCGGTCATGCGCCTGTCGCCGAACCCGCTCGTCTCGGGAGCCAGCTGGCTCTACATCTGGCTCTTCCGCGGCACGCCCGTGCTCGTCCAGATCCTGCTCTGGTACAACATCGCCGCGCTCTACCCTCGCTTCTCGCTGGGGATCCCGTTCGGCCCGACCTTCGCCCACTTCACCGCCAGCTCGGTGATCACCCCGTTCGTCGCCGGCATGCTCGCGCTCGGGTTGAACGAGGGCGCCTACATGGCCGAGATCGTGCGTGCCGGCATCATCTCCGTTCCGGAGGGCCAGACACACGCGGCCCAGAGCCTTGGCATGACCCGCCTGCTGACGATGCGGAGGATCGTGCTCCCGCAGGCCATGCGGGTGATCGTCCCGCCGACCGGCAACGAGACGATCTCGATGCTGAAGACGACCTCGCTCGTTAGCGTGATCGCCGTCTCCGAGCTGACCTACTCCGCGCAGCTGATCTACTCGGTCAACTACCGGACGATCCAGCTCCTGATCGTTGCGAGCCTCTGGTACCTGATCGTCACGACGCTCCTGACCGTGGGTCAGTTCTACATCGAGCGCTACTTCGGACGGGGCGCCACGCGGGACCTGCCCGAGACGCCGCTGCAGCGGCTGCGCCGCAACCTCTTCTCCTCCGGGCGGGCACCGTACGAGGTTCCGGAAGTCCCCGAGGAGGGATCGGCTCGTCCTCATGCATAACGGGGTGATGGTCAAGGCTGAGGCTGTCCACAAGCGCTTCGGGCGGCTCGAGGTGCTGAAAGGGGTGTCCCTCGAGGTTCGGCGCGGCGAGGTCGTCTGCATCATCGGGGCCTCGGGGTCGGGGAAGTCGACCTTCCTGCGCTGCATCAACCACCTGGAGAAGATCGACGCCGGGCGCCTGTGGGTCGACGGGAAGCTGGTTGGGTACCGCCAGGTCGGCGACAAGCTCTACGAGCAGCACGACGCCGACGTCTGCCGGGACCGCGCCGAGATCGGCATGGTCTTCCAGAGCTTCAACCTCTTCGGCCATATGACCGCGCTCGAGAACGTGACCGAGGCGCCGGTCCGCGTGCGCAAGCTGCCCAAGCGCGACGCGGTCGCGCAGGCCAAGGTTCTGCTCGAGCGGGTCGGGCTCGCGGACAAGCTCGATGCCTACCCGGCCCAGCTCTCCGGCGGGCAGCAGCAGCGCGTCGCGATCGCCCGAGCTCTCGCGATGAAGCCGAAGCTGATGCTCTTCGACGAGCCGACGTCGGCGCTCGACCCCGAGCTCGTCGGCGAGGTGCTCGAGGTCATGAAGAGCCTGGCGCTCGACTTCCAGACGACGATGATCGTGGTCACTCACGAGATGGGCTTCGCCCGCGAAGCCGCCGACCGCGTGCTGATGATGGACGACGGCCGCATTATCGAAGAGGGAACGCCCGAGCACTTCTTCCAGGCGCCGCGCGAGGAGCGGACGCAGCAGTTCCTCGCGGCGATTCTCTAGATCGAGACGCGCAGCGGGAAGTACGGCGGCGACAAGAGGAAGCCCACGCGCGGTGGGCGGCCGGCGCGGCCATGTGCCATCTCGAGCGCCGTTCCGATCCCCTGCGAAGGCACGAAGCCGAGCTGCCGGGCGGCGACGCCGTCGCGGCAGCCGGCGATGATGACGGCGCCGAGGCGCCCGAGCGCGGGCGCGCAGGCGCTCCAGTCGGCGAACGGCAGCAGGGGATGGCAAGACCGTCCTGCACGGTAGGCCTCGATCGCCCGAAGATCGGCCACGGCGCCGCGCTCGGCATCGATCAGCTCGACGGACTCGCGGCCCAGGCGCGTGGTCGCCTGGAAGAACGCGCGATAGGGCTGCTGGGTCGGATGAGCAAAGCGCCGGTGGAACCGATGGAGCAGGATCGCGGTGCCGCCTTCGGCGAGCGGGAAGCCGTCGCGCCACATCCGCAGCGCCAGCCCGAGCGCGAGATAGGCGGCGAGGAGCGGGTTCGGTCGTTCGCGAGGCAAGAAGGGCGTCGTCCGCGGGATCCCGATCACGATCGCATCGAGCTGACCGTCGAGCCGCGTCGAGCGCGCCTGGACGCCTCGGAGCAGCGCTTCGGCGTGCGCGACCGAAGGCGGCCCTCCGTACGCCGCCGCCACCGTGGCCTCGCGCCTGACCGAGCGAATGATCCGGTCGCGGACCCAGCTGGGGAGGAGGCCGAAAGGGCGCCGAAGGGGGGAGCCCGCGATCCGCTCCAGCGCCTCCTGCTCATACGGGTAGCCGCGCGCCGCGCCGGTGAGCCGTGGGTGGTTCAGCGTCAGCGACGCGCCGATGACCGGGACATGTTGCGAGAGCTCGCGCTCGAGGGCAAGGCCGAGCTGCCACCCCTGTGAGGCGCTCGTCTCGAGCAGCGAGTATGCGCCGGCCGCGCGCAGCGTTTCCCGACCGGCAGCGCCGATCAGCGCCGCCGGGCCGCCGTGAAGGACCGTCTCGGCGGATGAGACAACGACGATGGCATCGGTCTCGAGCAGGCAGCGATTCACACGGAGCGGCACGAGGCCCGAGCGTCCGATCTCGATGAGCCCGGGATCCTCGACGTCGTGGATCTCGACGCGGCCGCGAAAGCGGCGCGCGAACTCGGGCGAGACCACCCCGAGCTGCTCGAGCCCGCGTTGTTCGAGCCGCCGCGCGAGGCCGCCCGCGACGAGGAGGATCTGCTTCTCGACCGGGACGCCGAATCGCTCGAGCTCGTCGACGACGGCCGCAATTGCCGTCTGGCGCGGATCGTTCTGCACGGTGGGGATCGGCAGGGACGGAGGCTCGATCACGACCGTCGCGCGGCCGCCGCGGCGGACGATCGCCTCGAGCGGCTCGCCGACAAGCGGAAAGCGGAGCGCGTCGCGAACGGCTGCGCCGACGTCCGCGATCGCTTCACGTGGCTCCGTCGGCTTGAGGATCACAGCGCCCTCGGGCGTGTTCACGACGAGCAGCCGTGAGCCCGAGAGCATCGGGAGGCGTGTCACGGGACGGCGCGGTAGAGGCGGTAGTACGTGGGACGGAAGCCGAGCCGGGGCCAGTGGCGCGAGGATAGGAGGTTGACGGAGCGCCAGTCCGTCGTCATCGAGCGGAAACCGTGCTCGTGCGCCCAGGTCAAGGCGTGCGCCATCAGCGCGACGTTGACGCCGCTGCGCCGCGCCGACGGGAGCGTTGCCGCATGCGAGAGGTCGATGTTGCTCGACGGGACGCGCAGGTCACCCGTCGGGCGACGGTAGAGGACAACATGGCCGACCGCCACTCCATCGCGCTCGGCGACGAACTGCGTGTGGAGCTCCGGGTCGTCCCAGAGATCGCTCCAGTCCGCCCGGAATTCCTCCTCCGTCGGAATCGCGAGGCCGGAGAAGCTCGGCGACTGCGCCTGGTGCTCCCAGAGAGTCCGGTCCAGCTTCGTGACGAGGTCGAGGTCGTCCGGCGTCCCGGGCCTGATCTTTACGCCTGCGTCGACGGGCTTCATCGCCGCGGTCTCGCGCGCGGCCCAGACGAACTGAACACCGAACGCGAGCCGGAGCCAGGGATCGGTGAGCGCCTCGTCGCTCGCCGGGATCAGCGCCAGATGGCGGGTCGCGCCGGCCGCGATCCAGCGAGCGGCGAGCGCGGAATACAGATCACGTACGGCCTCGGCCTGGCCCGCCTCGGCAGCGCAGCCCGCGAAGTCGACGATCGCGCGGACGTCGCCGAGGCGGGTATCGGGCTCGAGCCGGCCGATCAAATAGGCGACGACGTCGTCGCCGCGGATCGCGACGACGCCGGCGGCGCCATCGTGCTCGAGATCTCGCTCTAGCTGCGCCCTGAAGTCGTCGACTTTCGGGAGCAGGGGCTCTGCCTGGCGATGCCGTTGATGGCGGTCGGCAAGCAGCGAGGCGGCAGCTTTCAGATGGTCGGCTTCCAGCGGCAGAACGTCGATCCCGGACATCGCGGCGGGACGATAGATCAGGCACGCCGAGCCAGACTGAAGTCTGGCACCGGATTGCGTCGGAGCGAGTCTGTGCTCCGCATACACTCGCTCTGCATGCCTAAAACCCTTACGGGCGAGGAGCTCCAGCTCGACGACGCGCCCGCGCGCGAGTCCGAGCTCTTCCTCGTCGACGGAAACAACCTCGCGTACCGCGCGTTCTTCGCCCTGCCGGAGGAGCTCGCGACGAGCGAGGGCTTCTCGACGAACGCCCTACTCGGGTTCACGAATATGCTGTTCAAGCTGCTGGGGGACTACAGGCCGAAGGGCGTCGCTGTCGCCTGGGACACGCGCCCCGTCCACCGACACGAGCTCCTCGACACCTACAAGATCGAGCGCAAGCCGATGCCGGACCTGCTCGCCGAGCAGTTCCCGTTCTTCCGGCCGATCGTGGAGGCGTTCGGATACCGCAACCTCGAGTTCGAAGGCTGGGAGGCCGACGACGTGATCGCCACGCTGGCGACGCGAGCGGACGAGGCGGGGATCAAGACGACCGTGGTCTCGACGGACCGCGATGCCTTCCAGCTCGTCTCCGAGAACGTCGCGCTGATGATGACGCCGCGCGGGGTCTCGGACGTTCACGTCTACACACCCGAGCGCGTCGAGGCGCGACTCGGGATTCGCCCGGACCAGGTGCCCGACTTCATCGGGCTCAAGGGCGACACCTCGGACAATATCCCCGGAATCCCGGGGATCGGCGACAAGACCGCCGGGCAGCTGATCGGCCAGTACGGCTCGCTGGAGGAGGTGATCGAGCATGCCGACGAGCTGACGCCCGCGCGTTCGAAGGCGGTCACGGAGCATGCGGCGCAGGCGCTGGCGGCGAAGGAGCTGGCGACGATGCGGCGCGATCTGGACGTCGACTGCGATCCCTCCGAGCTCGTACTCGCGCCGCCCGATCGCTCGCAGCTGAAGGAGATGTTCCGCCGGTTCGAGTTCCGCAATCTCCTCAACCGCGTCGACGAGCTCGACGAGGCCGTGCCGGCGTCGGCTCGGGAGGTCGAGGGGGTCGCGGTGCCATGGCGAGAGGGTGAGCTCGCAGGGTCCGGCGGCTTCGCCGCCGAGGCGGATCGCGCCGCGCTCGCGACCGAGAACGAGGTCGTCGTCGGCGCGAGGCGGTCGAAGCTCGAAGGCCAGCTGGTCGCCCACGACGCGAAGGCTCTTCGGGTCGAGGCCGTGGACGACACGATGATCGCGGCGTACCTGATCGAGCCGAGCCGCGCCTCCTACGAGCTCGACGATCTCGCGGCTGAGTACGGGCTCGAGCTGCTGCCGACTCCGGAGGCCGAGGAGGAGACGGCGCGGCTCGTCCGCCACGCCGCTGCGACGCTCCGACTCCGTGAGCCGCTGCTCGAGCGCGTTCGCGAGCGCGGCCACGAGCAGCTCTATCGCCAGATCGAGCTGCCGCTGACGCCGGTGCTGGTGGCGATGGAGCAGACCGGCGTCAAGATCGACACCTACCGGATGGGGGAGATCACGGCGCGCCTCGCCGACCGGGTCGAGGAGCTGGAAGCGAAGGCCCAGGAGCTCGCGGACGAGGACTTCATGCTCGGCTCGACGCAGCAGGTGGCGCGGATCCTGTTCGAGAAACTCGGCCTGACGCCCGGCCGCAAAGGGAAGACGGGCTATTCAACCGATACGCGCGTCCTCCGGACGCTTCGCGGCGAGCACGAGATCGTCGGGGTGATCGAGGAGTGGCGCGAGTACTCGAAGCTGCTCAACACGTACCTCGGGCCACTGCCGTCGCTGCTGGGCGACGACGGTCGCCTCCACACGACCTTCAACCAGACCGTCGCCGCGACCGGGCGACTGTCGACGTCGAATCCGAATCTGCAGGCGATTCCGATCAGGACGGAGCTCGGCCGCGAGATCCGGTCTGCGTTCGTGGCCGAGCCGGGGTGGAAGCTGGTCTCCGCGGACTACTCGCAGATCGAGCTGCGGATCCTGGCGCATGTCTCCGGCGAGCCGAAGCTGCGAGACGCCTTCGCGCGGGGCGAGGACATCCACCGCGCGACCGCGGCCGAGGTGCTCGGCGTCGACCCCGCCGAGCTGACGACGGCGCAGCGATCGATTGCGAAGATGATCAACTTCGGGATCGTCTACGGGATCTCGGCGTTCGGGCTCTCGGAGAACCTCGAGATTCCGCGCGAAGAGGCTCAGACGTACATCGACGCCTATCTCGCGCGCTTTCCGCACGTCCAGGACTTCATCCAGCGAACGATCGAGCGGGCTCGCGAGGACGGCTACACGACCTCGCTGCTGGGGAGGCGCCGGCCGGTGCCTGAGCTGCGGGCGTCGAACCGGCAGACGCGCTCGCTGGGGGAGCGGCTTGCGGT
>DASQWX010000061.1:0-26774 GCA_035640035.1 Gaiellaceae bacterium
ACATTTTCGCCGATAGAATCGCAGCTGGGTGGTGGGTTAGGGGTGCCCCGAGGCGGCCGGCCTCGAGCGTGCATCGCTCGATCGAGGGACGCGCGGCGCGGCCCGTCGGCTAACTGGGGGTGACGCGATAGGCGTCGAAGACCGCGTCGACGTTCCGCAGCGCCGTCAGCAGGCCGCGAAGAGCCTTGACGTCGCCGACCTCGGCGACGTACCAGTTCTTGGCGAGTTGATCCTCGACGTGCCCCCCGTACTCGACGATGTTGGCGCCGTGCTCGGCAAACGTCCGGGCAACGTCCTCCAGCAGGCGCGGACGGTCCCAAGAATCGACCGCGATCTGGACGCGGAAGCTGTGCGTTGCACCGCCGTCCCAGTCGACCGGTGTGAACCGCTCCGGGTTCCGGCGTAGGGCCTTCACGTTCGAGCAGTCGGCCCGGTGGATCGTGATCCCTTTGCCGAGCGAGATGTAGCCGACGATCTCGTCGCCCGGAACCGGAGTGCAGCACTTCGCGAGCCGGACGAGCACGTCCTCCACGCCCTTGACACGAATGCCGAGGTCGTCGCCGGCGATCGCCCGAGCGGCCTTCGGCGCCTTGAGCGGAACCGCCTCCTCCTGCGCAACCTCGTCGGTCTTCAGGCGGTTCAGGACCTTGTTGACGATCTGCCCGGCGGGGATCTTCCCGGAGCCGAGGGCGACGTAGAAGTCTTCGGCCTTCTTGAAGCCCGTCTCGCGGATCACCTGCGCCAGCACGGCGGAGCCGGCGATCTTCTTGTACGGCAGGTTCTGCTTCTTCAGCGCCTGCTCGAGCGCCTCGCGGCCCTTCTTCTCCGTCTCGTCGCGCGTCTCGCGCGAGAACCACTGCCGGATCTTGTTGCGCGCGCGTGACGAGGCCGCGAGCGATAGCCAGTCGCGCGACGGGCCGCGACCCGCTTTCGTCGTCAAGATCTCGACGACGTCGCCGCTCTTCAGCCGGTAGTGGAGCGGGACGATCCGCCCGTTGATCTTCGCGCCTACCGTCCGGTGGCCGAGATCGGTGTGAACGGCGTACGCGAAGTCGATCGGGGTCGCCTCGGCGGGAAGGCTCTTAACCTCGCCCTGTGGCGTGAAAACGTAGACCTCCTCGTCGGAGAGGTCGGTGCGGAAGGTCTTCATGAACTCGCGTGGGTCGGCTTCGTCCGCCTGGGACTCCATCAGCTGCTTTGCCCAGGCCGTCCATTGGGGATCGCGCTTGCCGCGCTTGTACAGCCAGTGCGCGGCGACTCCGAGCTCCGCGATCTCGTGCATCTCGCGTGTCCGGACCTGAATCTCGAGCGGCCGGCCCTCGGGCCCGATCACGGTCGTATGCAGCGACCGGTAGGCGTTGAACTTCGGCATTGCGATGTAGTCCTTGAACCGGCCCGGCATCGGCTTCCAGAGCGAGTGGATCAGCCCGAGGGCGCCGTAGCAGTCGCGGGTTCCCTCGTCGCCCGAACGCTCGACGATCACGCGCATCGCCGTCAGGTCGTAGATCTCGTTGAACTCGCGGCCCTTCTTGGCCATCTTGTCGTAGATCGAGAAGAAGTGCTTCGCGCGGCCCGAGATCTCGGCCGGGATGTCGACTTTGTCGAGCTCGAGTTGGAGGATCCGCGAAGCTTCGGAGACATGCTCCTCGCGGTCGGCTCGCCGCTCCGCGACCATCGCCTTGATCTCCTCGTACTTGCGCGGATGCAGTGTCTCGAAGGCGAGGTCCTCGAGCTCCCACTTGAGCTTGTGGATACCGAGCCGGTGCGCGAGCGGTGCGTAGACCTCGAGCGTCTCGCGCGCCTTCTGGAGCTGCTTCTGCTTGCCGAGGTACTCGATCGTCCGCATGTTGTGGAGGCGGTCCGCGAGCTTGATCAGGATCACGCGCTCGTCGCCGACCATCGCGGCGATCATCTTCCGGTAGTTCTCCGCTTCCGCCTGCTCGCGGCTCTGGAAATGGATTCGCGTCAGCTTCGTGACCCCTTCGACGAGCTGCGCGATCTCCTCGCCGAATTCCGAGCGCACGGCCTCCATCTCGGTTCCGGTGTCCTCGACGACGTCGTGGAGCAGGGCCGCGGCGATCGTCTGCTCGTCCTGGCGCAGATCGGCGAGGATCTTCGCGGCGCCCCACGGATGCCGGATGAAGGCCTCGCCCGAGCGGCGCTGCTGCCCCTCGTGGGCCTCGGCCGCGAACCGGAACGCGCGGGCGAGAAGGTCCCGGTCGACGTCGGGGTTGTAGGCCGCGACGTCCGAGAGCAGCTCGTCCAGGAGCTCCTGATGCTTCTCGCCGGCTTCGAGGACTGTCATGGGAAAAAGTGTACTCCCGGTGTTTCGGATCACCTCCTTTGGGGCTACGCGGCCTCGGCGAGGTTCGGAGGCGCTTCGAGGAGCCGCCTGAAGGTCGCCGACTCGAGCAGATGACCTCTGCTCTGCGGCTCGTCGTCGAGCTCGAGCTCGGCGAAGATGGCGGCCGCCTCGGGCGGCCAGGCGTCGGCTCCATCGCGCCAGAGCCGTGCGAGCCAGTCGCGTAGCTCGCGGTAGCGCGGATCGGCATCGAAAACCCGCCTGACAACGAGCTGCGGCGCGATCGTCCCGTTCCACTGGTTTTCCTCGAGACGGAAGGCGACGTCGAACGGAGCCTCCTGCCGAAATCGGTCGAGCTGCCGCCCGAAGCCGAAGGCGATCGCACTGCCGGCGTCGCGGGCCCCGTCCTTGACCCGAAACCGGAGGTGCTTGCCGTCGCCGACCGCGGCGACGTCGCTGAGAGAGCAGCCGGCGACGAGCAGGGTCACGCCCGGGTTTCCAAGCCCGAACGGCGCAAGGCGGGCGAGCTCGGCGCAGAGGTCGAGCGTCAGCTGGGAGCCGTGCACCAGCGCGTCGACGACCGTCAGCGGACGCAACTCGGCTTCGGCGAGGTGCTGGTCGGCATGCTCGGCGAACGACGCCGCGAAGGCGTCGACATTGCTCGGTTCGATCGAGAGGCCCGCTGCCGCGCGGTGGCCCCCGAACCGCGCGAGATGATCCGAACAGGCGGCGAGCCCGCCGTGGAGGTCGAACGCGCCCGTCGATCGACCGGATCCCTTCCACTCGCGTTCGCCACCCGCGATCAGGACGACGGGGCGGTGGTATCGCTCGACGAGCCGCGACGCGACGATCCCGATCACGCCTTCGTGCCAGTCCTCTCGCGCGAGCACGTAGGCGTGCTGACGCCGTTTTGGCTCGGGCCACGACTCGATCTCTTCGACCGCTTCCCGCAGGATCCGCTCTTCGACCGTCTGCCGGTCGCGGTTGAGCTCGTCGAGGCGGTGGGCGAGCCGGCCCGCCTCCTCCCGATCCTCGGTGAGGAGCAATCCGAGCGCGGCCTCCGGGTGGCCGAGCCGCCCGGCGGCATTCAACCGCGGAGCCAGCCGGAAGCCGACGGAAGCCGCGTCGACCGCAGCGGGATCGATGCGGGCGACCTTCATGAGCTCGCGCAGCCCCGGCTTCTGCGTGCTCGCAAGGGCGCGGAGGCCGGCGATCGCCAGGCCGCGGTTTTCGTCCACGAGCGGGACGACGTCCGCAACCGTCGCAACCGCGACGAGATCGAGGTGCCCGTGCAGCCCTTCGCAGCCCTCGCCCAGGAGGGCTTGGCCGAGCTTGAAGACGACTCCCGTGCCGCAAAGGTCGCCGAACGGATAGGCGGAGTCGCGGTACGGCCCGACCAGCGGGCAGGCCGGCAGCGTCTGGGCAGGCCGGTGGTGGTCGGTCACGACGACTTCGAGCCCGAGCTCGCTCGCCGCGGCCACTTCCGCCGTAGCCGTGATTCCACAGTCGACCGTCAGGACGAGCCCGCAGCCGTCCGCGGCGAGCCGCGAGAGTGTCTCCTCCTGGACGCCGTATCCCTCGTCGAACCGACTCGGCAGGTGCCACTCGACATCGGCGCCGAGCCGGCGCAGGATCAAGACGGCAAGGGCGGTCGCGCAGATGCCGTCGGCGTCGTAGTCACCGTGGACACAGATGCGGCGGCCGGCGGCGATCGCGCCGCGGATCGCCTCACAAGCGGCGCGCATGTCGCCGAGCTCGAATGGATCATGAGCGGGCAGCGCCCCTTCGAGGAAAGCCCGGGCGCTGTCGATGTCGTCGTACCCGCGGCGAGCAAGCACGGTCGCCGTTGTCTGGCTGAGCCCGAGCCCCCGCGCGAGCCGAGCAACGGCCTCGCGTGAGAACGGTTCGATCGTCCAGCTGCCCTCGTTCATGGGCAGCCCACGCTAGGGAGGGCGGCGGACGGAACGAGGGCGGGATTCTCATCTTGCCGCCACAGTTCGGACCCGCGCCGGCAAACGGCGCGCTTTCGTCACGGAGCCGGCGCCTATTCGCGCGGAAGCTCGACGCCCAGCACCGTGAGCACGATTCCGATCAGGAGGACGGCCGCCGCCGCGCCCAGGATCAGGCGCGGATGCTTGGACTCGCGAATCGAGTCGGCGGCGGCACGGAACCAGAAGACCGCGAGCCCCGCTACCGCTGCTGCGGCGAGCACGACCAGCGGCGCGATCAACGCAACGTGGGTGACGGACGCGTCGAAGAGCCACGCGACGGCGAGGACGAGCGCCCCGACCACAAGGCCCGAAATCGCGGCCGCTCTCGCGTTCACGGGAACGACTCTAGCCGCGGTTATCCTCTCGACGTGCAGGAGCCGAACTACTCCTCAGGCGATGATTACGTCGTCGAGTTCCTCGGTCATCGCTTCAGCTTCAACGCGTTCGATTTCGAGCAACGGGTCACCGCCGCGGCGGTCCGCCTCGGGCTCGTCGAAGGCAACGACCTCGACGAGGACGAGACGGCAGACCTCGTCGAGCTGACGGCGGATGGACAAATTGCGGAGCCGCGCAGCGGTCTCGGCATCTATCTCGTTCGCCACTGGGAGCAGCTGTCACTCGTCGCCGGCGAGTCGCTCGTCTACTGGCTCCGGAAGCTCGTGTTTCGGGGCGCCTGGCTCGACCACTGGGTCAAAGACGGCAGGCTCGAGGTCGCGTGGGAGGACGAGACCGGCGAGTTCGCGTACGTCGACCCGCGGGGCGACCGGGCGCTGCTCGAGGTGGCGCCGGTTCCGTCGTGGCACGAGTTGCAGTTCAGGCGCTGAACGCTACTGGCCCGGGGCGTTTTTCGGCCCCGCGAAGCCGAATTGCGGCTCTTCCTCCGCAGGCGAGATCGTGATCTGCGCGACCGAGTCGAGGGGGACGATCACCTCGTGCGGCTCCTCCCCGCCGGTCGGATGCGGCCGAAGCGTCACGAACCCGTAGCCCGGCTCCGCGGAGATGGTGTCGAGAACGTGGCGGGCGCCGTCGCGAAGCTCGACCTCGACCCTCGCCTGCGAGAGAGCGTGCGTCTCCGTGAAGCGGGCGATCTGCCGGTGCACGCGGCTGACGAAGTCGTCGAGAGACACTCCGTGCGGAAGCCAGGGCTCGGACATGCCGAGCAGCGTACTTTTCGCGAGCGGCCGCCGGGCGCCCGGTTAGAAGAGGCGGCCTCCATCCGGTTCGGACGCGGCGCCGATGTGCGCTCGGCCGAGCTTGGTGACGATTCGGCCGCGCGGCGTTCGCTGGATGAACCCGAGCTGGAGCAGGTACGGCTCGTAGACGTCCTCGATCGTGTCCGGCTCCTCGCCGAGGGCGACGGCCAGCGTCGAGAGCCCGACCGGGCCGCCGTCGAACTTCTCGGTGATCGCCCGGAGCAGGGCTCGATCGGACCGCTCGAGCCCGCTGTCGTCGACTTCCATCAGCTCGAGCGCCTCACATGCGATCTCGCGCGTGATCTTCCCCTGGTGGCGTACCTCGGCGACGTCGCGGACTCGGCGCAGGATCCGGTTTGCGATCCGCGGCGTGCCCCGCGCCCGCCCCGCGATCTCGGTCGCTGCGTCGTCCGAGATCTCGACGCCCAGGATTCGCGCTGAGCGCCGCACGATCAGCGCAAGCTCGTCGGGCTCGTAATGCTCGAGCCGAAAGGTCATCCCGAAGCGGTCGCGCAGCGGTGTCGTGAGCAGTCCCGTCCGCGTCGTTGCGCCGATCAGCGTGAAGGGCGGCAAGTCGAGCGTCAGCGTTCGCGCCGCAGGGCCCTGGCCGACGACGATGTCGAGCCGGAAGTCCTCCAGCGCCGGATAGAGGATCTCCTCGACGGCGCGCGAGAGCCGGTGGATCTCGTCGACGAACAGGACGTCGCGCTCCTCGAGGCCGGTCAGGATCGCGGCCACGTCCCCCTTGCGCTCCAGCGCCGGGCCGGCAACGGAGCGGAGGCCGACGCCGAGCTCCTCGCGGACGATGTAGGCGAGGCTCGTCTTGCCGAGCCCCGGCGGCCCGATCAGCAGCAGATGATCGAGCGCCTCCTTCCTCCCCCGCGCCGCTTCGAGCGTGATCGAGAGCTGCTCCTTGACCCGTTCCTGACCGACGAACTCGTCGAGGCTCCGCGGGCGAAGGGACCGCTCGAGCTCGTCCTCCTCCGGCCGCAGCGCCGGAGCCAGGAACTGCGTCTCTTCGGCCGCGGAAGTGCTCACGCTGCTTTCTTCAACGCCGCGCGGACGCGTTCCTCCGGCGCGGCGTCGGGATCCGTGGCGGCGAGCGCCTCCTCGGCTTCCGCGATGGAGTAGCCGAGCTCGACGAGCGCGTCCCGGGCAACGAGGTGCGGCTTCGCCGTGAGAGAGGTCGCCTCACCGGGCTCGCCGACCGATCCAAGCTTCTCCTTCAGCTCCATCACGACGCGCTGCGCCGTCTTCTTGCCGATCCCCGGGATGGCCTGGAACCGGGCCGTGTCCTCGAGCGCGATCGCCCGTCGCAACTCGTCGGGCGACGAGCCTGAAACGATCGCGAGCGCGACCTTCGGGCCTACTCCCTGCACGGAGAGAAGCAGCTCGAAGAGCTCGCGCTCCGCGGGCTCCGCGAAGCCGAACAGCTGCAGCACGTCCTCGCGAACGTGAAGGTACGTCTCGAGCACGACCTCGCGGCCAGGCTCCGCCTTGCCGGCGGCGCTGGCAGTCGGGTTGACGAGGTAGCCGACCCCGCCGACGTCGACGACGACGCCGGCCGGCGAGCGCGCGACCACCTCCCCGCGAAGCCGCGAGATCATGGCGTCAGGTTAGGTCGGAGGTCGGACGGTCCAGGGCAACTGTCGCCTCTAGCCAGCGACTGACCCCGTAAGGGGTTTGTCCCCGCAATCGTGCCGGCAATGCAACCGCCTGCAGGGACGGTCCCCATCCGGGGACAGTCCCTTAGAGGTGCTAAGCGATCTTCAGCAGCGGAGGCGCCAGCGCGTGGCAGATCGCGACCGCGAGTGCGTCGGCGGCATGGTGCGGCGTCGGCGGCTTCTTGAGGCCGAGAATCGCCATCACCATCCGTTGAACCTGCGCCTTCTCGGCGCGGCCGTAGCCGCAGACGGTCTGTTTGACGCGGGCGGGCGCGTACTCGGCGCACTCGACGCCGGCGTCCGCGGCCGCGACCATTACGGCACCTCGCGCCTGTCCGACCGAGAGCGCGGTGCGGGCGTCGACGCCGACGAAGGACTCCTCGAGCACGACGGCGTCCGGCGCAAACTCCGCTATGAGCTCCAGCACGCCGTCGAAGATCGTCTTGAGGCGCAGCTCTGGGCGGCGACCCGCCGGTGTTCGCCAGCAGTCCCACTCCACCGCCCGGAGGCGGCCTCCTCTTTCGTGGACGATTCCCCATCCGCACGCGGCAGTGCCCGGGTCGATACCCAGAACTCTCACGGTGCGACTTTAGGGACCGGGTCGGACGCTCCTGCCCGCTCCAGGCTACGAAGCGACCGTCTCGAGCAGGCGCTCGGGGATGTCGAAGTTCGCGTAGACCTCGTTGACGTCGTCGAGCTCCTCCAGGGCGTCGATCAGCCTCAGCGTCTTGCGGGCCGCCGCCTCGTCGGCCAGCTCGACCGTCGTCTTCGGCACCATCGTCGTCTCGGCGGACTCGACCTCGATCCCGGCCTGCTCGAGCGCCTCCCGCACCGCGCTCAGCGATTCCGGTGACGTCGTCACCTGAAAGGTCGAGCCGTCCTGGACGACGTCGTCCGCCCCGCCTTCAGCCGCGGCCAGCATGACGCTGTCCTCGTCGAACCGGTCGGCGTCGACGAGGATGACGCCGCGGCGCTCGAACAGCCAGGCGACCGCACCCGTCGTGCCGAGGTTGCCGTCGCTTTTGGTGAACACGTGGCGGATGTCGGAGGCGGTGCGGTTCCGGTTGTCCGTCAGCGCCTCGACGATGATCGCCACGCCGTTCGGGCCGTAGCCCTCGTAGGCGATGTGCTCAAACGCCTCCGAGTCGGTGCCCGCGCCCGATCCGCGCGCGATCGCACGCTCGATGTTCTCCTTCGGCATCGAGTACGAGCGCGCCTTCTCAATGGCGTTCTGCAGTGCGAGGTTGCCGGCCGGGTCGGGCCCGCCTTCGCGTGCGGCGACGATGATCGCCCGGGCGAGCTTCGAGAAGAGCTTGCCGCGTTTCGCATCGGCGGCGCCCTTCTTGTGCTTGATCGACGACCACTTGCTATGCCCCGACATGTGCCTCTTCCTCGACGAGCTCCAGAAAGCGTTCGTGGACCCGCGTGTCGTCGGTCAGCTCCGGGTGGAACGAGGCGACGATGAACCGACCTTCCCGAAGCAGCACAGGCTCGCCGTCCAGCTCGGCCACTACCTCGACCTGAGGCCCCGCTTCGAGCACGCGCGGTGCGCGAATGAACACGCCGCGGAGAGGCTTGCCGTCATCCGCGAGCGAGAGGTCGGCCTCGAAGCTCGCTACCTGACGCCCGTACGCGTTCCGGTCGACCTCCAGGTCGACGGCGTCGAGGTGGTTTCGGTCGAGCACGATCATCCCGGCGCAGGTTCCGAGGACAGGACCTGCGAACTCGCGCACGGCCTGGTCGAGCCCGTAAAGGCGCATCAGCCGCATGAACGTCGTCGATTCGCCGCCGGGAATCACCAGCCCGTCGAGCCCGTGCAGCTGCTCTGGCTTGCGGACTTCGACCACATCCGCCCCGAGCCGCCGCAGCATCGCCGCGTGCTCGCGAAAGTTGCCCTGCAGGGCCAGGACGCCGATTGTTGGGGCCTCGAACACGCAGTCATTGTAGGTTCGGGCAGTCGATGGCCAGCGAAACGCGAACGATCGCGCAGTCCCTCGCGCAGCTGGCGCTCTTCGCCGACCTGACACAGCCTCAGCTGGAAGAGGTTGCGCATACGGTCGGCGAGGAGATGTTCGCGGAGGGGCAGCGCGTTCTTCGACAGGGGATGAGTGGAGGCGGCCTGTTCATCGTCGTCGACGGCGAAGCGCGCGTGGTGATCGACGGCGAGGAGCGCGCACGCCTGGGCCGCGGTGACTTCTTCGGCGAGATCGCGGCGTTGACCGGCGATGCGCCCACCGCCGACGTGGTCGCGGCCAGCCTGCTCCGCTGCCTCACGGTGCCGGGCCCCGAGCTCGAGCCGTTTCTGCTCGAGCATCCCCAGGTCATGTTCCGCATGCTGCAGGCCGAAGCGCGCCGCCTGCGGACCGCGAACCTGTGGCTGCGGTAGAGCGCCCGTTTCCGCCGGGCACCTACGACGTCGTCGTCGTCGGAAGCGGCCCGGGCGGTCTGCAAAGCGCCTACTGCCTCCCCAGGGCCGGAATCGCGAGATTCGCCGTCCTCTCCCGCGATGACGCGCCGGGCGGGATGTTCCGCCGATTTCCCGTGTTCCAGCGCCTGATCAGCTGGACCAAGCCGCGGGCGCCGGTCGAACGTGAGACCCGCGAGTACGAGTGGTACGACCACAACTCGCTCCTCGGCGACGAGCCGCAGCACCGCGGGTCCGTGCCGACTTTCATGGACCGAACCTTCGACCTCCCCTCGCGCGAGGAGATGGAGGCGGGGCTTCGCTCGTACGTCGAGCGGACGGGGATCGCAATCCGCTACGACTGTGCGGTTGAAGAGACGCAGCGCGAGGGAGACGGGCTCGTCCTGACGACGTCCGACGGCGAGTACCGCTGCAAGGCCGCGATCTTCGCCCTCGGCGTCACCGCGCCGTGGCGGCCCGACCTGCCCGGCGCGGAGGCGGCGCGCCACTACGTCGACACGGGCCGGCCGTCCGACTACGACGGGAAGCGGGTCGTGATCATCGGCAAGCGCAACTCCGGATTCGAGGTCGCCCACGGGCTTCTGCCGTGGGCGCGGCAGGTCACGCTCGTCTCCCCGCGGCCGGTGCAAACGGCCGTGCTGGCGCTTTCCGCTCTCCGAGTCCGCTACCTGCACCCGTACGACGAGTACGTCCGCGGCGGCTCCGGGACGTACGTGCTCGACGCGGCCATCGAGAGGATCGAACGAAGGGCAGAAAGCTTCCGCGTCCACGCCGAGGGGACGACCTGGCCGGGACGCCACGAACTGGACGCGGACGAGGTGATTGTCGCGACAGGCTTCCGCACGCCGCTCGAGCCGCTCTCGGATCTCGACATCGCGACGGTCGCCGACGGGCGGATCCCCGCGCAGACGCCATTTTGGGAAAGCGTCTCGGCGCCGGGCGTCTATTTCGCCGGCAACGCGACTCAAGGGGCGCCCGGAATGTCGAAGCACGGCGCCGCCGCCAGCTCGAGCTCGGTCAACGGCTTTCGCTACAACGCCCGCGTTCTCGTCGACCACCTGGCGCGCACGCGCTTCGGGATCGAGCCTCCGCGACGGCGCGTAGCCACGGCCGAGATCGTTCCGTTCCTCCTCGCCGAGCTAGCCCGCGGGCCGGAGCTGTGGATCCAGAAGGGCTACCTGACTCGCGTCGTGACGCTGGGCGCCGAGGGCGGCCACGACGAAGGGATCGTCCCACTCGCGCACTTCGTCGACACGGCCGGCCCTGCCGCGGTCGCGGCTGCGGTCGAGGTGGCGGCGGACGGCTCGATCGTCCCCGTCGTCTACCTCCGCAACGAGGGAGCGGTCGAGGAGCACGCCTTGCCGGCCCATCCCCTCCGTCAATTCGACAGCCCCGACCAGCGGGCCGAGCTGGAGAGGATCCTGAAGCCGTACGTCGGCTAGCTTCGATCGAGGACTGTCCACCGCGAGCTGCCCCGAACGGTCGTGGCAACGCACACGAAAGTGCAACTTTTCGTCCACAGACACGGCAGGAACTGCGGACTCGAGCGCCCGCGGCGCGCCGGCGGCGCCCCGCGCGGCCTACCAGCCGCGTGTCTCGAGCAGCTCTTCGGGGGCAAGCGCGGCGGCCGAGAGGCCGCTCATCGCGTCGCCGAGTCCCTGCGAGACGCGGGCGAGCACCTCGGCGTCTCGGTAATGCGTCGTCGCCTCGACGATCGCCTTTGCGCGGGTCGACGGATCCGCGGACTTGAAGATGCCCGACCCGACGAACACACCGTCGGCGCCCAGCTGCATGCAGAGCGCGGCATCGGCCGGCGTCGCGATCCCTCCGGCCGTGAAGGTCACGACGGGGAGCCGCCCGTGCTCGGCCACCCACTGCACGAGCTCGACTGGGGCCTGCAGGTTCTTCGCCTCGGAGTAGAGCTCGTCCTCGCGCAGCGCCCCGAGCCGCCGGATCGCGCCGAAGACCGCGCGCATGTGCGTGACCGCATTGACGATGTCGCCGGTCCCGGCCTCACCCTTCGTGCGGATCATCGCCGCGCCCTCGGAGATCCGCCGCAGCGCCTCGCCGAGGTTCGTGCAGCCGCAGACGAACGGCACCGTGAACTTCCACTTGTCGATGTGGTTCGCGGTGTCCGCGGGAGTCAGGACCTCGCTCTCGTCGATGTAGTCGACCTCGAGCGACTCGAGGATCTGCGCCTCGACGAAGTGGCCGATCCGCGCTTTCGCCATGACTGGGATCGTCACCGTCTCCTGGATCTCACGGATCTTGTCCGGGTCGGCCATCCGGGCGACCCCGCCCTCGGCCCGGATGTCCGCGGGCACGCGCTCGAGCGCCATCACGGCAACCGCGCCGGCCTCCTCGGCGATCCGCGCCTGCTCGGCCGTCGTCACGTCCATGATCACCCCGCCCTTGAGCATCTCGGCGAGGCCGCTTTTCACGCGCATCGTGCCCAGCTCGGCCATGCCGCAATGCTACCGCGACGCGGCGGGACGCCCGACGAAACGCCTGGCCGCGGCGACCGACTCCGCGTCGACCGCGAGCCAGAAGCAGAACAGGGCGAGAGGCACCTCGGCGACGACGGCTTCGACCGTCGCCCACGCGAGCTCGGTACCCGGCCTCGAGGTCAGCGTGTCGAACCAGGCATCGCAGAGGAGGAGCGTCCCCGCGGCCGTGGAGAAGATCGGCATGTAGGCCGCGCACCGCACCAGCGCGAACACGGTCGCGCCGACGGCGAGCGCGATGGCGATGTCGAAGCCGGGCCAGACGATGTCCCAGTGCACCGACTTGTGCTCCGAGGGCAGCGTGACGCTCAGGTACGCCGTCCACGGCAGCAACGCAAGCGCGACCCCGCCCATGATCACGAACGACCAGTGGCGCAGGCGCATGAAGCTTCGCTCGGCGGCAAGCTCAGAGCTCAAGGTGCGCTCCTACGGGAGCCCGGCGTCGCGGCTTCGGCAGCTGCCCTTCGGCCCACATCACCGCGAGCCCGGCGCGCGGAAGGCCCATCGCGCCCTCGTAGAGGAGGTACCGCGGCTCCCAGCGCGGGAAGAACTTCGCGTTGAACCGGTAGAGGCTCTCGATCTGGAATATCGGGTTCGCCAGGGCGACCATCCGTCCGGCGAGGCGCTCGAAGCGGCTGCACGGTTTGTGCATCATCCGCGCGAATGCCGCGAAGTTGAGCGAGACCTCCTCGACGCCGCGCTCCCGCAGTCCTTCGATCGCCCGCACGACGAGAAACTCCATCAGGCCGTTCGGGGTATCACGGTCGCGCCGCATCGACGAGAGCGACATGGCGGGCCGGCCGTAGGACGGGACGAAATGCAGGAAGCCCCGGACACGCCCAACGGATCTCCCGATCACGACGACGCCGCCCCCGTCGCTCTCGGTGCGGAGGGAATCCATCGACATCGCAAAGCCTCGCTCCTCTGCCCCCGCGAGCCAGCGCCGGGCCACCTGCTCGAGCTCGCACAGCGTGCCTTCGTCGAGCTCCGCGACCTCCGCCAGCTCGGCCGTGTAGCCGGCCTTCTCGAGCCGTGCGACCGATTGGCGCACCTTCCGGATCGGCCGGCCCTCGAGGGAGAACGACCCGGTCTCGACAATCGCCTCGTCGCCGATGTAGAGCGAGCGCAGACCCGCCTGGCGCCAGAGCGGGACGAGCTGCTCGCTGACGCCGCTCGCGGCGAGCTTCAGTCCGCGACGTTCCGCGTACGTGACCGCTCTCGAGACGACTCCCGGTAAGGCCGCGGGCGGGCCGATCGGGTCGCCCGAGCACAAGAAGACGCCGTTCTCGATCCGGTAGGCGAGAAAAGCGGCCCCAGCCTCGCCGAACATGTACTGCTTGTCTCTGCGCAGGTTGAAGAAGGCCAACGTGTCGGTGCCGTATTCCCGGACGAGCTCCCGAGCGGCGCGTCTCGCCTCGGCATCCGGCAGGCTCCTCGGGGCGGCGAGCGGCCTGAAGACGAGGTAGGCGACCGTCAGCAGCGCGATGAGCGCAAGCAGCGAGACGGCCAGCGGCAGACGCCCCATCTCGTCGTGGAACGAGAACGGGCCTGGTTGCCAGAGGACCGCGTCGCCGGACGCCCGAACGATCGCACCGAACGAGGTGTCGTTCGGGGCGGCGATCGCCACCGACGTCACGATCGCCACGGCGGTGCCGATGACCACCGCCGGGACGCGGACGATTGCGGAGCGGAGGCTGACCGGGTCGTGGCGGACGTGGAAGGCGCCGCGACCGCTCCAGAGAAGCGCTGCCGCCGCGAAGCTCCAGACCGCCTCCTCGAAGTCGAGTCCCTTGACCAGGTTGAGGACACCGAGCGCGGCGAGCAGACCGATGGCGACGTTGAGGGCGCCCCGCCGCCGGCGGTAGAGATAGAAGGCGGTGACGATCAGCGCCGCAGCGGCGGGCAGAGCAAGGGCGTGGAAGACGCGGATCTCCTCCAGCGACTCGACGTTCAGCAGGGCGCGGTGCCGCCAGCCCGAGTTCGGCGTCACCGCGGAGACGAGGTTGACGACCCCGGCGCCGAGCGCGGCCAGCGCCGCGATCGTCGGCAGCGACTCGGACCGTCTCAGGCTCCGGAGCGGGGCCGCCCGCCGGTGCAGGCCGAGCTGCCACGTCGCCGAGTCCCGCTTCGACGGGACGGCGTCCCGCCAGTCCTTGACGACGAGCCAGAGGCCCGCAAGCGTCGCCAGCACGGTGCCGAGCCCGAGGTCGACGACGTGGAGCAACGATCCCGCCGCCAGAGCCGTGAGGATCGCGAGCCCGAGGTGGTACTCGTGGATCCGGCGACGAAGGATGTAGATCCGCGGCCCGAACGGATGTCGCTCGAGACGGAGCATCTCCGCCACACTGTGCCACGCGCCCCGGCGACCGGCCACCGGGTACCGCCGGACACGCCTAGACAGGCGCGCCGAGCGCGTCGGCGAGGTCGGCGCGCGAGGCGATGCCCAGCTTGCGGTAGATGTTGCCGAGGTGCACCTCGACCGTCTTCGGGGTGACGAAGAGCGCCTCCGCGATGTCTCTGTCGGTCACGTTCTCGACCGCCATCTCTGCGACGCGACGCTCGCTCGGGGTCAATGACTCAGGCCCGCTGAGGACGAGCGGCCCCGGCCGCTCACCCGTCGCGGCGAGCTCGGTCTCGGCAGAGTCGACGAGCGGCCGCGCACCCGTTCGCTGGGCGATCTCGAGCCCTGCGCGGAGCAGCTCGCGCGCTTCTTCGCGCTCGCCGTCGCGCCGTAGGGCGGCTCCGAGCTCCACGAGCGTCCGGCCACGCTCGAGGCGTGCCGACGATGCTTCAAGGACGGCGAGCGACTCGCGGAGCCGCTCGATCCCGGCGGCCCCGCCCTGGGCAAGACCCTGTGTCCTCAAGGCCACGCCGATCGCGCGCGGCGCGCCCCACGCCCGCGCCAGCTCGACCTCCTCGCGCGCCAGTTCGAGCGCCTCGTCCCGGCGCTCGAGTGCGAGCAGCGGCAGCGCGAGGTGCGACCGCCAGGCGAGCATCGCCGGGTTTCGCATCCCGAACGACTCCATCAACCGCCCGAGCCGCTCGTAGTCGGAGCGGGCCGCCTCGAAATCGGCCCGCGCGAGACGCGTCCAGCCCCGGGCGCCGAGAAAGAAGATCATGTGGCCGCTCGCCGGGACGTCCTCCGGGACACCGAGCTCGGCAAGGCTCGCCTCCGCTTGATCGAGCTCGCCGCGGTTCGTGAGCACGTCGGCCAGGTACGAGTGGTAGTAGATGGAGCCCTGCTGCGTCGGGAGGTACGGGACGATCTCGTCCGACTCGCGCAGGTCCTCGATCGCCGTGTCGAGGTCGCCCCGCTGAGCCAGGGTCAGGCCGCGGAAGCAGAGCATGTTCGAGAGCGTCACCAGCTCGCCGCGTTCCTTCGACGCCTTCAGCATCAAATCGAAGAACCGGTCGGTGTCCCGGTCGAGCTCGGCGAACATGAGCGCGGTGGCCGCGCACGAGATCGCGACCGACGGCATGCTTTCGATCAGCGACTGGACGAACTCCGGCCTGCCGAGCTCGCCGAAGGCGCGGCGGTTCGTTCCTCTCCGCGAGTCGAAGTAGCGAAGCGTCGCGATCATCACGGCCCGGCCTGGGCCCTCGGCCAGTTCTTCCTCGCGCACCCGGCCGATCCGCTCGTCCGCGACCGCGATGACCTCCGCGTCGAAGCCCGCGGCGTTGATCAGCTCCGCCTCGAGCATGTTGCGGAGGTCACCCGGCGCGCCGTCGAGCTGGCGGATCGCCTCGTCGAAGACGTTGACCGCTTCCGGGCCGCGGTTGAGGCGGAACAGCGAGCGGCCGAGCTCGAGGCCGATCCGTGCCGCCCAGACAGGGTCCTCGACCTCCCGCAGCGCCTCCTCGAGATGGCCCGCGCCGGCGACGACGTCGACGCGGCGCTCCGCCAACCCGAGCTCCGACAACGTCTCCACTCGGGCGGCCGGCTCCGGCGGTTCCTCGAGCGCGCGTCGCAGATACGTGACCGCCGTGTCCGGCGCGCCGCGGGCGAGAGCTCGGCTCGCGGCCTCCCGGAGCGTCGCGACGACGAACTGGTCCCCGCGCGGCGGCACGAGCTCGAGATGGCCGGCAGCCCTTTCGGGCGCGCCACCGGCATCGAGGATCTGCTCGGCCGCGCGCCTGTGCGCGAGGACGCGTTCCGCGGGGTCGATTGTCTCGTAGACGGCGGCGCGGACGACGGGGTGGGTGAACTCGACATCCGGTGGTTGCAGGCGCAGGAGGTCGCCGCGGACGAGCGCGGTCGCGGCATGGGCGGCGACCTCGACTTCGAGCCCGGCGAGTTGCGCGACCTGCCCGAGCTTCGAGCCGTCACCGAGGATCGCGGCCGCGCGCGCCAGCCCGGTCGCCTCGGCGGGCAAGCGTGCGAGCCGCAACGAGACCGCCCGCGTCACCGACTCGGGACCGATCTCGACGACCCGGTCGGCGTTGGCGGCTACCGGGGCGAGCCCCTCGGCGGCAAGCGTCGCGAGCAGGGCCCGGAGGAAGAGCGGATTGCCTCCGGTTGCGGCCAGGCACGCCTCGACGAACGGACGGTCGGGCTCGCGGTCGAAACGCTCGGCCGCGAGCCGGCCGACGGACTCGATTCCGAGCGACTCCGGCCGGATCAACATCGCGGACGGATCCGCGGTCAGCTCGGTGAGAAGCTCGACCTGCTGGCTCTGCTCAGGCGGGCGCAACCCGACCACGACGGCCAGCGGCAGGCCTTCGAGCCGGCGCGAGAGGTAGGCGAGCCAGCGCAGCGAGGGACCGTCCGACCAGTGCAGGTCGTCGATCGCGATCATCGTCGGCCCCGGGAGAGCGACGTTGGCGGCGAGCCAGTAGAGGCCGTGCAACATCCCGAACGACACGTCGGCGCCGTCCCGGTCGAGATCGGTCTCCGCAAACAGCCGCTCCGCGAAAGCCGCAGCGCCGGAGAAGAGCTCGGCGCGCTCGTCCTGAGCGGTCGCCGCGATCAGGGGCTCGAACAGCTGGCGCACCACGCAGTACGCAAAATCCTGCTCGAGCTCGGAGCTACGGGCGAAGAGGATCTGGAAGCCGGCCTCCTCGGCTGCGGCGCGTGCCTCTTCGACGAGCCGCGTCTTCCCCATCCCGGCGCGCGCCTCGATCGCGACCAAGCGTCCGGCGCCTTCCGCTGCGAGCTCGACGACGGTGCGAATCGCTTCCAGCTCGGCGTCCCGCTCGAGCAGAGGCGGCCCGGCCGAGCGGGTGCGCTTCGACGTCGCCGCTCTACCCGTTCGCGCTCCGAGCGGCGGGAACGTCTCCCTCAGCCCGGGTATGACGAGTTGGTAGAGGCGCTCTGGCCGCTCGAAGTCGGGAACCTCGGTCGCGCCGAGATCGTGGAGGCCGACCTCACGGGGCAGGTCGTGTTCCACGAGCCGCGCGGTGGTGCTCGAAAGCAGTACCTGCCCGCCGTGGCCGATGTCGCCGATCCGCGCCGCCTGATGGACGGCGAAGCCGACGTAGCCGTCGCTGCCGGCCACCGCTTCGCCCGTATGCAGGCCCATGCGCACCTTCACCTCCGCGCCCGGAGCCCAGTCCTCGGCGGCGAGGGCTTTCTGGGCGGCCGCAGCCGCGGCAACCGCCGCGCCGGCGCTCCCGAAGACGGCGAAGAACGAATCGCCTTTTCGGTCGACCTCGATCCCGCCGGCAGCCTCGAACGCGTCCTTCAGCAACCGGTTGTGGGTCGCGAGCGCCTCGCCGTACCGGTCGCGGCCGAGCCCCTTCAAGAGCTTCGTCGAGCTTTCGATGTCCGTGAAGAGGAACGTGACGGTCCCGACGGGGGCGTGCTGTCGAGGTTTGGTCAGGTTTTGATCCCTTTCCTCGTCAAACCTTGCCGGGAAGACGCTGATTTTAGAATCAGGGCGCCGGGGCAGTCGACCCCGCGTCGCCGGCCTGCACGAGGCCGGATTCGTACGCCATCACCACGGCCTGGACGCGATCGCGGAGCTGCAGCTTCATCAGCACCCGCGCCACGTGCGTCTTCACCGTCGTCTCGCTGACGACGAGGCTCTGGGCGATCTCGGCGTTGGAAAGCCCGCGAGCGATCAGCTTGAGAACCTCGGACTCCCGGGGCGTCAGCTCCTCGATCTCCGCCGGGGCCGTCCGCGCGGCCTCGGGCGGACGGCGGACGAACTCCTCGATCACACGCCGGGTCACCGATGGCGCGAGCAGGGCTTCGCCGGAGCACACCGCCCGGATGCCGGCGACAAGCTGTTCCGGCGGCGCGTCCTTGAGCAGGAAGCCGCTGGCTCCCGCCCGCAAAGCCTCGTAGACGTACTCGTCCATGTCGAAGGTCGTCAGCATCACGACCTTGGACTCGACGCCGTCGCCGGCCAGCAGGCGCCTCGTCGCTTCGATCCCGTCGAGCTCGGGCATCCGGACGTCCATCAGCACGACGTCGGGCGAGAGCCGCTGTGCCTCGGAGATTGCCTCCTTCCCGTTTCCGGCCTCGCCGACGACCTCCATGTCCGCCTCGGCGTCGAGAATCATCCGAAAGCCCGTGCGGACGAGCGCCTGGTCGTCGACGATCAGGACCCGGAGCCCGGCCGCCGTCTCGTCGACGGGCGCGGCTTCCTCGGCGTCTGCGACCTCGTGGCGGTCCGCCAGCCGCGCCGAGCCCCGCGCCTTCTCGCCGTCCGCCACCCGGAGGTCTGGAAACTCGGCCGGAAGCCCGGGCGCTACCAGCTGGTAGATCCGGACAGGGCGGTCAAAGTCCTTCAGGGTCCGCGGGCCGAGATCGGCGAAGTCGAGCTCGCCGAACGCCTCCTCGTCCTCGAGCAGTGCCTGGGTCGTCTGCGACAGCAGGACCTGGCCCCCGTGGGCAACGGCGCAGATGCGCGCCGCGCGGTGGACGGCCAGCCCGTGGTACTGGTCGCCTCGCACCGTAGCCTCGCCGGTGTGGATCCCGATCCGCACCCGCATCTCCGCGCGCTCGGGCCAACTGTGGCCTGCGAGGGCACGCTGGGCGGAAACGGCGGCGTCGACCGCGTCCTTCGGCTTGCGGAAGGCGACGAAGAACGAATCGCCCTGCGTGTTGATCTCGTGGCCTCCGGCACCCTGGAACGCAGATCGCAGCAACCGCTCGTGATCGGCCATGACGTCGGCATAGCTGTCGCGGAGGCGCCGAAGCAACTCCGTCGATCCCTCGACGTCCGAGAACAGGAAGGTGACCGTGCCGCTCGGGAGCCGCGGCATCACTGCCCGTTCATCGGGAGGCGCGCCCGCACCTCGTAGCCGCCTCCAGCCCGCGGTCCGGCGTCCAGCTGTCCGCCGACCACGGCGACGCGCTCGCGGAGACCGACGAGGCCGTGACCGCTGCCCTCGCCCCCGCCCGTGCCGTTCCCGTCGTCGGTGACGACGAGCTCGACCTCGCCGTTGCCGTAGCGGACGAGCACCTCGGCCTTCCGAGCCTGCGCATGCTTGAGCGTGTTCGTCAGCCCCTCCTGGACGAGCCTGTAGCCGGCAAGGTCGACGCTCGCAGGGAGGTTCGTCGCCTTGCCCTCGACCTTCAGGTCCACGGTCAGTCCGGACTCGCGCACCTGCTCGACGAGCTTGTCCAGATGCTCGAGGCTCGGCTGAGGGGCGAGCGCGGGCGCCTCCTCGGGGCGCCGCAGGACACCGACCAGCTTTCGCATCTCGGCGAGCGCCTCGCGGCCCGTCTGCTCCACGATCAGCAGAGCCTCGCGTTCACGCTCCTGATCGGGGCGGAGCAGGCGCCGCACGCCCGAAGCCTGAACGGTCATCACGCTCACGCTGTGCCCGACCACGTCGTGGAGCTCGCGCGCGATCCGCGCCCGTTCCTCGGCGACCGCGGCGCGCGCCTTGGCTTCTCGCTCGAGCTCGAGCCGCGCCGCCCGTTCGCGCAGCTCGGCCGTCTGTCGGGTGCGCGCGCTGAGGATGAATCCGGCCAGCCAAGCCGCGATGAAGAAGCCCGCGACCCACGGCAAGTCGGAGAGGCCGTTGTGGAACTCATGCATGACGTATCCGAGCGTGACGAAGGCGATCGGAATGCCGGCGTACGCGACGCGCCGCTCCTCCGCTGCGCCGAAGATCGCCATCGCCGCGAGCGCACAGAAGAACGGGAACGAGAGGTCGTTCCCGGCCTGGTTGGACACGGCGGCAAATGCGGCGAGCAACGCGAACGTCGCGGTTGGCGCCCCGAGCGGGAAGCGGCGACGGAAGAACAGCGCCGGCGCTGCGGTGAACGCGAACGGGATGATCGCTTTGTTGTAGTCCACCGACGTCAGCGCGAGCTCGAGGATCGTCCCGAGCGTCAAGGCGGCGATCGCCAGGTCGGGAGCATGCCGGCGGCCCCAATCGATGTAGCGAGTCACACGCACAAGGTACTGCGGTACGCGCCGAACGTCATCAGCCGCGCGGACGACCTTGAAATCGTCCTCGAGGACGACGCCGAATCGCGATTCCGGCCGACGACTCGCGGGGCGCCGCTTCCTAGCCTGGACAGGGATGAGACCTACGACCAAAGGAGTCACGATGACTGCAGCCGCTGCCGTGCTCAGCGACGAGAACGTCCTGATCGACCGGAGCCCGCCGGCCGTAGCCGCGCGGGAGATCGCTCGTCGCTACGGCGAGGGCGATACCGCCGTCGACGCACTCCGCGGTGTCTCGCTCGAGGTCCCTCGCGGGCAGCTCACCGCTGTCATGGGCCCGTCGGGCTCGGGCAAGTCGACGTTGATGCACATCCTCGCCGGTCTCGACAGTCCGACCAGTGGCTCGGTCGAGATCGCCGGGATCGAGATCACGAGCCTCAAGGACAACGAGCTGACGAAGCTGCGCCGGAAGCACATCGGCTTCGTCTTCCAGTTCTTCAACCTGCTGCCGATGCTGACGGCCGAGGAAAACATCGCCTTGCCGCTGACGATCGCCGGCCGCAAGCCGGAGCGGGAGTGGCTCGAGCAGCTGCTCGAGAGCGTCGGTCTCGAGAAGCGACGGAACCACCGTCCCGCGGAGCTCTCCGGCGGCCAGCAGCAGCGTGTCGCGATCGCACGCGCTCTGCTTTCCAGGCCGACCGTCCTCTTCGCCGACGAGCCGACGGGCAACCTCGACTCCGCCTCGAGCGGTGAGATCCTCGAGCTCGTGCGCCGGTCCGTCGACGAGCTCGGCCAGACGACGGTCATGGTCACTCACGACGCCGCTGCTGCCACGATCGCCGACCGCGTTCTCTTCCTCGCGGACGGCGAGATCGCAAAGGCAATCGCGCGGCCGTCGCAGGCGCAGGTGATCGACGCGATCCAGGAGGTGGCGGGACAATGACGGCGGTCGCTCTCAAAGGCCTCTTCGCCCGCCGTCTACGGGCTGCGTTGACCGCGCTGGCGATCGTGCTCGGCGTCGCCATGGTCAGCGGCAGCTTCGTCCTTACCGACACGATCTCGAAGGCTTTCGACACGATCTTCGCGAGCTCGTACAGCCACACCGACGCGGTCGTGAGCGGGAAGAAGCTCGTCGACTATTCGAACGGCGGCAACGCCACGGTCTCGCAGGCTCTGCTGGAGCGGATCAGGCAGATGCCGGACGTCGAGGCGGCGTCGGGCGCCCTGATCGACCTGAACGGCGACTCGACGCACGCGACGCTGATCGACCGGAACGGTAAGGCGATCCAGTCGAACGGGAACCCGACCTTCGGCTTCGGCATTGATCCGTCCCAGTCGCGGTTCAATCCGTTGAAGCTGAAGGACGGCCGCTGGGCTACCGGCTCGCACGAGGTGGTGATCGACGCCGAGACGGCGGAGAAGCATCACTTCGCGGTCGGCGACACGATCGGCGTCGCCGGGCACGGCCCGAAGGAACGCTTCCGAATCGTCGGCACCGCGACCTACGGCGACGTCAAGTCCCTCGGCGGTGCCACCATCGCGGTCTTCACGATCCCGACGGCCCAGCATTTGCTCGACCTGCGTGGCTACTCGGTGATCTCCGTCGCCGCGAAGCACGGCGTCTCCGCGGACACGCTGGTGTCCGAGCTCAAACGCGAGGCGGGCGCGACGGCTCAGGTCCGCACGGCGAAGGAGCAGGCGAACGAAGACAAGAAAGGCGTGTCGACCTTCATCAGCATCATCCGCGGCTTCCTGCTCGGCTTCGGCGGGATTGCCCTCTTCGTCGGAGCATTCGTGATCTTCAACACGCTCTCGATCACGGTCGCGCAGCGGACTCGCGAGCTGGCGACGCTTCGGACGCTCGGCGCCTCGCGGCGCCAGGTGCTCCGCTCGGTCGTGGTCGAGTCTCTGGCGATCGGGTTCGCCGCCTCCGTCATCGGGCTCCTCGCGGGCTTCGGTCTCGCCAAAGGGCTGAGCTCGCTCTTCGGCGCGCTGGGGCTCACGCTGCCCGAGGCGTCGGCGGTCTACGCGACGCACACGTTCGTGATCTCCCTCCTGCTCGGCGTGCTCGTCACGGTGATGGCCGGTTTCGTGCCCGCGCTGCGGGCAACCCGGGTGCCGCCGATCGCCGCCGTCCGCGAGGGTGCGGTGATCGAGCGTAAGAAGCGGCTCGGACCGGTTGCCGGCGTCGTCCTCTTCGGGATCTCCTCCGGCCTGATTGCCTACGCGACCCTCGGCGGCCATCTCGGCTCCGGGAGGTCGCTGCTCGCGCTCGCGGGCGGGACGCTGCTCGGCCTGCTCGGCGTCGCGGGGTTCGCGCCGGTGCTCGTGACGAACCTGGCCGCGCTGGTCGGGATCCCGGCGAAAAGGCTCGGCGGCGCCGCAGGCACCCTCGCGGCCGACAACGCGACCCGAAACCCTGCTCGCACCGCGGCGACCGCGGCGGCCCTGATGATCGGCCTCGCGCTCGTCTCCTTCGTCGCCGTGCTCGGTCAGGGCGTGCACGGCTCGATCGATCGCGCGGTCGAAAAGCAGGTGACCGCGGACTGGGTCGTGACGTCCCAGAACGGGTGGTCGGCTTTTGCTGCCGGGGCCGGACGTGCCGTCGCGAAGTCGCCGGGCGTCGAGCTGGCCTCCGACATCCGCTCCGACCGCGGGCGGGTCGGGACGACGAACGTGAACGTCAACGGCGTCGACCCGAGGAGGATCGCCGGCGTCTACCACTTCGATTGGAAGCACGGCTCCGAGGCGACCCTCGCGAAGCTCGACGGCCATGGGGCGCTCGTCAAGCAAGCGTTCGCCAAGAAGCATCACCTGGCGGTCGGTGAAAGCTTCACGCTTCGCTCGGCGGCGGGAAAGCCGATTCGCTTGACCGTGGCCGGCGTCTTCCAGCCTCCTCGGGTCATGGAGCTGCTCGGCGGCGTCGTCATCTCGACGGCCGCCTTCGACCGCACGTTCACCCGGCCGTCGAACTCGCTGACGCTGATCAAGGGCTCCCCGACGCAGGCGGGGCTCGACAAGGCGCTGGCGGCGTTCCCGGACGCGAAGGCGGAGACCCGGGCGGCGTACGTGAAGGCGCAGTCGTCGTTCATCAACACGCTGCTGAACCTGCTTTACGTCCTGCTCGCGCTGAGCGTGGTCGTGAGCCTGTTCGGAATGCTGAACACGCTCGTGCTCTCGGTCTTCGAGCGGACGCGTGAGCTCGGAATGCTGCGGGCGGTCGGGATGACGCGCCGGCAGGCCCGGCGGATGGTTCGGCACGAGAGCGTGATCACGGCGCTGATCGGCGCGGCGCTCGGCCTGCCGCTGGGGATCATGCTCGCCGCGGCCGTCACGCACGCGCTCGGCAAGTACGGCGTCACCTTCTCCGTGCCGGTCGCGTCGCTCGTCGTGTTCGCGGTGGCCGCGATGATCGCGGGCGTGCTGGCGGCGATTGCTCCAGCCCGGCGGGCGTCACGCCTGAACGTGCTCGAGGCGCTGCAGTACGAATAACGCGGAAACCAAGTACGCTCGAGCCGGATGCGGATCCCGCGCCGGCTCGAGCGTTTCATCCTCGGCTCGATGATGAGCCTGGTCGCGATCGTTGCCGAGCGCCGGGTCGTGAAGGCGCTCGGAAAGAAGCGCTAGCGTTGCCGCGCTCGAGCTAGAGCCGGTCAAGGAGAGCTGTCGAGCGCGGTCAGCTCCGCCGACGCACGCGGGGTCCACATCTGGGCCCGCCGATCCCGATCTGATCGTGAAGGACGCGAGACGGACGAGGGATGGCGTCGAGCTAGGAGGGAATGCGTCGCTATCCGCGAAGTCGAAGTGATGCGCTGTCGGGGGGCATCGTTATTCGTCGGTTGCGTGGTCGCCCTCTCCGCCGCGTCATCCGCGCCGCGCGCCGCGGAGCCGCCGAATCCGAACGATCCGTGTGCGCGTTCGGGCCGTGACACATGCGGGACGACTGGTGTCGGCTTCTATCGCCTTACTCGCTACGGCACACGCTGGTTCGGTGACTTCCGCGGCGCCGTGAAAGGTCACCGCCACGCCTTCTGTATCGATCTTCGGTTTTGGTACGCCTCACCGTCGTATCGGTATCGCGAGGTCTCCTCGACCGTGCTCCGTAACCGCGACGGTGAGGTAATCAGCCCTGAGAAGCAGGAGAGGATGGCGTACGCGTTGTGGGCCTTTGGACGGAGCATGAAGCCGAGCCGCCAAGCCGCCACGATGCTCTACGTCAATTCGCTGATGGGCACAGCGCGGCCAGGGGAACTCGATCCAGACGTGCTGCCAACGAAGGTCACCGCGCTCTTCCGATCGATCGCTCGCGCAGCGGCCCGCTATCACGGGCCCTACCGGGTCGAGACGCGCGTTCCGAAGCGGCTGATCGTGAACCACCCGACGAGGGTGACGGTTTCGATTCGCTCCGCAAGCGGTCGTGCGCTACCCCACGCGGCCATCTCGGTCTCGGCCCGCGGCGCCGCCGCGCCCTCGCGAGCGCGTACGGACAGTCGAGGCCGCGCCGTGATCACGCTCAGGCCGACGGCTGTACATCTGCAGCTCCGGGTTGCCAGCCAGGCGCTCGCTTCGAGCCGACTCAGGATCTTTGTCCCGTCGACAGCCAGTGCTGCGCGGAACGGGCAGCGGCTCGCCGTCCCGAGCAACGAGCGGGCCTCCGCCCGCGTGTCCCGACTCGCGCGTCCGGCTGTGACCAGCCTCGTCTCGAACCAGATCGTGAGGGCGGGCGGCACGATCTTCGACCGCGTACGTCTCGCCGGCCTCGCCGGGACCACGGCTTCGATCGAGGTCGAGCTCTTCGGGCCGTTCCGGTCGAGGGCGGCCATAACCTGCACAGGCTCTCCGTACTGGCGACGCCGGATCAGGGCAACGGCGGCCGAGATCAGGACACCGCCGGTGCATGTCACAAGGGCGGGCTTCTACACCTACCGACAGCGCCTTGTCGGGCCAGCGTCCGTCGCGGGCGGACAGACGCCGTGTGGCGTCGTGTCCGAGACGACCCTGAGCACGCCACAGATCTCGACCGGGAGAGGCGACTCGACCGCGGATGCTCCCTCGCTGGCTCGGGGCGGTCGGGTTCCCGTCCGCCTCAGAATCCCGCGGCTCGGCATCAAGGCGGCGATCGTGCCGGAAGTCATCGACATCGAGAAGGGCGCCCTGGGCATGCCCGCGAACATCCGGCGTCTGGGCTGGTGGCGAGACGGGATGGCGCCTCTGGCGCAATCCGGCTCGATCCTCATCGCGGGGCATTACGACTTCGCCACCGCGGGAAGGGGCGCCTTCTACTCGCTCCCACATGCGCGTCGCGGCGAGCGGATCCACATCACGACCGCCGACGGCGCCGTTAACACGTATCGCGTCGTCGCGGTGGGCAGCTATCCCAAGAGCGCCTTGCCGCTGACCGTGTTCGATCGGCGAGGACCGCCGAGGCTCGTGCTCGTCACGTGCGGCGGCCGATTCAACTCGACGACCAAGCGCTTCCTGGACAACATCGTGGTCACCGCCGTCCCCGTCTGATCTGACGATCCGGAGGGGAACCGCACAACCTCTCTGAACTAGGTAGAAGCGATTGGATTTCGGCGGACATTTTCGCCGCTCCGAGCAACGGAGACGATCACTTCAGGCAGATCGAGGACGGCTTTCGACTTGACGACATACGCTGAGGCTCCAACCGCACGAGCTGCCGCGACACCCTCGTCCCCCCGCTCGATGAAGATCGAGCCGCTGACAAGCACGACGCGGCACTCCGGCTGGTCCCTTCGGATCAGCCTCGTCGCCTCGAGGCCGTCAAGACCCGGCATCGCGACGTCCATGGCCACGACCTCAGGCTGTAGCGCCGCCGCTTGCCTCACCGCCTCCTCGCCGCTGGCGGCGCCGCCGACAATCTCGATGCGCCTATCCGCGGCGAGAGAGACCTTCGTCGCCTCGAGGAAATCCGGATCGTCATCGACAACGAGCACGCGGACCTTCTGCTCTCGCCGAGCCATCACGGCTTCTCCACCTGGCGATCCGGTCGATTCGGGCCGGTTACCCTCGTCGACTCGTTGGTCGCGGGGGCCGGCGTCGTCGACTCGACATCGACGTCCTTGGAACCGCTGGGCTCGGTCTCGGCGTGTCTCCGTGGTTCCAGAGCCGTGAGGAACTCGGGCTCGGCAGGCTCCTGCGCCGCGGCCGTGTCGGCTAGCTCGACGAGCACGCTGGCCGTCCTGCGGATCTCATCGAGCAGCCGCTGACGCTGCTCCCAAACGGCGCTGGTGTCGGCCTGGAACTCGCGCATCCGCGCCTCGGTCTGATCGCGCAAGGAGGCGAGCTCGGTTTGGAGCTGCTGTCGGCGCTCATCGGCGTCGGCTTGC
>DASQWX010000062.1:0-7737 GCA_035640035.1 Gaiellaceae bacterium
AGCCTGACGGCGCCGGCCCGGCTGGGCCTTCGCAGCCTTGCGTCGCGCTTGCGCCGCTCCTCTCGCCATGCGCGGCCTAGGGTACCTCGACCCCGGCGAGCGAGACGACGGGCCAGTCGAAGTTTTCGCCGATTTCACGCAGGCGCGCGCGAGTCGCCTCGTCGCAAAGCGCGCCCTCGACGCCTGCCTCGAAGAAAGCGCGCGGCTCGAGCCCGAATGAGGCGGCGGCGGCGTATTCCTGCGAGAGGTCGGTACCGAACATCGCCGGATCGTCCGTTGAGATCGAGCAGGCGACCCCGGCTGCGACGAGCTGCGGAAGCGGATGCTCGGCAAGTGAAGGCACGGCGCGCGTGCGGACGTTCGAGATCGGGCAGACGTCGAGGACGACTCGCCGGTCCGCCAGCTCTCGCAACAACTCGGGGTCCTCGATCGCGGTGATTCCGTGGCGGATCCGATGGGCGCCGAGCGCGTCGAGGGCTCCGCGGATCGACTCCGGCCCGGCGTGCTCGCCCGCATGCGGCACCGAGGCGAGTCCCTCCGAGCGCGCGAGGTCGAAGGCCGGTGCGTAGGGCTCGGGTGGATGCTCGGCTTCGGGCCCTCCGAGCCCGATTCCGACGACGCCGCGTTCGCGGTACTTGATCGCGTACCGCACGGTCAGGAGCGCTTCGTCGAGCGAGTAGACGCGTGCGATGTCGGGGGTCAGCCGGACCTCGACTCCGAAGCGCTCCCGGGCCTCCTCCGCTCCGTCGCAGGCGCCGGTGAAGACGACGTCGCTGTCGAGCCCCCGCCAGAGGCCGAGCGAGAAGATCGCCTCCAGGTAGACGGCGCCGTGCCTCGACGCCTCCTCGGCGTACTCGACCACCACCTGGCGAAAATCCTCCTCGCGCCGAAGCGCGCCGGAGGTCAGCATGAAGACCTCGATGAAGTGCGCGAAGTCCCGGTACTCGTAGAGAGCCTGAAGGCCCTCGATGGAGTCGGCGGGCAGGGAGTAGCCGTTCCGGCGGGCGAGCTCGAGCAGGGTGTCCGGCCGCACCGTTCCCTCGAGGTGGACGTGAAGCTCGATCTTCGGGTACGTCACTCTGGTAACGGCTCGGCGCTCGCGTCAGAGCGCCAGCGCGGCTCGAGGAACGACGCCAGGCCGATCGAGAGAACGTACAGCGCCACGAGCGGCACCACGGAGAGGATCGTAGAGACCGGGTCGACGCCCGGGAGCAAGACCCCGATGACCGTCATCGTGAAGACCCCGACGCGCCAGGTGCTGCGAAGCTTCGCGGCCGTGAGGATCCGCAGTCGGACGAGCGCGAGCACGAAGACGGGGACCTCGAACGCCAGGGCGACGCCGAGCAAGACAAAGCCTACGAAGCGGTAGTAGTCGCGTGCCCGGATCTGAATGTTGAAGTGACTCGAGTCGTAGTTCGTCAGGAAGTGGATTGCCGCCGGTAGCACGACCCAGTATGCGAAGGCGACGCCCCCGAGCCCGAGCACCGTTGCGAATGCGACGACCACCGCGATCGAGCGCTGGCGGTGCTCCTCGAATGCCGGAGCGAGAAAGGCCCAGAGCTGCCAGAGCACGACCGGCAGGGCGAGCAGAAACGCAGCCCACAGCGTCACCCAGATCGAGGTCGTGAACGGCTCGATCGGACCGAAGGTCGTGGGCTTGCGAAGCCGGTCGGGGAGCGGCCGGTTCAGCCAGTCGAGCAACATGCCGTGAAACGCGTACGCGACCGCGAACGCGACTGCGATCGCGGCAAGCGAGATGATCAGGCGCGCCCGGAGCTCGCCCAGGTGCTCGACCAGCGTGGCCTCTTCGCCGTGGCGAAGGCGCCGCGGAAGCCGCGCCATGCCCTACGTCGACGAGGAGGGCGGGGACTCGTCCCCTGAGCGGGCCGGCAGCTCTGCTTTCTCATCGTGCCCCGAGATCGAGTCCTTGAACTCGCGCATCCCGCGTCCGAGCGAGCGGCCGATCTCCGGCAGACGCTTCGGCCCGAAGACGAGCAGGGCAACGATCAGAATCACGATCAGCCCGGCGATACCGATTTCCGGCATGGCACAAGCGTAGCGCGTTGCGCGCGGGGTAAGAACGGGCGATGCGCAAGAAACCGATTCGAGATCAGGTGATGGTCGTGACGGGCGGCTCGAGCGGCGTCGGCCGCGCGATTGCCGTCACCGCCGGCCGCCGGGGCGCGAAGGTCGTCGTCGCGGCGCGAGGTCAGGACGGTCTCGACGCCGCCGTCGAGGACATCCAGCGTGCCGGTTCCGAGGCTCTTGCCGTGCCCGGCGACCTCGCACGCAAAGAGCAGAACGACGAGCTCGTCCGCGCGGCCGTGGAGCGCTTCGGCCGCATCGACACGTTCGTCGCGAACGCGATCGTCACCGTGTATGCCGAGGTCGAGGAGCTGGAGCCCGACGAGCTCCGCAGGGTGATCGACGTCAACTTCTTCGGCGTTGCGTACGGGTACTGGGCGGCGCTGCCGGCGCTGAAAGAGAGCCACGGCACCTTTCTCCACGTCTCGTCGGCGCTGGCCTACCGCGGTATTCCGCTCCAGGCGGCGTACTGCTCGTCCAAGGCAGCTGCGCGGACGTTCCTCGAGTCGGCACGCGTGGAGCTGCAGAAGCACGGCGAGGACGTGGCGATCTCACTGGTCCTGCCCGGCGCGATCAACACTCCCCAGTTCGACCGCGACCGCCAGAAGATCGGCAAGCAACCGCAGCCGGTGCCGCCCATCTACCAGCCGGAGCCCTACGCGGACGCGGTGCTCCGTTGCGCCGAGCGTCCGATGCGCGAGCTCCCCGTCTCCTGGGGCGCGCAGAAGCTCCTCTGGGGCCAGAAGCTCTCCCCCCGAGCGGGCGACTGGATGCTCCGCCGTATCGGCTGGAAGAACCAGCACACGGACGAGAACAAGCCCATCGACTCGCCCGACAACCTGTTCGAGACGCTTGCGGGAGACCCCGGGGCCCATGGCCGCTTCGACGATCGCGCGAAGAGCTCGACCGCCTGGACCCGCCTGCGGCTGCTCGTCCCGAAACGTTGAGCGTCTGTGATCTAGATCACTTGCTCAGTACGTCGCGGCGCTCGTCCGGCCGGCGCTCATCTGGACGAGGAACGTCGACAGGACGATGCTCGGGAAGCTCGAGAAGAGCCCGTAGGACGGGAAGGCCGCAAGGGCGTGCCCGCCGAGGTCCGGCATGAACTGGACGAGCGCCATGCTCGCGACGCGGCCGGCGAGGAGGGCGCCCGCGGCGAACGCGAACGGGATGTCGTACTTGAGGATCCGGAGGACGAGCTTCACGCCGACAGCCCCAGCGAGGCTGGTCAGGATCGCCCAGGCCTCCACGCTCGTCGCCGGCGCGAACACGACGAACAGCGCAATCATCCACGAGCTCAGCGCGCCGCCTGCGAGCACCGCCACCAGGGCGGTTCCAAAGTTGGGCTGTCTGGCGTCGACCATCGTGCCTCCTTGCGGCGTGGCCGCCCGCCATACAGTCGGTTCTCTAGGCGGATATTTCGGCGGCTTCATGCGGCTTGTCCATCCCTCGTCCGGAGGCACTGTCACAGCCGCTAGCATGGACTCGCGGGCACGCCGACCGGCGCCTGCATCCTGATCGAATGGCACTTCTAGAGCTCAAAAATCTGCGTGTCGCGCTCGAGGACGGCACCGAGATCGTCAAGGGTGTCGATCTCGCTGTGAACACGAACGAGACGCACGCGATCATGGGCCCGAACGGCTCCGGCAAGTCGACGCTCGCATACGCGCTGATGGGTCATCCTGCGTACGAGATCACCGAGGGCGAGATCCTGCTCGAGGGCGAGGACGTGACCGAGATGGAGGCCGACGAGCGTGCCCAGAAGGGCCTCTTCCTTGCCTTCCAGTATCCGCATGCCGTGCCGGGCGTGACTGTCACGAGCTTCCTCCGCTCCGCGATCAACTCGATCCGCAAGGCCAAGGCCGGGGAGGACGACCCGATTCCGATCCCCGAATTCCGCAAGGAGCTGATGGCGGCGATGGAGAGCCTGAAGGTGCCGCGCGAGATGGCCAATCGCTATCTGAACGAAGGCTTTTCCGGCGGCGAGAAGAAGCGGGTCGAGATCCTCCAGATGGCGATGCTGAACCCGCGCATCGCCGTCCTCGACGAGACGGACTCAGGGCTCGATATCGATGCGCTGAAGATCGTCGCCGCCGGCGTGAAGGAGCTCGTTGGGCCTACCATGGGGGCAGTCGTGATCACGCACTACCAGCGAATCCTCAACTACATCGAGCCCGATTACGTGCATGTCTTCGTCGACGGGCGTATCGTCGAGGAAGGTGGACCTGAGCTCGCACACAAGCTCGAGGCCGAAGGCTACGAGGCGTTCGCACCGACCGCCGCGCTAGGAGGGGAGGTCTGATGGCCGTTACGCCAGAGACCGAAGTCGTCGCCGGGATCGGCAATGACTACAAGTACGGCTTCCGCGACGAGGAGAACTACGTCTTCAAGTCCGAGCGGGGTCTCACGCGCGAGGTCGTCGAGGCGATCTCGGAGCACAAGAACGAGCCGGACTGGATGCGCAAGTTCCGCCTCAAGTCACTCGAGTACTTCCAGGCGCGTCCGCTGCCGGAATGGGGCGGCGACCTGAGCCAGATCGACTTCGACAACATCTACTACTACATCAAGCCGACCGAGAAGCAGGCCCAGTCGTGGGAAGACCTGCCCCCGGACATCAAGAACACCTGGGACCGGCTGGGGATCCCCGAGGCCGAGCGGAAGTTCCTCGCCGGGGTCGGCGCCCAGTACGAGTCCGAGGTCGTCTACCACAAGCTGCAGGAGCAGCTCGAGTCGCAGGGCGTGATCTTCCTCGACATGGACTCGGGCCTGCGCGAGCACGAGGAGCTCGTCAAGCAGTACTTCGGGACGATCATCCCGCAGAACGACAACAAGTTCGCGGCCCTGAACTCGGCGGTCTGGTCGGGTGGCTCGTTCATCTACGTGCCGCCCGGCGTGTCGATCGAGATGCCGCTCCAGGCCTACTTCCGGATCAACGCCGAGAACATGGGCCAGTTCGAGCGCACGCTGATCATCGTCGACGAGGGCGCGTACGTGCACTACGTCGAGGGCTGCACCGCGCCGATCTACACGACCGACTCGCTGCACTCGGCCGTCGTCGAGATCATCGTCAAGGAAGGCGGTCGCTGCCGCTACACGACGATCCAGAACTGGTCGACCAACGTCTACAACCTCGTCACGAAGCGCGCCGTCGCCTACAAGGACGCGACGATGGAGTGGGTGGACGGAAATCTCGGCTCCAAGCTGACGATGAAGTACCCGGCGATCTGGCTGCTCGGCGAGCGGGCGCACGGCGAGGTGCTCTCGATCGCGTTCGCGAACCAGGGCCAGCATCAGGACGCGGGCGGGAAGGCGGTCCACGTGGCGCCGAAGACGACCTCGACGATCACCTCGAAGTCGATCTCGAAGAACGGTGGCCGGGCGTCCTACCGCGGGCTGCTCGAGGTCGCGAAGGGCGCGGAGGGTGCGAAGTCCAAGGTCGTCTGCGACGCCCTGATCCTCGACGAGGAATCGCGCACGGACACGTACCCCTACATCCGCATCGACGAGAACAACGTGGACATCGGCCACGAGGCGACCGTCTCGAAGATCGGCGAGGAGCAGCTCTTCTACCTGATGTCGCGCGGCCTCTCCGAGGCCGAGGCGACCGCGATGATCGTCTCCGGCTTCGTCGAGCCGATCACGAAGGAGCTCCCGCTCGAGTACGCCGTCGAGATGAACCGGCTGATCCAGTTGCAAATGGAAGGATCGGTTGGCTGAACTGGGTGTGGAGCGGGCGGATTTCGTCGCCGTTCCAGTTCAAGACCTAAAGCGGGCCGACGAGTTCTACGGGCAGACGCTCGGCCTCGAGCGGAACCCGAACTCGAGCGACCGATGGGTCGAGTACGAGCTGGGGAACGTCACCCTGGCGCTCGTCTCGCCGGAGGCGATGGGTCCAGACTTTCGCGCCGAAGGGCATCAGATGCCGATCGGCCTGCGCGTCCCCGACGTAGCGGCCGCGCGCGAGAAGCTCGAGGCGGAGGGGGTCGAGTTCGCGCACGAGACGATCGACTCCGGCGTCTGCCTCCTCGCGACCTTCTCGGATCCCGACGGCAACAGGCTCCAGCTCCACCGGCGCTACGCGCCCTTCCGCGACGGCAGGCTGCCCTGATGCAAACCGAACGCGTCGACTTCGTCACGATCCCGACGCGCGATCGCGAGCGCGCGCGGGCTTTCTACCACGAGACGCTCGGCCTGCCGCTCGATCCGAACAATCCCCATGAGGTGACCGCCGGCCAGGTCACGCTCGCCTTCTGGGAGCCGGAGAGCGACGGAATCGAGTTCTCGCCCAACCTCGGCGGGATCGCGCTGCGGGTGCCCGACGTCGCAGGCGCGCGCGCCGAGCTCGAGAGCAAAGGCGTCGAGTTCGCCGGCGCCGACGACAGCGGCGTCTGCCACATGGCGTTCTGCACCGATCCGGACGGCAATTCCGTGATCCTGCATCGAAGGTACGCGCCCTATGGCTAGGCAAGACCTGCTCGAGCGCTACCGAGCGCTGCCGCTGCCGACGACGACCGACGAGCCGTGGCGCTTCACCGACCTGAAGGGCTTCGATCCGGATTCCTTTGTCTCGAACGGCCACGTCAGGGGACAGACCCCCGCCGTGTCCGGGATCAGCATGCTCGAGCTCGACGTCGCCGCTCTCGCCACGGCCGGCGAAGACGGAATCGAGATCGGGCAGACGCCCGGCGGCGTCACCTTCGAGCCGCTCCGCGACCACGAGCTTCTCGGCACCCTCGTCGGCGCCGACGAGAAGTTCGCCGCGCACAACGCGGCGCTCTGGGAGCACGGACTACTCGTCCACGTCCCCAGGGCCGTCGTGCTCGACAAGCCCCTCTACGTTCGAATCTCGAACGCCGAGGAGGGCGGAGCGCTCTTCTGGCGCCTGCTCGTTGTCGCCGAGCCGGGAAGCCGTTTCAGCGTCGTCGAGGAGCTCGCGTCGGCATCGCCTGGACTGGCGGGGTACTCGAACGCGGTTTCCGAGATCTTCGTCGGCGACGGCGCGAAGGTCGAATACGTCTCGCTGCAGAACCTCTCGTCTGAGACCTGGCACTTCGCTTCGCACCGTGCGCGCGTCGACCGCGACGCGGAGCTGGACTGGGTCGCCGGCGGCTTCGGCTCGAAGAAAGGCAAGACCCGGATCCAGAACGACCTCGCCGGGCCGGGCGCGACGTCCCGCGTGACCGGCGCCTACTTCGCCGACGGGGACCAGCATCTCGACTACGACACCTTCCAGGAGCACATCGCTCCCAACACGACCTCGGACTTCGCGTTCAAAGGCGCACTCCGCGACCACGCGACCGCCGTGTGGCGCGGAATGATCAAGGTCGAGAAGGACGCGCAGAAGACGAACGCCTACCAGGAGAATCGAAACCTGATCCTCTCCGAGCAGGCGCACGCCGATTCGATCCCGGGCCTCGAGATCGAGGCGAACGACGTCCGCTGCACCCACGGTGCGACCATCAGCCCGGTCAATCGCGACGAGCTCTTCTACGCGATGGCCCGCGGCATCTCGCGTGGCGAGGCCGAGCGGCTGATCGTCCGCGGCTTCTTCACCGACGTCCTCAACCGGATCGAGATGGAACCGGTGCGAGAAGCCGTGACCGAGGCGCTCGAAGCGCGGATTCCGCGCGCGTAAGCCCTTACCTTTCGCGC
>DASQWX010000063.1:0-9090 GCA_035640035.1 Gaiellaceae bacterium
CAACGCCGGAACGGCGCCCTCGAGGTCGCCGCGGAAGAAGCAGCGAAGCTCTGCCGTGTCCGTGACCGAGCCGATGATCGCGTGGTGCAGCTCCCACTTGTCGAGCACGGCCTCGACGTCTGCCAGCCTCGAGGGCTCGACGACCGCGACCATCCGCTCCTGGCTCTCGGAGATCATGATCTCCCATGGCTCCATCTCCTCCTCGCGGAGCGGCACGTTGTCGAGGTGGACGTCCACCCCGGCACCGTCCCGCGCCATCTCGGCGAGCGACGAGGCGAGTCCCGCGGCGCCGCAATCCTGGAGCGAGGCGACCAGCCCGGCTTCGACGAGCTCGAGCGACGACTCGATCAGCTTCTTCCCCGTGAAGGGGTCGCCGATCTGGACCGACGGTCGCTTCTCGCCGGCCCCTTCGCCGAGCTCCTGGCTCGCCAGCACGGACGCACCGCCGATCCCGTCGCGCCCCGTGGTGGCGCCGTAGAGGACGATCAGGTTCCCGGTCCCGCGGGCGCGCGATCTCAAGAGCCTCGCACCTGGAAGCAATCCGACGCACATCGCGTTGACAAGACAGTTGTGCTCGTACGCCTCGTCGAAGACCGCCTCGCCGCCGACGGTCGGCACGCCCACGCAGTTTCCGTAGTGCGCGATGCCGGCGACGGCGCGCTTGAACGTCCAGCCCGGCGAGCCGAACCGCAGCCCGTCGAGCAGCGCGATCGGCCGCGCGCCCATCGCGACGATGTCGCGCAAGATCCCGCCCACTCCCGTTGCGGCGCCCTGAAAGGGCTCGACGGCGCTCGGGTGATTGTGGCTCTCGACCTTGAACGCGACCGCCAGTCCTTCACCGAGGTCGAGCACGCCCGCGTTTTCTCCGGGCCCCTGGAGGACACGCTCGCCGGAGGAGGGCAGCCGTCGAAGCAGGGGTGCAGAGTGCTTGTAGCCGCAGTGCTCCGACCAGAGCAAGGAGAAGACCGCAAGCTCGAAGTGATTCGGCTCCCTGCCGAGCAGGTCGCAGATCCTGTGGAGCTCGCCGTCCGTCAGCCCGAGGGCGCGATGAAGCGGTTGTTCCGCTACCGGCGTCAGGTCAATGAGTCTAGCCGCCTCACAGGACGCTCGGGAGCGGCGTTGTGCGTAATGCGGATGGCCAGTTCCACTTCCGATCGAGCGCCGTTGCCTACGGGGTTTAGACGGCCGCGGCGGCGAAGCCGCCACGGCCTCCAGGTCGGCGTCCTAAGGGACGCCTCATGAGCCGGCGGCACCTGGCGATGCTGATCACGTTGGGCGCGCTCTGGGGAGCGTCGTTCATGTTCATCAAGGTCGGCGACCGCGAGCTGGAGCCGATCACGCTCGTCGGCTTCCGGATGGCGCTCGGTGCGCTGACGCTGGTGCCGATCGTGCTCGCAACGGTGGGGGCGCGGCGGACGCTGCGGGAGCTCCGCGCTGCGGCCTGGCCGCTCATCGTCACGGGCCTGGTCAACTCGGCCATCCCGATCTACTCGATCACCTGGGCCGAAACGCGGATCGACTCCGGCTTGACCGCGATCATTCAGGCGTCGGCGCCGCTGTTTACGGCGCTGCTCGCGATTCGCTTCAGTCACAGCGAGCGCGTCACCGGCTCCCGGCTCGCCGGGCTCTTCGTCGGTTTCGCCGGCGTTGCGCTGCTCGTCGGCGGGCAGCCGAGCGGCGACATCGTCGCCGGGCTCGCCGTCGTCTTCTCCGCGGTGTGCTATGCGGCCGCCGCGCTCTACACGGCGAAGCGGCTTCGGAACGTCTCGCCGCTCGTGACCGCCCTCGGCGCCCTCACCGCCGCCGCTCTCGCGACGCTGCCGGCAGGACTGTTCCAGCTCCCAGACCATGTCACCGGGTGGAAGGTGACGGCCTCGGTGCTCACGCTCGGAATCGCCGGAACGGGACTCGCGTACATCCTCTACTACGGGCTGCTCGCGGGCGCCGGCGCCTCCCGCGCGATCCTGATCACCTACCTCGTTCCTGCGTTCGCCGTCTTCTACGGCGCCGTCCTCCTCGGCGAGCCGGTCACGGCGCTGGCCGTCGGCGGCCTGGCGCTCGTCCTCACCGGCATCGCGCTCGGGACAGGAGGGATCGGTCTCGGCCGGCTGCGGCCGGTAGCCTCGAGCGAGACCTGATGTCCCGCACCTACGTTCCCTACATCGCCGCCCTGGCGCTCCTCTGGGGCGCCTCGTACATGTTCATCAAGGTCGCGGTCCGCGAGTACGAGCCCGCCGCGATGATCATGTTCAGGCTGGTGATCGCCTCGGTGCTGCTCGTCGCCGTGTTCGTCGGTCAGCGAGGGTGGGGCGGTGCCGTCGCCGATATCAAAGCCCTCGGCTTGCAGGGCTTCGCGGTCGGCGTCGTCAACGGTGCGATTCCGTTCACGCTGATCGCCTGGGGAGAGAAGCACATCGATTCGGGGGTCGCCGCCATCGCCAACGCAACTGTGCCGATCTTCGTCGTCCTGCTCGCGCTCCGCTGGCAGAAGAGCGAAGCCGTTCGCGGCGGCCGGCTGGGCGGAATCCTGCTCGGCCTGGTCGGCGTCGGCGTGCTCGCCGGCGTCCACCCGAGCGGCGGCTGGTGGGGCGCCGCCGGAACGCTTGCGGTCGTTGTCGCCTCCCTCTCCTATGCCGTCGGCGGTCTCTGGGGACAGCGCCTCGTCACCGACGAGAACGGATTCGCGCTCGCGACCGCGGCGATGCTCGGGGCGACGGTCGTCCTCATCCCGTTCGGCCTTGCCCAGCTTCCCGCGCAGGTGCCGGGCTGGAAGGAAACCGGCTCCGTCGTCGCGCTCGCGGTGCTCGGGACGGCGATCGCGCAGATCCTGCTCTTCAGGGTGCTTCGGAGCGACGGAGCCACGAGGATGAGCCTCGTCACCTATCTGCTTCCCGTCACCGCGCTGTTCTACGGCGTGGCGCTGCTCGGCGAGCCGCTGACGGTCGAGGAGCTCGTCGGGATGGTGCTGATCCTCGGCGGGGTAGCGCTCGGGTCCGGCGCCGTTCGCCTCCCGCGGCGCGAGCCTGCGGCGGCGACGCCGGCTCCGTGATCGAGGCGGACGGCCTGCGGCTTCGCCGTGCGGCCTCGGACGACGTCGACTTCCTGGTCGAGGTGACCACCCACGAGGACGTGGAGCCGTACCTGGCCGGGTCGCGGCCGCGAGACCGGGCCGGGTTGCTGGAAGAGATCGAGCGCTCGCAACGCGAGCCCGAGGATTTCGGCCGCTTCGTCGTCGAGGTCGAGGAGGAAGGGGAGTGGCGTCGTGTCGGCGTCATGGGCTTCGAGCTCGCGAACCGCCGCTCGCGGATCGCCAACCTCGGCAACCTCGCCATCCATCCCGACTTCCGTGGCCGGCATCTCGCCGACGAGGCCGCGAGGCTGCTCCAGCGTCATCTCCTCGTCGAGCTCGACTACCACCGGCTCCAGCTCGAGATCTACGGCTTCAACGAGCGCGCGCAGCGCCACGCCGAGCGGGCCGGGTTCGTGCACGAGGGCGTCCGCCGCCGTGCGTACTGGCGCCACGACGAGTGGGTTGACGGCGTCCTCTACGGCCTCGTGCGAGAAGATCTCGAGCCATGAGCACTATCGACCGCTACATCGCCACCCACAACGCCGCCGTCCGCAGCGGGGACTGGTCGGCTTTCGGCGAGTGGTTCACGGACGATGCCGAAGTGCGGTTCGAAGGTGCGCCGGTCGGGCCGCTCTGCGGAAAGGAGGCGATCCGCGCGGCCTACGAGTCGCGTCCGCCGGACGACGAAGTCGAGGTCCGCAACGTCAGGACCGACGGAAAGGGGACCGTGGCGGACTACGGCTGGGCGGCCGACCAGGGTGTCCGCGCCGGCGAGCTTCGCATCACCTGGGACGAGGACCGGATCAGCGAGCTGGTCATCACCTTCGAATGAGCGCCGCGAAGCGCTGGGCCGAGGCGTACGAAGCGGCCTGGCGCGCGGGCGACGGCGAGGCCGCGGCCGCCCTGTACGCCGAGGACTGTGTCTTTCGGTCCCATCCCTTCCGGGAGCTCGAGGACGCGCAGGCGTACATGCGCAGGGTCGTCCCCGAGGCCGAGGCTCCTGACGTGTGGTTCGGCGAGCCCGTCGAGCAGGGCGATACGGCGGCGATCGAGTACTGGGCCCTCCTTGTCGACCCCGACGGCACCGAGTTCACGATCGCGGGACTCCACCGGATCAGGTTCGGCGCCGACGGGCTCGTCGCCGAGGCGCGCGACTACTGGCACCTGGAGCCCGGGCACCGGCGGCCTCCGCCGGAATGGGGGCGCTAACGAGCGAGTACTTCTTCGACCGCGCGCGCCGCGAACGCGGCGGTCGCGGTCGCCGAGATCGCCATCACGGCCTCGTGCTCCCGCGTCAGCGGCAGCGAGTCGAGGGTCTCGTCGAGATGGTCGCGGTGCCCGGGATCGAGGTCGCCGTGCTCGGCGAACGTCCGAAAGGCCTCGAGCGGATGACCCGAGCGCGCCGCCAACGTCTCGATTAGCTCCGGCGTCGGCGGATAGCCCTCCATCAGTGCGACGTAACCGAGGAACGCAATCGGGTGGTGATGGCGGATCCAGTAGTACTGCGAGCCAACGAGCGCGGCGACGGTCGGCGACGGCATGCGACCGAGCACCGTCTCGCGATCGCGGCCGAGCGACTCGAGGTCGGACAACAGGTCGTCGTCGTGCCCACGCTCCTCGTCGACGTGCTCGTCCAGGTAGAGGGCGAGCTCCGGCGCGACCGGATCGTCGTCGAGCGCACGCGCACGCTCGGCGGCTGCCTCCGTCAGCGGCACGGTCGCGCGGATTATCTGGTGCTGGACGATCAGATACTCGGGCCAGAGCTCGGCGAGCCGCGGGTGCTCGACGAGCGCCGTGCACGCCTGCGCGAACGGCCCGATCGCGAGCGCCAGCTTCCGGCGGAGGCGCGAGCTTGCCGTCCCGGCCGCCGCCTCAGCCGGCCCGCCCGGCACCGATCAGTGAACGGAGTAGACCCAGAGATAGGGCTCGGCGTTCGCGGCGTGCAGCGCCTTCCCGAGCCGCTCGAGCACGTCGAGCTCCTCTGGTGTCATCGAGGCAAGGACCTCGAGGACCTCCGGCGGCAGGCTGGCGATGGCGGTCCCCACCAGGTATCGCTGGACATGCTCCGGGATCTCGATCTCGTAGTCCCCCACCGTCTTCCCCTTTCGTCGCGACGGGCGCGAATATCCACGGCGACCTCCCGGATGTCAAGCCGGCGGCGGTGCCGCCAAGTCCGCCGCGACGTTCCTCGCTCGTTCCAACGACGGCAGATTCGCCTTCAGCTCGAGTCGCCGCGCCGCGTCTTCCGCCGCGGCGCGCGCGCCTCGTTGCACCGGCCAGCGAGGCTAGCACTTCGGCGAGGTCGAGCAGCGTGTTCGCCTGGTCGTTCAAGAGATCGGTCTGCTCGACAATTCGAACCGCCTCGCGTACGAGGAGCTCGGCGCGCTCGAGCTCGCCCTGGCGCGCGCGGACCTTCGCGAGCGCGGTGTGAGCGGACATGCCGCCAAGGGACTCGTCCAAGGGACGCTGCCTAGGATTTGCCTGGTGACGCTGCTCGCGGATGTGGTCGCGGCATCGCAAGAGGTCGCGGAGACCGGCTCGCGCTCGCGGAAGGTGGCGATCCTCGCCGGGCTGCTGAGGGGGTTGGAGACGAGCGAGGTCGGGATCACTGCGGGGCTTCTCTCGGGTGTTCCGCAGCAGGGGCGCGTCGGCGTCGGATACTCGACGATCTACGGCGTCGAGAGTGCTCCTACGGACGAACCGTCGCTCACGGTCGCCGAGCTCGATGCGGCGATCTCCGAGATCCAGGCGGCCACGGGAAGCGGCTCCGGAGCAAGGCGCAAGCAGCTCCTCGCCGACCTACTTCGCCGGGCCACCGAGCCGGAAGCCGCTTTCGTCAAGCGCCTGTTCACGGGTGAGCTGCGACAAGGCGCGCTGGCAGGGGTGATGGTCGACGCGGTCGCCCGGGCCGCCGGCGTCCCGGCGGAGCTTGCCCGGCGCGCGCTGATGCTCTCGGGCGACCTCACGCGCACCGCGGACATTGCCATGAGCAGCGGTGAGGAAGGGCTCCGCGCCGTAGGCTTCGAGCTCTTCCGCCCGATCTTCCCGATGCTCGCTTCGACGGCGGAAAGCGTTGCCGACGCGGTCACGAGCTTCGACCGCGCCTCGGTGGAGTGGAAGCTCGACGGGATTCGGATCCAGATCCACCGCCGAGGCGAGGAGGTGCACATCTACACGCGCAACCTCAACGAGATCACACACGTCCTGCCGGGAATCGTCGAGGCGACGCGGGGACTCGCTGTGGAGCAAGCCGTGCTGGACGGTGAGGCGATCTGGATGGCCGGCGACGGCCCGGCCGCCTTCCAGGACACGGTCGCGCAGATCGACGCCGACGCCCCGCCCGAAGGGATCAGCACGTTTCTCTTCGACCTCCTCCACGTCGACGGAGAGGATCTGCTCGACACGCCGCTCGAGGAGCGCGCGGCCAACCTCGATGCGATCGCGCCGGACCTCCGGGTGCCGTCGATCGTCACCTCCGAGCCGAGCGAGGGCGAGCGCGTTCTCGACGAGTCGCTGGCGGCCGGCCACGAGGGCGTTGTCGTGAAGGACGCTCGCTCGCTCTACGTCGCAGGTCGCCGCGGCAAGGCCTGGCGGAAAGTGAAGCCCGTGCGGACCTATGACCTCGTCGTGCTCGGCGCAGAGTGGGGCCACGGCCGCCGGCAGGGCTGGCTCTCGAACCTCCACCTCGGCGCCCGCGACCCTCGCACCGGGAAGTTCGTGATGGTCGGGAAGTGCTTCAAGGGGTTGACCGACGAGCTCCTCGAATGGCAGACGAAGGAGCTCCTGAAGCGCGAGATCGCTCGGCAGGGAATCGCCGTGCTGGTGCGACCGGAGCTCGTGGTCGAGATCGCCCTGGACGGCGTTCAGTCCTCGACGCGGTACGCCGGCGGCGTCGCCCTGCGCTTCGCGCGAGTGAAGCGCTACCGGCCGGACAAGCGCCCCGAGGAAGCCGACACGATCGACGACCTGCGCTCGCTGCTTCCGGCGAAGCGGTGAGTAGCGCGCGTCGTGGACGAGGGCGCCGCTCAGCCGCCGATCAAGTTGAAGACCGGCGGGAAGGTGCCCAGCAGGCCGAGTGCGATCAGGACTGCCGCCGCCGCTGCAACGCGTAGGAGCGGCGGGTCCGCGTGACGCCAAGCGATCGCGAAAACGGCCCAGGAGACAAAGAAGACAGCGGTCGCGGCGGTGGTGACGCCCGAGAGCTCGCCGACGCGGTCGCTTAGTGTCAGTGCATCCGAGATGGTCGCGCTCGCGGCGGTGAAAACGGAGAGCAGGCCGAGCGCAAACGACGCGAGACCTGCGGCGAGTATCACCGCGGCCGCGGGACCGGAGGGGCGGGCGATCTCGGAAGCCGCCGGTGAGACGGAGCCGTGATCGACTGAGGACGGCCGGACGGCCGCACGCGGGTCGTAGGCGGAGTCGCGGGCCACGGCGACTCCTAACGGAGTGGTGCGGCGCGGGTCACGAGCGAGCCGAGCAGCGCGGCAAGGCTCGCCACGGCGAAGGCGGCGAGAAGCAGTGCGAGGACGATGTTCCGGACGGTGCGATCGCGCGCGAGGCCGGGACCGTAGTAGACGACGAGCACCGCGGCCGCGGTCGCGAGGATCGGCGCCATGAACGCGACGTGTGTCTTCCAGACGTCGGCGAAGTCGTGCCACTGCCGCGTGCTCGGATCGGCGCGGAGAAGCGACCGCGGGCTGTTGGGCGTGTCCTCGCTGTACCACGGGAGCAGCACCCAGATCCCGATGAGCACAATGGTCCACGCCATTGCCGCCATCGCGCACGTGCCGATTTTCAGCTGTTTGACGCGATTGTGGATCCCCTCGGCAGTCACGTAGTCGGAGCGGAGGCCGGCGAGCGCGATGAGCGCCCCTGCGAATGCGAGCAGTAACGGACCTCCGATCATCAGGCCGTGGATGAGTGCCCAGATCTCGCGGTAACTCAGATCCATCTCACTCCCCTCGCCTCATCCGGCCTCCGGAGGCGCCGGGTGGGGGCGCGGCTCCGACGCGCCCCCACACGACCGCGGCTTCAGCCCCCGAGCTGGCCGCGAATCTCACCGCCCGGAAAATCCCCGGGGCCGGTGTTGATGCCGTCCTGGCCATCGTTCGTATGGACGTTGACGTAGGCATTGCCCGCTTCCACGGCCGCGAGCAGATCCGATAGGGGATGGCCGGCTAGCGGCCCAACCAGATTGGCGGCCGTGAACGTCCCTTCAGCGAGCACGCCGTCGTGGCGCCCCGATCCGACGGGCCCTGGCACCGGCGCCGTACTCGGGTAGAGCCAGACCACGATGGGGCCGTTTACGGCCGGCGGCCCCATGTGGATGTGCGCCATGAAGGCGTTGTCGATGTTCGATGCAATCAGCTTGTAGGCGACCGAGTTCCCGTCGTCACTCACCCTGAAGATCGCCTCGCCCTGGGCGTTCGTGTTACGGAGCGGGACCTCGTATCGACCCTTCAGGTGCGTACCGACGTTCCCGTTGAACGCCGCGAGCGCGGCCGCGGTTGCGGCGCCCGCGATTGCAAGCGCCAGCGCAACCCCAATGAAATAGGGCTTTCGCATACCTGCCTCCCCTTTCGATTGGCCAGTCGGTCCCTATACGGGCTCCGACCATGAGATGGATTCACCGGAGTCAAATCGACACGCGTGATCGCGCGTGTTCGATCTGGAGGTGAAGCCGCCTAGGATTGCGACATGACCCGCTACCTCCACACGATGTATCGGATCACTGACCCGGAGAAGAGCCGGGCGTTCTATGAGGCGCTCGGCTTCGAGTTCCGCAGGGATATGGACATCATCCGGAACGGCGAGAGGGAAGCGACGAACTACTTCTTCGGCGTGCCGGGGCAGGAGGAGGAGCTCGAGCTCACCTACAACCACGATGGGCGCACGTACGACCTCGGCACCGCCTATGGCCATATCGCGCTGGCCGTCGATGCTCTCGACGAAACGCTCGTACGGCTGAAGCAGCAGGGGATTGAGCCGGAGCGGGAGCCCTACCGCGTGCGCGAGGGTGG
>DASQWX010000064.1:0-12639 GCA_035640035.1 Gaiellaceae bacterium
GGGGGCGGTCAGCCGATCGCGGCGGCCAGCTCGGACGCGACCGCCTTCGCCTCGGCCGCGTCGCGCGTGATCACGAGGCACGTGTCGTCGCCGGCGACCGTTCCCAGCACCTTCGCGTGCTCGATTCGGTCGAGGGCGCGCGCGATCGCCGGCGCCGAGCCGAGCTCGGAGTGCACGACGACGATGTTCTGCGCCGCGACGGCGCGCTGCCCGAACTGGGCCAGCACAGACTCGAGCGTCTCGCGCGCGTCGTGCCTGCTGCCCCGCTCGGGCAACGAGTAGCGCGGCCGCCCGAGCACGTCGCGCGTCTTCTCGAGCCCCAGCTCCCGGATATCGCGCGAGATCGTCGCCTGGGTGACCTCGCAGCCGGCGCTCCGGAGCGCATTCTGAAGCTCGTGCTGGCTGCCGACGCGACGCCGCCCGACTAGACTCGCGATCAGCCGCTGCCGCTCACGTTTCGGAAGTTGCCGCAGCTGCTGCATAAGGCGAGAATAACTATTCAGGTTTGAGTATCCGAAAGGCGAGGCAAGCAAGCGAACATGCTGCGGAAGGTGCTCTGGTCAGGTCTGTACGCCGGCCTCGCCGCGGGCTCGGCACTCGCCGCGAGACGCGCCGCGAGCGGGATCTGGCGCCTCGCGACCGGCGAACCGCCGCCGACGAAGCGATGAGCAAGGCGGATCTTCTGGTGGATCGCGGCGCCGCCCGCCTCGAAGGGCTCTCGCGGAGGGCCGCGGCGAAAGGCGGCTTCGCGGCCAAGCTCGCGGACGAGCTCGCCGAGGACGCAGCGTTCTTGCGCAAGCTCAAGCCGAGCCTGATCAAGGCCCGGGCGAAGGGACAGGCCCCGATCAACCGCACCCCGGAGCCCGAGCCCACCGCTCCGACCGCGCCTCAAGTCACGACGCCGCGGCGAAAGGCGAGAAAGCAGGCGAAGGCACGGACGAATAGCGGCCGCAAAGGCAAGGGCCCGAATCCGTTCCTCGTCGCCGGCATCGCGGTGGCGACGGGTATCGCGCTCGCGAAGGTGATTGACTGGAGGAGCCATGCCCACCCGCGAGACTGAGACGAACGCCGGCGTCGGCCCGGCTGCGAAGCAGGTCGCCGAGCACGCGAGCAGCCTTGCGCGGCTCGAGCTCGAGCTCGCGATCCTCGAGCTGAAGCGAAAGGTCGCCGCGCTCGGAATCGGGATCGGGATCGGAGCAGGCGCACTCCTGTTCGTCGTCTTCGCGCTCGGCTTCGCGTTCGCCACGGTTGCCGCCGCGCTGGCGACGGGGATGTCTACCTGGCTCGCGCTCCTGATCACGACTGCGATCGTGTTCGGGATCGGAGCGGTGCTCGCGCTCGTCGCGGTCACCCTGATCCGTAAGGGCACCCCGCCAGTGCCGAGACAGGCGATCGAAGAGGCGAGGCGGACGACGGAGGCGTTGAAGAGCGATGGCAGCGCGTAACGGGCGGTCGGCGGAACAGGTCCGGCGGGACATCGAGGCTGAGCGGGAGCAGCTCGCCGATGCGGTCGAAGAGCTGCGTGGAGGGCTCGCCCAGGTGACCGACATCGGCAGCAAGCTGCGCTCGAAGCTGCCGCTCGTCGCCGCCGGGGCGCTGGGGGCAGGCTTCTTCCTCGGGGGCGGAATCGGCGCGACGATGAGGCTGCTTGCGCGCCGCGGTCGAGAGGGAGCCACGAAGGCGAAGCTCGGCCCGTTCTCCCTCGTCGACCGCGACGACTGAGAATCCGCCTAGCGCGCGACCACGAGGAATCCGCCGCGCAAGCGCGGATGCGCGTCCGAGCGGTACTTGGCCGGTCCCGCCCGGAACGTCAGCGTCCACGTCGCCGTGCCGCGGAACTTGACGCCGGTCTTCTTGTTGATGCCGGTCGCCGTCAGGTGGAAGTTGTCGGCCTTCGTCAGGTCCTTGACCGTCAGCCTGTACTTGCCGGCGATCAGGCGCTTGACGCGTCCGCCCGAGGTCGTCTTGACGGCGATCGAGCGCCTGGGGCCGACCTGCGCGACGAGCTTCTTGACCGGCGGCGGCGCCGTGACCGTCCCGACGGTGAATGAGCCCCTCATGATCGTGGGGTGCGAGTCACACTGGAACCGATACGTCCCGTTGCCGAAGGTGACGTGCCAGGTCGTCGTGCCGGTGCCCTCGACGTCCGTTGCCTGGGAGACGCCGGGACCCGTCAGGTCGAAGTTGTGCAGGGTTGCGAAATCACGGACGTTGATCGTGTACGCGCCCGGATCGAGGTGCGTCACCTTCACGCCCGTCGAGTCCGTCAGGGAGATCGCATAGGCGTTCGCCGAGCCCGGCGAGCCGACGGTCGCGATCAGAGGTTGGGTGACTGTGCCGCGCGCACCGACCGCGCCGGGTAGTGCCAGGGCGGCCAGCGACAGGCAGGCGACGAGGAAAACACGGGCTTGGCTCACTGAGTTACTCCTTTACAAATCAGAAACTGCGGTCTGTCCCGTGCATACGAGACGGATGCTCGACCGGTTTGTTAGGTGCGGGGGCTCCCGCGATTTAGACTCGCCGTGTGCGACTGAGCCGTGGACTCAACCGCGACCAGAAGAGCGACCTGATCCGCCACGCGCCGCTCTTCGCGCGTTGCTCCAGAGCCGACATCAAGGAGATCGCCAAGCTCGCTGACGAGATCGACCTTCGCGAAGGAAAGGAGATGACGCGAGAGGGCGCTCCGGGACGCGAGTTCTTCGTGCTCCTCGAAGGCACCGCCGAGGTCAAGAAGAACGGCCGGAAGGTGAACACCCTCGGGCCGGGCGACTTCTTCGGCGAGATCGCGCTCGTCTCTCGGGCTCCGCGAACGGCCACGGTCGTCGCGACCTCGCCCGTCCGGGCGCTCGTGATCACGGACCGCTCGTTCAGGCGCCTGCTCGAGGACTCGCCCCAGGTGAAGACGAGGGTGATGGAGGCGATGGCCCACCGGCTCGCGCCGGAAACTCTCTAGGCCGTTCTGAGCTCAGCGCCGAAGCGTTCGCGAAGCGCCTCGGCAATCTTCTTCCGGAGAGCCGCCGCGTCCTCGTCCGAGAGCGTGCGCTCGGGCGACTGGAACGCGACCCGGAAGGCGATCGACTTCTCCCCCGCGCCGAGCTGCTCGCCGCGATAGACGTCGAACACGCCGATCTCCCTGAGCTCCGGCCCGGCGGCTTCGCGCGCGGCGTCGACCAGCTCGCCGGCCGTGACCGCCTCCGGGACAGTGAAGGCGAGGTCCTGCCTGACGGCCGGATAGGTGATCACGTCCTCGTAGACGAGGCGCTCGGGCACCTGAGCGAACAGATCGCCGAGATCGAGCTCGAAGGCGCCCCAGGATCCGTCGAGTCGGGTTGGATGGACCTCGCCGACGACGCCGGCCTGGGTGCGGGCCGTCTTGCTCGGGTGGAGAAAGACGTGTTCACCGCGCTCGAAGCGCGGCTCGAGCTTGAGCGCTGCGTGAACGGTCTCGACGACGCCCTTCGCGTGGGCGTATCCACCTTCGACGATTCCCGCAACCCGCCAGCGCTCGGCCGGCCGGGGATCGAGGGGAGGCAGATAGACGCGCGCGACCTCGAAGAGAGCGATCTCCTGGTTCCCTGCATCCACGTTGCGGGCGACAGCGGTGGCGAGACTCGGCAGCAGCGTCGTCCTCAAGACGGCCTGGTCCGAAGAGAGCGGCTCGGGCAGGCGGATCGCGTTCGGATCGGGATCGTCGGGGACGAGGCTCGACGTATAGGCCTCGGCCAGACCCGCACCGACCAGCGTCTCCTCGAGGAGCCGCCGCAGCCGCTGCTCCTTCGTCAGGCGGCCGAACATCTCGCGCCGGAGCGGCAGCGTGAACGGGATCTCGTCGAGTCTGAACCGGCCGACCTCCTCCACTAGGTCGGCCTCGCGCGTCACGTCGCGCGCGCGCCACGTCGGGACGGTGACGTCGAAACGCTTCGAGACGTCGAAGCCGAGCCGGGTCAGCGTGCCCCGCTGGTCGTCCGCCGGCACGTCGAGGCCGAGCAGCGCGCTCGCCCGCTCCGGCCGGAGCCGCACGACCGACCGTTCCGGCAGCTTTCCCTTCACGTCGACGTCGCCGGCGCAGCGGCCGCCGGCGAGATCGACGATCAGCTCGGTCGCAAGCGCCGCCGCCCGCTCGGCGAGATAGGGGTCGACGCCCTTCTCCCAGCGGTTGGAACCGTCGGTTCGTAGCGCCAGCCGCTCCGAGCTCCGCAAGATCGTCACCGGCTCGAAGTTCGCGGCTTCGAGCAGGACGTGGTTCGTCGTCTCGTCGACCTCGCTGTTCTCCGAGCCCATGATCCCCGCAATCGCGACCGGCTTCTCGGCGTCGGCGATCACGAGATCGCGCTCGTCGAGCCTGCGCTCGACGCCGTCGAGCGTCCGGATCGCCTCCCCCTTGCGCGCACGCCGGACGACGATCTCGCCGCCGGCCAGCTTTTGCTGGTCGAACGCGTGCAGGGGGTTGCCGAGCGCGTGCATGACGTAGTTCGTGACGTCGACGACGTTCGAGATCGGGCGCATCCCCGCCGCAGCCAGGCGCCCCTTCAGCCATGGCGGTGATGGGCGGATCGCCACGTCGTGGAAGAGCCGGCCGATGTAGCGCGGGCAGCCCTGAAGATCCTCGACTGTCACGGGGACCTGTTCGTTTCCGGCCCGTCCGGGGTCTGACCCCGGCCAGGGCCCGAGCGGCCGGTCGAAGAGCGCGGCAACCTCGCGCGCGACGCCGTAGACGGAGAGCAGGTCGGGACGGTTCGGCGTCGTCTCGAGCTCGAGCACCGTCTCGCCGAGCGGCAGCACGTCGGCCAGCGGCGTTCCCGGCTCAGGCCCGGTCTCGAGAACGAGGATGCCGGTGTGATCCTGTCCGAGCTCGAGCTCCCGCTCGGAGAGGATCATCCCGTTCGAGACCTCGCCGCGAAGCGTCGCCTGCTCGAGCTTCTGGCCGCCGGGCAGGACGGCGCCGGGCAACGCGACCGCGACGGTGGCGCCTGCCCCGAAGTTCCAGGCCCCGCAGACGATCTGGCGGGGCTCGCCCTCCCCCACGTCGACCTGGCAGAGCTGCAGCCGGTCCGCGTTCGGATGCTTCGCGGCCTCAAGCACGCGACCGACCCGGTAGAGATCGAGGTTGCCGTCCTCGTCCTGCACTCCCCGCCGGACGATGCGCTCGACCTCCGCCACCGACGTGTGGATGCGGCCGGCAAGCTCGTCGAGCGGGACGTCGACCTCGACGTACTCGCGAAGCCAACTCAGCGGGACGAGCATCAGAACTGCCTCAGGAAGCGCAGGTCGTTCTCCCAGAACATCCGCAGATCGGGGACGCCGTGACGCAGCATGGCGATCCGCTCCAGGCCGAGACCGAAGGCGAACCCGGAGACCTCCTCCGGGTCGTAACCGACGTTCACCAGCACGTTCGGGTCGACCACACCAGAGCCGCCCATCTCGATCCAGCCGCTCTCCTTGCACACGCGGCAGCCCGTGCCTCCGCACAGGAAGCACGAGACAGACGCCTGCATCGACGGCTCCGTGAACGGGAAGAAATCGGTTGCGAAACGCACCTCGCGGTCTTCGCCGAAGAGGGCGCGGGCGAGGTGGAGCAGCGTTCCCTTGAGGTCGGCGAGCGTGATCCCACGGTCGACGGCGAGACCTTCGACCTGATGGAAGATCGGGAAGTGCGTCGCGTCCACCGTGTCCCGCCGGTAAACCCGCCCGAGCGAGACCATGTAGACCGGCGGCTGTTTCTCCTCCATCGCGCGGATCTGCGAAGGCGAGGTCTCGGTGCGGAGGACGACGTCACCGTTCAGGTAGAGCGTGTGCAACGGCGAGCGCGTGACGTGCGCCGGCCCCATGTTGAGCGCATCGAAGAGGTGCCATGCATCCTCGACCTCGTCTCCGTCCACGACCTGGTAGCCGAGACCGAGGAAGACGTCCTCGACCTCGCGCCGAATCTGGGTCAGCAGGTGGTACACGCCGCGAGCGATGTGCTCGCCCGGCAGCGTGACGTCGAGCTGCTCCTCGCGCAGCTCCGTTTGCAACGCCTCGTCCTTCATCCGCGCGGCGTTCGAGTCGATTGCAGCCTGCAGCCGCGCCCGCAGCGCGTTGAGCTGCATGCCTGTCTCACGGTCGCGAACGTTCCGCAGCGCCTGCGCCAGCTCGCCCTTGCGGCCGAGGTAGTCGATGCGCAGCTGGTCGACGTCGTCGAGCGACTTGACGCGCTTCAGCGCATCCTCGAATTGCCGCTCGTACGCCTCCCAATCCACGGCGGCGACTGTAGCTTCGTTGTCGGTCAAGTGTCCTCCTCGCTCACGGTTGCCGGTCGGTCTCGCCCCGGCTCGGAACGGGAGGTCAGGCGGCGCTCGCCGGGCTCCCGGTTCCAACCCGGGGCCCGGTAAACAGGTTCTGCGCCATGGCCTTCATGCTTGAAAGCATAACGGCGTGAGCTCGTACGACGCGATCGCGCGCCTCTACGATCCGTGGAGCCGAAGCGTCACCGAGGACGTGGCCTTCTACGTCGAGGAGGCCCGCCGGGTCGAGCCGCCGGTGGTCGAGCTGGGCGTCGGGACCGGCCGGATCGCCGTGCCGATCGCCTCCGAAGGGATCCGCGTGATCGGTGTCGACTCTTCGCCGGGGATGCTCGAGGTCTGCAAGGAGCGGGCCGAGATGGCCGGTGTCGGCGAGTTGATCGAGCTTCGGCTCGGCGACCTGACCGCACCGGAGGTGCGGGAGCGCGTCGAGCTCGTTCTGTGCCCGTTCCGGTCGTACCTCCACCTGAGGACCGACCGCGAGCGTCTCGGCGCGCTGCGCGCGGCACGAGAGCTCCTCGTCGAAGGCGGACGGCTGATCTTCGACGTCTTCGTGCCGGGCGACGACGACATCGAGGAGACCCATGGCCGCTGGCTCGAACGCGAGCCCGAGATCTACGAGCGTGCGGACTGGGACCGCGGCTCGCGGTCGCTGACGCTGTCGGTTCGCGGCCCGAGCGGCGAGACGACAATGACGCTCTCCTGGCTGGCCGCGGACGAGTGGAGGGAACTTCTCCTGCGGGGCGGCTTCGAGGTCGATGCCCTCTACGGCTGGTTCGACCGCCGCCCGTATCGCGACGGCGAAGACATGGTCTGGATCGCGCGCAGGTCGTGACGCCTGCAGCGACAGGCACCGCAGGTGCCTGTCCCTAGACCAGCTCGAGGGTGTCGCCGACGGCGATCTCGCCGCTCTCGACGACGCGCGCGAGCATGCCGCGCTTGCCCTGCAGCCGGGCTCGAAGGCCGTCGCGAAGCTCGTCCATACGGTGGCAGGGATCGCAGACCATCGTGATCTCGAACTCCGCCTCGCCCGCGCGGACGCGCTGGCCGATCGGCCACTTCTCGACGTCGTCGCCCTCGACCGTGATGTTCTCCCGGATCGCGCCCGGCTCTACGTCGACCGAGTCCAGATGCTCCTTCGAGACGAAGAGGACCTCGCGCTTCGGCGGATTCGCGTGCGCGCAGCCTTCGAGGCCGAAGCCCTCGATCGCCCGGATCCGCTCGTGCCTTTCCGACCGGCCGCTCTTGCGTGCCGGGGATGTCCAGAGACCGATGATCGAAGCCATCGCGCCGAGTCTACAGAGCGAATCCGCTGCTAAAGACGGCCGCGCGTCCCGGGAACCAGAACCCCCAGCGCCTAGCGGCGGCGCAACCACTCGTAGAGCGCGACCGCGCCGGCGGCGGCGACGTTCAGCGACTCGGCGGGCCCAGGCGTCGGAATCGTCACCAACTCGTCGCACTTTCGCTCGACTTCGGTGGACAGTCCTCCGCGCTCGGCGCCGAGCACGAAGACGGTGCCGTCACCGAGCTCGACGTCCGCCAGCCGGCGGCCGCCGTGAGCGACGAGCCCGATCCGCCGGCCCCGCGCCTCTCCGAGCGGCACTCGAAAGAGCGCCCCCGCCGACGCCCGTAGCGCCTTCGGCCCCGTCGGGTCGGCCGTGCCCGCTGAAAGCTCCATCGAGGCCCCGAAGGCGTCCGCAGTCCGGATCAGCGTCCCCACGTTGCCCGGGTCGGCGACCCGCCACAGAGAAAGCGCGACCGGCCGCGGCTCGTACGCGGGCAGATCTGCCCGGCGAAAGACCGCGATCTCCCGCGCCGGATGCGGCAGCGTCGAAACATCGGCGAGCAACTCGGCCGAGACGGTCTCGCCCGCGACCAGCAGCTCGACAGGCTCCAACCCCGCCTCGAGACCCGCAGCCACGAGATCCTCGCCCTCGGCCACGAACAGGCCGAGCTTCTCACGTTGCCGAGCCGACGCGAGCTTTCGGACCAACTTAAGCCGCTGATTCGCGGCCGAAGTGATCAGGTCGAAAGCGCCGCCTTCGCCTTCTCGGCGACGGCGGCGAAGGCATCCGGGTCGGAAACGGCGAGATCCGCCAACACCTTGCGGTCCAGCGCGATCTCCGCCTTGCGACAGCCGGCGATGAACTGGTTGTAGGAGAGGCCGTTCTGGCGGGCCGCGGCGTTGATCCGCAGGATCCAGAGACGCCGGAACTCGCGCTTCCGGTTCTTCCGGTCGCGATACGCATACGCGAGCGAGTGCTCGACCTGCTCCTTCGCCTGGCGGTAGCTCGAGTGCTTCAGGCCCCAGTAGCCGCGGGCCTGCTCGAGCACCTTGCGCCGCTTCTTCCGGGCGTGGACGGATCGCTTGACGCGTGGCACCGCTCTACCTCATTCCCAGGAGCTTCTTGACCGACTTCACGTTCGACTTATGGACGGGCGTCGCCTTGCGGAAGCTCCGCTTGCGCTTGGGCGACTTCTTCTCGAGCAGGTGGCTGCGCATCGCCCGCCGGCGCATCAGCTTGCCCGTTCCGGTCACCTTGAACCGTTTCCTCGCTGCGCTCTGTCTCTTTGTCTTCGGCATCTCTCTTCACTCCCGCGTTCTTCGTTGGCCCGAGCAGCATCGTCATGTTGCGCCCGTCGAGCAGAGGCTGCTGCTCGACCTGGCCGATCTCCTTGACGTCGTCCGCCAATCGCGTCAGCAGGTCCCGACCGCGCTCCGGATGCGTCGTCTCACGGCCCCGGAACATGATTGTCACCTTGACCTTCGCGCGCTGGTTGAGGAAGCGCTCGACGTGGCCTTTCTTGGTGTTGTAGTCGTGGATCCCGATCTTCGGCCTGAGCTTGATCTCCTTGACGTTGACCTGCGATTGGTGCTTGCGCGCCAGTTTCGCCTTCTGCTCTTGTTCGTACCGGTACTTCCCGTGATCCATGATCCGGGCGACCGGCGGATCTGCCTGCTGCGCGACGATGACGAGGTCGAGGTCGTGATCCCGGGCAATGTCGAGCGCCTCTTCCTTCGTCTTGATCCCCAGCTGTGTGCCGTCTTCGCCGATCAGGCGCACCCGCGGCGCGCGAATGTTCTCGTTCAGCAGCTCGTTGCGGGGCGGCCGCGGCGGATCTGCAGTGAACCTTCGCCGGGGCCTCAAGAACTTCTCACCAAGCTAATAACTCCTCCTTCTAGAACGACAAAACCGCTGCGTACAGCGGCCCGTTGTCCTCGTCCTCTCGACTCGGTTGAACCCTCCAGAAGCTCTCGGCTTGGAAGGTGAGGAACGGGTCCGCTCCTTCTTTTCAGGGTTCAGAGGGTAGCAAGCTCGTCGAGCAGCTCGAGCAAACTTTTCGTGGACTGCACCCCGTGGCGCTCGCGAATTGCGAGCGACTCGTCCGACTCGCGGTCGCCGTACACGATCGTGTACGGGATCTTCTCCAGCTCGGCCTCGCGGATTCGCTTGCCGACGGTGTCGTCGCGCTCGTCGACCTCGACGCGGTGGCCGGCCTCTCGCAGCTTCGACGCGAGCGCGTGCGCGGCCGGGCGGTGATCGGCCCCGACCGGGAGGACGCGGAGCTGCACCGGCGAGAGCCAGAACGGGAACTCGCCGCCGTAGTGCTCGATCAGGATCCCGATGAAGCGCTCGAGCGAGCCGAGCAGCGCGCGGTGGATCACGTACGGCGTGTGCTCCTGGTTGTCCGCGCCCATGTAGGTGAGGCCGAAGCGCGCCGGCATCTGCGAGTCGAGCTGGATCGTCCCCATCTGCCAGGAGCGGCCGAGGATGTCGGTCATGTGGAGGTCGATCTTCGGCCCGTAGAACGCACCGTCGCCCTCGTTCACCTGGTAGTCGATCTCCCGGCGGTCGAGCGCGCTGCGGAGCGCGCCCTCGGTGAAGTCCCACTCCTCATCGGTCCCGAGCTTTTTCTCGGGCCGAGTCGAGAGCTCGAAACGCGCCTCCATCCCGAACAGGTCGTAGAGGTAAGAGGCGTAGTCGAGACAACCGAAGATCTCGTTCTCGATTTGCTCCGGAGTCACGAACATGTGGGCGTCGTCCTGCGTGATGTGCTTCACACGTAGGAGGCCGTGCAACGTCCCGCTCGGCTCGTCGCGGTGGAGGGTCGACGCCTCGGCGAACCGCATCGGCAGGTCGCGGTAGCTGCGAAGCTGGCTGCCGAAGAGCAGCATGTGCCCAGGGCAGTTCATCGGCTTCAGCGCCTGCCGCTTCTCGCCCTCGTGCTGCTCAACGAAGAACATGTTGTCGGCGTAGTTCTCGTAGTGGCCCGAGGTGACGTAGGTGTCGACGTCGTAGAGCAGCGGCGTCTTGACCTCCAGGTACGCCCGCTTGGCGTTCTCCCGGCGGCGTAGGTCCTCGAGCGCATTCCAGATCACCATCCCCTTCGGGTGCCAGAACGGCGACCCCGGTGAGTGCTCGGAAAGGTGGAACAGGTCGAGCTGCTGACCGAGGCGGCGATGATCGCGTTCGCGCGCCTGTTCGAGCCGCTCGAGATAGGCGTCCAGATCCGCCTGGTCGTAGAAGGCCGTGCCGTAGATCCGCGTCAGCTGCCTGTTGTGCTCGTTCCCGCGCCAGTACGCGCCGGCGAGGCCGGTCAGCTTCAGTGCCTTGATCGGCTTCGCGTTCTGCAGGTGCGGGCCCCTGCAGAGGTCCGTGAAGTCGCCCTGCGTGTAGAAGGAGATCTGACCGTCCGCAGTGTCGACGAGCTCGACCTTGTAGGGCTCGCCTTCCTCCTCGAAGCGTCGCCGCGCCTCCTCGCGGGAGACCTCTTCACGCTCCCACTCCCGGCCCTCCGCGATCTCCTTTCGCATCTCGGCCTCGATCCGCTCGAGGTCGGCCTCCGAGATCGGCTCGGGGAACTCGAAGTCGTAGTAGAAGCCGTTTTCGATGGGCGGCCCGATCGCGATCTTGACGCCCGGGTAGAGGCGCCGAACCGCCTCGGCGAGCAGATGCGCCGTCGAGTGGCGGAGGACGTAGAGCGCATCCGGATCGTCCTTGTCGCGCGTGGTCAGGATCTGGATCCGCTGGCCGTCCTCGAGCGGCAGCCGCAAATCCTGGACGTGCCCATCCGTGCGCACGAGGACGGCTTGCTCGGCCAACCTTGGGCCGATCGCGGCTGCCGCGTCGCGACCGGTCGCGCCGTCCGGAAGTTCAAGCTCGGACGAGTCGGGAAGGACGACCTTCATGGACGAGCAGGATATTCGGGAAGACGACCGCAACGAAGAGGCCGGCGAGTCGCCCGTCCCCGACCCCGAGACAACCGAGGGCGACGCCGTCGACGACCCGGAGGCCGACTGAAGACTCACCCGTTTCGACCGTCGAGGCCTCGGGTAGCCGTACGGGTTGAAACCCATAAGCGGGAGGAGTTCCAATGGCCAAGACCGTGAAGCAGCTGATGACTCCGGATCCGTGCTCGATCGACGTCGACAAGTCGGTTGCGTACGCCGCGAAGATGATGCGCGACGAGGACGTCGGCCTCGCCCCGATCGTCGAGGGCGACCAGCTGGTCGGCACCGTCACGGATCGTGACATCGTTCTCCGTGTCATCGCGGAGGGGAAGAACCCGGAGTCGACAATGGTTCGAGAGATCGCGTCGACCGACCTCGTCACGGTCGAGCCTGAGGAGGATCTCGACGAGGCGCTCGGCCTGATGGCGAAGCACCAGGTTCGCAGGCTGCCTGTCGTCGAGGGCCGGCGGCTCGTCGGCGTCGTCGCGCAGGCGGACGTCGCGCGACAGGCCGACGATGCTCGAACCGGAGAGCTCGTCGAGAAGATCTCGAAGTAGCGGCGCTGAGCCGCTCGCGGGGGCGGCCCCTTCGAGGGTCGCCCCTCCGCTTAGCGCTTACACACTTTTTACCGTTCGTTCCTGAAAGAGTTGGTATTCCGACGTCATAACTGTGGTTATGGCGAATCCCGACCCTCGCATCGAGAGCCTCGAGCGCGACCTCGCGACACTCGTCGCCGAGCGGCAGTCGCTGCGTGCGGGCGGCGCCGAAGCGGACGAGCTCGAGCGCAACCGCCGACAGATCGTCGCCCGCCAGCACGACCTGTCCGAGGCACTGATCTCGATCTACGCGCCGCACCCCGCCTTCGCGGCTGCCTGAACCTCTCTCGTTTGATAGCACGGCAGGGCGGCAACACCCGCCTCGTACCACGTGTACGGAAAGGAGTGTCTTGATGCCCAGCAAGAGTGCGAACGTCAAGAACGAGAAGCAGTACGAGAAGCTGAAGGAAAAGGGCATGTCGAAGCAGCGGGCGGCGCGGATCGCCAACTCGCCCGGCGCCTCGAGCCGCGGCGGCAAGAAGTCCGGCTCGGGCTCCTCGCGCTCCAGCTCGAAACAGGGCGGGACGAC
>DASQWX010000065.1:0-8264 GCA_035640035.1 Gaiellaceae bacterium
GCCGGAGGACTTGCGTCAGCTCGTCGCGCCCCGCGAGACCCAGCTCTTCACCGGGAATCGCGTCTCGAGGCAGAAGGGCGAGGGCCTCGAGTTCGCCGATCTGCGGCCGTTCGTCGCCGGCGACCGCATCAGACGGATCAACTGGCGCGCGAGCGCGCGCCGGGGCGCTCTCTGGGTCAACGAGTTCCACACGGAGCGGAACGCAGACGTGATCCTCTTCCTCGACAGCTTCGCCGACGCGCGGCGAGGGGACGCAGGCACGCTCGACCTTGCGATCCGGGCGGCCGCGTCGCTGGCCGAGCGGTATCTCGCCGGCAAGGACCGCGTGGGCCTCGTCAACTTCGGCGGCGTCCTCAACTGGCTTCGTCCGGCCACCGGGATGGTCCAGCGCTATCGGATCGTCGAGGCCGTGCTGAACACGGAGATCACGCTCAGTTATGCCTGGAAGGAGATCGACGTGCTTCCGCGTGGCACGCTGCCCCCGAAGGCGCTCGTGCTCGCGCTGACCCCGTTGCTCGACGACCGCGCGGTGAGCGCCCTGGTCGACCTGCGTGCCCGCGGGTTCGACCTCGTGATCATCGAGATCTCGCCGCTGCCGTTTATCGAGCCCGCGCGCGGCGCTTCGGCCGAGCTCGCGTATCGCCTCTGGAAGCTGCGGCGCGAAGGGCGCCGTTCGGAGTACGAACGGGCGGGAGCTCCGGTGATCGAATGGCACGAGGGGTCTCCGCTGACTGCGGTTCTCGAGGGGGTGAACGCGGCACGGCGGCACGCACGCGTACGCGTCTAGCGCTGGCGGCGGCGGCGCTTGCCGCCTGCTCAGGGGTCGTCGCCTACGGGGCGGTCGAGGCTAATCGACTGGAGGTCCTGGTGCTCGCGCTCGGCGCCGGCGCCCTCGTCCTGCTCGGGTATGCATCGGCGCTCGCCAGTCCGCCTGCGACTGTCGCGGCGCTCGTCGGCCTCGGCGCGTCGTGGGCGGTGTCGGCCTGGACGCGGGGCGCCGACGCTCCGGGAGGGACGATCCTGGCGGCGGCGGGGATCTTCGTCACGGCAGAGCTCGCGTACTGGTCGCTCGAGCAGGCCTCGGTCCCGGACGAGCTCGAGCTCGTCGCCCATCGAGCGGCCGTCCTCGCGCTGCGGGCCGCCGGCGCGCTTGCGCTCGTGGCTGTCGTGCTTGCGGCGCTCGACCTGCATGCGGGCGGTGGAATCGTGCTCGAGGCCGTTGGTGCCGCCGCTGCGGTCGGCCTTCTCGTGCTCGTCCTCATGCTCGCGAGGGCCGGGCATGAGGAGCGCGAGCGGTAGATTTCGCGGGCCGATGGCCGAAACGCTGCGCGTCCCAGAATCACACGACCTCCGGCGGGTGATCGGCGACGGCGAGGCGGTTCCGGACGGCGAGGTCGAGGGGCTCGAGGAACGCGACCTCTTGGAGCTCTTCCGCTCGATGGTTCTTCTCAGGACCTACGACGAGCGGTCGGTTGTCTTCCACCGCCAGGGCCGGATCGGCACGTACGCGATCTTCTGGAACCACGAGGCGATGCAGGCCGGCTCGGTCTACGCGCTCGACCGTGGCGACTGGATCTTTCCCAGCTACCGCGAGTCGGCGATCGGCCTGCTGCGGGGCATGCCGGTCTCGACCGTGCTCTCGTGGTGGCGCGGTCATCCGGCCGGCTGGTGGAACCCGCTCGAGTACAACGTCGCCTCGATCTGCGTCCCGATCGGCACGCACGTACCGCATGCCGCCGGGCTTGCCTGGGGCAAGAAGCTGCGCGGGGAGCCCGCTTGCGCGATCGCCTACTTCGGAGACGGCGCCACCTCCGAGGGCTCGTTTCACGAAGGAGCCAACTTCGCTGGCGTCATGCGCGCGCCGCTGATCCTCTTCTGCAACAACAACCAGTGGGCGATCTCGACGCCCGTGTCGGCGCAGACCGCGGCCGAGACCCTGGCGGACAAGGCGGTCGGCTATGGGATTCCGGCTGTGCGCGTCGACGGGTGCGATGTGCTCGCGGTGTACGAGGCGACGCGCGACGCAGTCGCGCGGGCGCGCAGCGGTGAGGGGCCGACGTTCATCGAAGCCGTCTCGTATCGAACCGCGCCGCACGCGACCGCCGACGACCCGCGCGCGTACATCGATCTCGACCGCGTCGAGGAAGAGAAGGCGCGGGAATGTCTGGGCCGCTACGAGGCCTACCTGCGCCGAGCCGGCGTGCTGACCGATGAGCTTGCGGAGTCGACTCGGGGCGAGGCGGCCGAGGCTCTGCGCTCCGGGATCGTCGCCGCCGAGGCGGAGCCGGCCGCGGACCTGTCGCTCCTGTTCGAGCACGCGTACGCGGCGCCGCCGGCTTCTTTCGGCGCTGAGCTCGCGGAGCTCAGGGAGGTGCTCGGTGAGTGAGCTGACGCTCGTCGAGGCGATCAACGACGCGTTCCACACCGAGCTCGCGCGGGACGACTCGGTGCTGGTGATGGGCGAGGATGTCGGCCGCGCCGGCGGGGTGTTTCGCGCGACCGCGGGTCTGCGAGACAAGTTCGGCGCCGATCGCTGCGTGGACACTCCGCTCGCGGAGGCCGGGATCCTCGGCACGGCCGTCGGGCTCTGCATGGCCGGCTGGCGCCCGGTCTGCGAGATGCAATACGACGCCTTCTCGTACCCCTGCCTCGATCAGCTGATCACGCACGTCGGCCGCTACCGCTGGCGGACGCGGGGGGCGATGGAGTTCCCGCTCGTGGTGCGAATGCCGTACGGCGGCGGGGTGCGGGCTCCGGAGCTGCACGACGACTCTCCCGAGGCGTACTACGCGCACACGCCCGGCGTGAAAGTGGCGATCCCGTCGACCCCGGCGGACGCGAAGGGACTGCTGGCGGCCGCGATCCGCGATCCGGATCCCGTGGTGGTCCTCGAGCCGAAGCTTCACTACCGGACGATGCGGGGCGAGGTGCCGGCGGGCGAGCACGTCGTGCCGCTGGGACAGGCGCGGGTTGCGCGCGACGGGACCGACGTGACGCTCGTCGCGTACGGCGCGATGGTGCCGGTCGCCGAGGAGGCGGCGGACGAGCTCGACGGCGAGGCGTCGGTCGAGGTGCTCGACATCCGGACGCTAAAGCCGCTGGACGAGGACGCGCTGCTGGCCTCGGTCGCGAAGACCGGCCGCGCGGTGATCGTCCAGGAAGCGCCGCGGACGGCCGGCTTCGGCGCGGAGCTCGCCGCGATCCTGGCGGAGAAGGCGATGCTCGACCTGCGCGCGCCGGTGATCCGTGTCACCGGGTACGACGTGCCGTATCCGTACTGGCAGATCGAGGACGCTTACATGCCGTCGGTGAAGCGTGTCGTCGCCGGCGTGCGCAAGACGCTGGCGTTCTGACGCGCATCGAGGTCGCGCGGCCCGGAACAGTCGCTTGCGGCCGTGTCCTGTGGACGAAAAGTCACACTCTTGTTGCGGTTGCCATGACCGGTGCAGGCAGTTCGCGGTGGACAGTCCTCGGTCGAACTGCCACCACCGCCCGTGGCCCGTAAGGTCGCGTCATGAGCGACCGCCTTCGGCTCTGGCTCGAGCGCGGCGGGGCCGGCTACCACCTCCGCGACGCGGCGACGAGCGAGCCCGTCCGCTGGGAGGATCCGCGGCTGCGCGTGGTCCCAGTGGCCGGGGTCAGCTTCCGGCCGGGCAACGTCTACGATCCGTCGTTCGACCCGGGCCGCCGGCTGGCGCTCGTCCCCGAACCGGACAACGAGCACGATCCGAACGCCGTCGCGATCTGGAACGAGGACCGAACTCTCCAGGCCGGCTACGTGCCGCGCGAGACGGCAGCCGAGCTCGGCGGCGACGAGCAAGCGGTCTCGCTCTGGCGCGTCGAGGGTGGCTTACGCGTCCTCATCGTTCCGGCGGACGCCTGGGTCGGGCTCCCTCGATAGACGGGTAGATTCCGGCCGTGGCCTGAGGCATCGCTTGCGATGCCTGTTGAAAGGGCGTGGCGGCTTCGCCGGCACGCCCGTTAAACCCGCGACTGGGATCGGGACGGCATGGATAGATTCCAGCAGTGGCCTACGAGTTCAAGCTGCCGGATCTCGGCGAAGGGCTGACCGAAGGCGAGATCGCGCGCTGGCTCGTCAGCGAGGGGCAAGAGATCGGCGAGGACGATCCGCTCGTCGAGATCCAGACGGACAAGACCACGGTCGAGATTCCTTCTCCTGCGGCGGGCAAGGTCACGCGCATCCTCGTCGCCGAAGGGGAAACGGTGGCGGTCGGCACGGTCCTCGTCGTCATCGGCGAGGACGGCGCCGCGCCGTCAGGGGACGAGCAACCCCACGCCGAGGAGCCGGCCCGGAGCGAAGCGGCCGTGGCCGTTTCGGGCGTGTCCCCGGGTCTGACCCCGGGACAGGCCCCGCCGGGACGCGTGCGGGCGACGCCGCTCGTCCGTCGCCTCGCTCAGGAGCTCGGCGTCGACCTCGAAAACCTCGAAGGCACCGGGCCCCAGGGCCGGGTGACCGAGGAGGACGTGCGCGGTGCGGCCGAGTCTCCGGGTCTGACCCCAGAACACGCCCCGGAGGGACGCCGCGAGCCGCTTCGCGGCGTCCGGAAGCTCATCGCGGCGCACATGGCGCGCGCGCACGCCGAGGTTCCACCGGTCACCTGGGTGGAGGAGTGCGACTTCGGCGCCGTCGACCTCAAGCTGCTCGTCCCGTCGACGCTCAAGGCCGTCGCCGAGGCGCTCAGGGAGGTGCCGGAGCTGAACGCGCGGCTCGAAGGCGACGAGATCGTCTACCTCGATCGGTATGACATCGGCGTCGCCGTGCAGACCGACCAGGGCCTCGTCGTGCCGGTCGTGCGCGATTGCGACACGCGTCCGATACACGAGCTCGCCACGGAAGTCACGCGGCTCGCAGACGCCGCGCGCGCCGGCACGCTCAAGCCCGAGGAGCTGCGCGGCTCCACCTTCACCGTCACGAGCGCCGGCAAGCTCGGGGGGCTCCTGACGACGCCGATCGTGAATCACCCCGAGGTAGGAATCCTCAGCATCGGTCGCATCGCCGATCGCCCTGTCGTCCGAGACGGCGAGGTCGTCATCCGGCCGACCGGCACGATCGCCGTCACGTTCGACCACCGCGTCGTCGACGGCGCCCGCGCCGCCGAGTTCGGCCTGGCGGTCATTCGCAGCGTCGAAGAGGGAGTGGAGCCCGGCGGCCCGCAGAAACCGCCGAGCTCCTGAGGGAAGACTCGCGTCCTACGGGTGGACTGACAGCTGGCCGCGCATCGCGCCGGCCGGGTGCTTTGCGTTGTGGATGTTGACGTAGTACGCCCGGGGCTTCGCGGCGACGGCGTTGATCTTCGCCTTCGAAGCACCGAAGCAGCCTTGGCGCTTGAACGTCGTCCCGAGCGGGATGAACACCGGGCCCGAGACGCCGGGCCTGCCCTTGTGGATGTGGGCCGCGGACGGCTTGCCGTCGATCTTCGTGATGGTGAACTCCCAGCAGACCTTGCCGGCCGCGGGCTTCAGGGTGATTTCGACGCGGCCACGGTTCGAGGCCGGCGCGGCGGGAACCTCGTTCGTTCCGCGCAGCTGAGCCTGGAGCTTGTTGCCGCCGCTTCCCGCGGCGACTGCCGCGAGCGCGAGGGCGGTGGCAAGGGCGGCGATGAGCGCCGCGATCGTGATCGATCCTTTCTGCATGAACGTTCCTCCTGCCTTGTTTGCGCCGGGTAGTTCGCGCGCGGGCGGGATTCGGTTTGCCGGGACTACACTGGCCGCGAGGTGTGGGAGTGGTACCGGATCGGCGTTGCGGCGGGCGTCGGCGCGGGAGGCGCGCTCGTCGCCGCGGGCTGGCTCGCGCGGACTCGGGCCGGATCGCTGCTCGCGATCGCGATCGGCGTCGGCGTCGGGATCGCCGTCGGCTTCGGGCTCGGCGACTGGAAACCCGCCGTCGGCGGTGCGATCGGAGGCCTGCTGGGCGGACTCGGCGGCACCACCGTCGCGGCGGGAACGCTGCGCCGAGGGGGGACGACGTCGGGGACCGGCATCTTGATCGGACTGGCCGGGCTCGGCATTGCGGCACTCGCGCTCGTCCCGTTCCTTGGCTACCTGGAGGCGCTGGCGCTGCCGGCCCTGTCCGTCCGCGCCAGGCGCCGCGAACCGGAGCGCTACGCCGGCCTGCGCACGCTCGCACGTGACTAAGAAGCTCGTCCTGATCGTGATCGACGGCCTGACGCCCGCCGCGTTCGAGCGCGCGGCCGAGGACGACCGCGCTCCGGCGCTGAAGTTCCTCGCCGAGCACGGGAGCTACACCCGAGGCGTCTCGACCTTTCCCTCGTTGACGCCCGTCTGCCTGTCGTCGATCGCGACCGGCGCTCATCCGGATGTCCACCGGATTCCCCATCTCGTCTGGTATCACCGCGGCGAGCGGCGGATTGTCGAGTACGGGTCCTCCTTCGCGGCGATCCGCGCGGCCGGCACCTGGCAGTCGATCCTCGACGCGGTCTTCAACATGAACGAGCAGCACCTTGGAGCGGACGCCGTTACGGCCTTCGAGGCACTCGAGGACGCCGGTTACACCACCGCCGCGATCAACTTCACCTGCTACCGCGGCCGGACGGCCCACCCGCCGGCGGTGCCCGCGGTGGGACGACCGGCGTTCGGGCCGAAGCGGTTCTTCTTCTTCAACCTTTTCGAATCAGACGTGACCGGAGCGCCGCTCGCGGTCTTCGGCCGCTCGACCGGCTCGATCGACGCGTACGCCGCAGCGGTCGGTCGCTGGCTCGTCACCCGCGACGGCTTCGACTTTCTCGTCCACTACCTGCCGGACTACGACTTCGCGTCGCATGCCGCCGGCCCCGAGGCCGCAGAGGAGGCGCTGGTCCGGAGCGACGCCGCGATCTGGGCGCTGATCGAAGCCGCGGGCGGTCCGGACGAGTTCCTCGACCGTTATGCGGTCGTCCTCTGCTCCGACCATGGCCAGACGATGGTCGAGCGAACGGCTCGGCTGGAGGAACGATTCCTCGATGCCGACGTGATCGTGACCGCGTCGAATCGCGCCGCGATGGTCTACCGGACCGCCGGGACGAAAGAAGACCCGCGCGAGCTCGCCTCGCGGCTGGACTCCGAGGCAGGCGTCGAGGCCGCGCTGTTTCTCGAGGACGGCGAGGCCGTCGCCCGCCGCGCCGGCGAAGAGCTGAGGTTCTCGCCCTCGGCGGCCGGCTGGGAGACGCACGGCGACCTCGCGTTGCTGCGTCAGCCCGACGCGCTCGAACGGGCGTGGGCCGCCCTGAACAACCCGAATGCGGGCGAGGTGCTCGTCTCGGCCGCGGACGGGGTCGAGTTCGTGGACCTGGCCGGCCGCAGCCACCTCGGCGGCGGCAGCCACGGCGCCCTTGCCGCGTCCGACTCCGAAGTGCCGCTCCTGACGGTCGGCATCGACGCCGCCCTGCGCCGGATCACCGACATCGCGCCGCTCGCGCTCGCGCACTTCGGCGTCGAGCCGCCGGCCTACACCCGCGGTTTCGCGCGTGCAGCCTGACCCGGAACTGGCACAGCGCCGCCGCGAGATGGTCGAGGCGCAGCTGCGGGGCCGTGACATCGTCGACGAGCGGGTGCTGGAGGCGATGGCCGTCGTCCCGCGCGAGGTGTTCGTGGACGAGCGTGAGCGCCGCCGCGCGTATGACGACGCCGCGTTGCCGATCGGAAAGGGCCAGACGATCTCGCAGCCGTACATGGTCGCGCGGATCTGCGAGGCGCTGAGGCTGGCCGGCGGCGAACGGGTCCTCGACGTCGGCACGGGCTCCGGTTATCAGGCAGCGGTGCTCGCGGAACTCGGCGCCGACGTCGACACGATCGAGCGGCTCCCCGAGCTCGCCGCCCGCGCGCGCGAGCGCCTGGCGACAGCCGGCTACGAGCGCGTCGAGGTCCACGTCGGCGACGGCACGCTGGGTCTGCCCGAGCGCGCCCCGTTCGACGGAATCGCCGTCGCTGCCGCCGCTCCCGGCTTCCCGGAGACCCTGTACGAGCAGCTGAAGCCCCGAGGTCGTCTTGTCGTGCCGGTCGGCGGTCCTCGCGGCCAGCGCCTGGAGGTCGCCGTCCGAAGCCCCGAAGGCCCGGCGTTGATCCACTCGGTCCCCTGTCGCTTCGTGCCGCTCGTCGGCGCCGAGGGCTTCGGCGAGTAAGCACGTTTTTGCCTCGATCGACCGGCAAGAACCGGAATGAAATGCGGCGGGCCGAGGAGCTGCTGAAACTTCCCGTCCGGATCGGAGGCGTCAGGCTCGGGCGCGCCGTCGACCTGATCGTTGCCC
>DASQWX010000066.1:0-4422 GCA_035640035.1 Gaiellaceae bacterium
GCGGCGGACGTCGTTGCGCGCGCTGCGCGAAACAGTGATGTGGCCTGCGGTCGCGGCGCTGATTACCGGCGGGGCCCTGATCGCGCTGGGCGCCGGCTCGAACCCGGCCGGCTTGCTCGCCTACACGTTCTCGATCTTCGCCCTCGCGGCGATCGTGGTCGAATTCGCCCGCGGCACGCGTGCGCGCAAGGCTCTCGGCGCTCCGAGCTGGTGGATCGCCTTTTCGGGGCTCGTCGCCCGCAACCGGCGCCGGTACGGCGGGTACGTCGTCCACGCGGCGGTGGTCTTGCTCGCGATCGGAGTTGCGGGCTCGAGCGCCTACGGGGCGACGAAGATCCAGCGGTTTCGGCCCGGCGACACGATGCAGATCCGCGGCTACACGCTCACGTACCTCGACAGCGTCGAGCGGCAGGCGGCCAACCACCTCGAGCTGCGGGCGCGGATCGCGGTCAGCGAGAACGGCAAGCGGCTCGGGACGATCATGGCCGGGAAGAACAGGTACTTCGCCGAGCAGCAGACCTCGAACGAGGTCGCGATCAAGCACGACTGGCTCCGTGCCCAGGATCTGTTCGTGATCGGGGACGAGTTCAAGTTCGGCAAGGGCAACACGGTCAAGGCCGTCTACCTCAAGGTCCTCGTGAAGCCGCTTGTCAATCTGATCTGGCTCGCCGGCTTCGTCTTCCTGATCGGCTCCGTGATCACCCTCTGGCCCGACCTCCGCGAGCAGCGGCGGCTCGCCTCCCGCGCTGAGCCGGGTCCTGTGCCCGCTACTCCGTGACGACGTACTCGAACGCCGCCCACGCGACGAGCACGAAGATCGCGTCGTAGAGCGCGAGGAACCCGAGGTACTTCCCGCTCGAGTCGGCGAGGCTCGAGCCGACGCCCCCGACGACGATCGGGATCGCCAGCGGCAGGAAGAGCAGCGGCAGCAGCAGCTCGCGCGCGCGCCCGGCCGCCGCCATCGCAGCGAGAACGGTGCCGACGGCGCAGATGCCGATGTCCGCAAGCGCCACGCCGGCGACCGTCGATGCATCGATCGAGGTGAAGAAGAGCGCGAACGCCGGAAGCGCCACCGCCTCGGCGACCACGAGGAAGGCGAGCGTGGCCACCACCTTGCCGACCCAGATCGCGCTCCGGTCGGAGGGCGCGAGGACGAGCCCGTCGAGGACGCCCTGCTCACGCTCGGCGACGAAGGCGCGCCCGAGGCCGAGCAGCGCCGTGAAGAGAATCGCCACCCAGAGGAGCCCGAGCGAGGCCCGGGCCGAGGCGTTCGTCGGCAGCGCGAAGTGAAAGACGACGAGCACGGCGACGACGAAGAGCAGCATCGCCGGCAACGTGTCGCGGGCGCGAAGCTCCAGGAGCAGGTCCTTGCGCGCTAGCGCGGCTGCGTCGGCGACATACCTCTTCACGCGAGCGCCAGCCTTCCGGTCGCGAAGCGCTCGAGCCGCTCAGGGGCGTGGCTGGCGACAAGCAGGGTGCGCGTACGGCGGAGATCGTCGAGCTCGCGCTCGAGCAGCCTCTCGCCTTCGGCGTCCAGCGCGTTGCCCGGCTCGTCGAGGATCAGCAACTCAGGGTCGTGCAGGAGCGCGCGGCAGAGCGCGAGGCGCTGGAGCATCCCCCGCGAGTACAAGCCGGTGCGCTCGTTACGGGCGTCCCAGAGCCCGAAGCGCTCAAGCAGCATTCCGATCCGCTCCCGTCGCTCCGGGACGCGGTAGAGGCGACCGTAGAGGTCGAGGTTCTCAATCGCGGTCAATTCCCGATAGACGAGCGGCTCGTGGGCGACATAGCCGATCTGGCCGCGCTCGGCCTCGACCTCGAGCTCGCCCGCGGTCGGGATCAGAAGGCCGGTGCAGAGGCGGAGCAGCGTCGTCTTGCCGGAGCCGTTCGGGCCGGTGATGACGAGGAAGCCGCCGTCGGGGAGCTCGAAGTCGACGGGATCGAGCGCCCGTTTGTCGCCGAAGCGGCGGGCGAGTCGGCGCGCGCGGATCATCGCGACTCCGCCAGGGCACGCTGCTCGAACACCTCGGCTGCCTCTTCGGCGCTCGGAGGCGTCGCGAGCGTCTCGACAAGCTCCTCGGGGTCCGGAAATGAGGTCTCGCGGATTGCCGCGATCGCTGCGTCGACGTCGTATTCGCTGCGGCGGTGCTCGACCTCGGGGCCCAGTAGCGCCCAGTACGCCCCGGGCCGACCTTCATACGGCATGCCCACGCTTCCGGCGTTGACGACGCGGACGCCGTTCGCACGACGGTCGAACTGGTGATGCGTGTGCCCGCAGACGACGAGGGGCTCCCGGACGCCTGTGAGGATCCCGCGAAGGCGCTCGTCGCTGGTCTTCGCCGTGATTGCCTCCTCGTCGCTCCGAGGGGAACCGTGGACGAAGAGCGTCTCGCCGAGGCCGTCGACGGCGAGCAGCGCGGTCTCTGGAAGCGTGTTCAGAAACGCCCGGTTCGCCTCGCCGAGTTGCTCCCACATCCACGCGGTTCGGCGGGACCAGAGATCGCTCTCGACACCGGCCTCACGATCTGCGTTTCCGCGAATCCAGACGGAGCGGTCGCCGAGGGATCGGAGGCGCGAGAGCGTCTCCGCCGGCATCGGGCCCGCGGTGATGTCGCCGCCGATCACGATGGTCGCGTCGCCGGGGACGTCCGCGAGAACCGCCTCGAGCGCGGGTAGGTTGCCGTGGATGTCGTACAGCGCGGCGACTCTCATACGGCTGCTTCTGCCAACACGAAGCCGAAGAAGACGACGCTGATGACCCCGTTCATCGTGAAGAAGGCGGCGTCGAGCCGGCGGAGGTCGCCGGGCCGGACGAGCGCGTGCTCGTACGCGAGCAGGGCCGCGACCGCGGCGACGCCGAGCCAGTACAGCACGCCGAGGTGGAGCCCGAGGCCGACGGCTGCGAGCAGCGCGAGGGTCGCCGCGTGGGCCACGCGTGCCGCCCAGAAGAGACGCGACTCACCGAACTTCGTCGCAAACGATTGCAGGCCCTGGTCGCGGTCGACTTCCACGTCGAAGAGCGAGTAGAAGAGGTCAAAGCCGGCGACCCAGAGCGCGACGGCGCCGCCGAGCGCCCAGGCGGGCCACGGAAGCTTGCCTGTGATCGCCACCCAGGCGCCGACCGGCGCGAGGCCGTCGACCGCGCCCAGCCAGAGGTGGCAGAGCCAGGTCCAGCGCTTCAGGTACGGGTAGATCACGAACGCCGCGACGGGGATCGGCCAAAGCCACCGGACGACCGGGTTGAGCTGAAACACCGCGACGAGGAAGAGCGCCAGCGACGCGGCGCAGAACAGGATCACCTGCGAGCGGCTGAGCAAGCCGCTCGGCAGCTCCCGGTTCGCCGTGCGCGGATTCCTCGCGTCGATCGCGGCGTCGATCAGCCGGTTGAGACCCATCGCGAGCGATCGCGCCCCGATCATCGCGAGCGTGATCCAGACGAGATCGTGAGCAGAAGGAATCCGGCGGATACAGAGAAGGGCGCCCACGTAGGCGAACGGCAGAGCGAAGACGGTGTGCTCGATCTTGACGAGCGACGCGAAACGCCTCGGGTAGGAGACGGCCGCACTGTTCATGTCTGCCGGTGCGCCGTCTGCTCGCCGGCGAGTAGCTCGAGCGCGTGACGGAGCGCCGGTCGGAGCACGGCGAAGCCGTCCCGGCAGCCGCCGGGCGAGCCGGGCAGGTTGACGATGAGCGTGCGGTCGCGCACCCCGGCGACCCCCCGCGAGAGCAGCCCGTGAGGGGTCTTCGAGATCGAGTCGGCGCGGATCGCCTCGGCGATTCCCGGTGCCGGACGCTCCACGACCTCGGTGGTGGCCTCGGGCGTCACGTCGCGCGGCCCGAGCCCCGTGCCCCCGGTGGTGAGGACAAGCGCCGCGTCCTCGGCGAGCTCGACGATCGCGTCGGCGATTGCCTCCCGATCGTCGGGTACGATGCGCCGCTCGAGGTCGTAGCCCTCGCGGATGAGCAGCTCGGCGAGTAGGTCGCCGCTCTCGTCGTCGCGCTCGCCGGCGGCGACGCCGTCGGACACGGTCAGAACCGCAGCCTTCATGCCGGCTCCTTGCTCTTCTCGACGAGGCGAATGCCGGTGATCTCCAGCTCATTGTCGATCGCCTTCGCCATGTCGTAGACGGTGAGCGCGGCGACCGAGGCAGCGGTCAACGCCTCCATCTCGACTCCGGTCTGGGCGGTCGTCTCCGCGCTCGCTTCGATCACGACCTCGGAATCGCCGACCTCCAGCTCCACGGAGACGTGCGTCAGCGGGAGCGGGTGGCACAGCGGGATCAGCTCGGCGGTTCGCTTCGCCGCCATGATCCCTGCCACCTGCGCGGTCGCAAGCGCGTCGCCCTTCGGAAGCTCGCGAAGCTGCGCAGCGGTTTCGGGCGCCATCCGCACTTCCGCCCGGGCGACCGCCCGGCGGCGCGAGAC
>DASQWX010000067.1:0-3730 GCA_035640035.1 Gaiellaceae bacterium
GCGTCCTCCAGCGCGTTCACTCATGGGGGCCGTGTTCGTGCGGATCTCCGATCCGCACGAACACGAACTCGTACGAGACGATCGGCGCGGGCCGAAGGTCCAAGGACGAGCGCGACCAAGAACGGGATGAGCAGCTTCCGCATGTTGCGTTTACGGACGGCGCGCGATGGGACGTCCCTGAAGCAGCTGAGTCGGGTGAGTGCGGCCCCGAGGCTTCTCGTATGGGCCAGCGTTCGTGAATGTCACCGGAGAATTCCGCGGCCGCCGGTTCGTCCACAATCCCGGTAGATGGATCGGCAGCAGGATCACTGGGCGCAATGGCTGCTGAAACGCCGGTTCGGCGGTGATGCCGCGAGCACCGGTGAGCGCGCACAGTTCATGGAGCGCCTGCTGCGCGTTCGCGATCAGATTCTCGACCGCTCGGCCCTGGCGCCCGGCGAAACACTTCTTGATGTCGGCTGTGGGGACGGCCTGATCGGGTTCGGGGCGCTCGCGCGTCGGGCGGGCACTGTGATTTTCAGCGACGTCTCCGCCGATCTGATCGCCGTTTGCCGATCGGCCGCCATGGAACTTGGTGACCTCGACCGCTGTCGCTTCCTCGAAGCCGGTGCCGTCGATCTGGCAGCGCTCTCAGAGCAGAGCGTCGACGTCGTCACGACGCGCGCGGTGCTGATCTATGTCCAGGCGAAGCAGCAGGCGTTCGACGAGTTCTTCCGCGTCCTTCGGCCCGGTGGCCGGATCTCGGTCTACGAACCGATCAATCGGTTTGGGCATGGCGAGCGAGACGAAGAGTTGTTCTGGTTTTACCCGGTCGATGGGCTGAGTGAGCTTGCAGCAAGGATTGCGGCCGTCTACACCGATCTACAGCCGCCGGAAGTCGATCCGATGCTCAACTTCGACGAGCGCGATCTTGTGCGGCACGCTGAGGAGGCGGGGTTCTTCCCGATCGAACTGAAGCTCGAAGCCGAGATTCGACCGATCGAGCCGAGGCAGTGGGAGAGCTTCCACAACAGCGCACCGAACCCGAAGGTTCCGACGGTGGCCGAAGCGATGGAGCAGGCGCTCACTCCTGAAGAGAGGGAACGAGTCGTTGCACATCTGCGGCCGCTCGTCGAGGCAGGACGCGGGACATGGCGGATGGCGCACGCGCATCTCTATGCGGTCAAACCTGCGTGAGTCCACCGCGGCTAGTTTGCGCGGGCCAGAGTGCGCAGTCGCGTGGTGCAGTCTCCGAGAGGCCCCAGATGCGCAACGTTGCCTTGGGCCAGTGTTGGGGAATGTCACCCGGACGAGCCGTGTTCGGTGACGTGCTTCGTTAGAGCAGGTCAGGGGGCAGATCGAGGGCGACACTGCCCGACGAGGACGAGGGTAGAGGGCGACGCGGTTCGCGGACGAGCGAGTCTGGCGGCGGCTCCTCGAACCAGTCGCCGCAGCGGGCGTCGTTTCGCACGAAGCGCAGAAGTGACCGCACGCGATCGAGCACGCTGCCGCGCTGGCAACGCGGGGAGTCGAGGTTACGTCTGCCCAGTGGCCGCAAGAGCTTCGGCCTCGGTTCGGTAATCCTGCATCGAGACGACGCGCTCGTCCCGAAACCTCATCACCGTCGCGGTCTCATCCGGCCACTCCGGGCCGCCGATCTCGCTTGGGCGCGAGACGACGACCACAGCGTCCTCGCCGGCGCCGCGGATCGTCAAATCACCCTTTGCGAAGCCGTGTTCGAAGCGCTGGCGGAGGACGCGCATCACGTCGTCTCGGTTGTGGCAGTCCCAGTCGCCGGGCTCGAACCACCGCCACTCGACGGCCGGATCGAGGATGCGTTCGATTGTCTCGAAGTCGCCTCGGCGCCACGCCTCCATCCCCTCGCGTGCAACCTCGGTCGGCGTGCTGCTCACGGAGTTCAGAGTACACCTGGGAAAACGGTTCCGACTGCCTCAGTCATGGCCCAGCCGGACGACTTTCGTTGCTGCTGGCTTCCACGAGCCGGCGCTAGTCTTTGATCGTGAAGCGGGTTAGCCAAGTGCTGGGCGCGGTGCTTCTACTGCTTGGCGTCTTTTGGGCCGGCCGTGAGAGTGGCCACGGGCTAGCCGCCTTCTGGGAACACTGGTGGTGTCCGATTCCGTTGGCTGCGATCGTCCTTGGCGCTGCCAGCGTGATCGCGGCACGCCGACGGGGCCAAGTCGTCTAGGCAGTACTTCAACCACCCAGTCGACTACTCGCCGAGCTCGAGCAGCGCCTCGTAGAGCGCCAGTGATCCCGCTGCGACGAGGCCGGGGAGCTTCGCGAGCCATTGCTGCTCCGACCGCGCGAAACCCGGAAGCCAGACGACTCCCTGCCTGCTCACGTTGACCGCGTACTCCTCGATTGCGATGCGATTGGGAAAGTCGAGCCGCTCGGGATCGACACCAGCCGCAGCAACCGCGCCGCCCCCGTCAGAGAACTCGAACCGACCCTCGCGTTTCGTTGCACAGATCCGTACTCGCCTGATCCCGTCGTAGCTCAACCCCGATTGGAGGACGAGCTCGCAGCGTTCAAGCCCCATGAGACGGGAAACGTCGATTGAGACCATCAGCCGGTTCTTGAGTATGGCGCCACTACCACTCCAGGACGGGGGCTGCTGGGTGGGCGAGCGTTCAGGAATGTCCCTTGAGCGAGAGTCTTAGGAGCGACTCTGAGCATGACGCAAAAGCGCCCGCCGGAGTTCTTCATCGACCATAAATAGGCTCCGTTGACGCTCGCCGCGACAACAGCAACACGAGCCCATGCGGCAGCTGCGCCGTCAGCCCAGTCGCCGCACGTGCACGGTGCCGGCGAACGAGCGCGCGAACGCGAGGAGCTTCGGCTCGTTCACTGCGGCGCCCTCCCGGTAGTCGAGCGAGAACTCGACACAGCTCCTCGCAGCCGGGAAGAAGAGCATCGCGCCCTCGAGCGGCCTGCGGAACACGGCGTAGAGCACCTTGCCCGCGAACATCGTGGCGATGTGGCCGTGCGGCGGCACGCGCTTTGCCGCATCTGCGCGGCAGCCGCCCGCAACCGCCGGGTCGATCTCGATCTGGTACCACCGGCGCTGCCTGCCCGCGGCCGCCGCGAGCACGAGCTCGTATGCTCCCGACCCTGGACGGGTGGTGGACGAGCGCGGGACCTCGAACCCGACGAGGAGCAATCCGCCTCGCCCGTCCCCCTCCGTCACCTGCACGTGCTTCGTCGGCCTGAGCGGCGATGTTGATGCGCGGGCTGCGATCCGCTTCGGCAGAGGGGCCGAGAGCCGGTGGCTGCTGGTGCAGCCAGACGCCGCGAGCGTGATCCCGCCCAGCATAGCCAGGCAAGCCAAGCGGTTCATCCCACACAAGATACGCCGCTACGCGTGCAAAAGGGCACCCACGCCATTCGCGACCAATCCGACTCGCCTGCGCCAGCGTTCCGGAATGACGCCAGAGCAGAGCTGGCCTTCGGTCAGATCGCGACCGGTTCGAGGAGGTTGGGCCGACGGATCAGTCGGATGCTGAGTACAAGAAGCCACGTCCAGAAAAGCAGGTAAGGGACAGTCCACAGGTCATGAGTCCAGAGGAATCTGGCGGGCACCAATCCGACGCCGGCCACGATCAGCCACCAGCCCATCCAGCGCTCGAGCGCGGGGATGGACAGGAGCACCCAGCCGGACGATAGGGCGAAGCTCGCGACGGCGATCCATGCGTTCGCGAACCCGACACTGCCGAACGCGAACGCGAAGTCG
>DASQWX010000068.1:0-2819 GCA_035640035.1 Gaiellaceae bacterium
GGTCACAACGAGCAGGACGAGGCCGCGTACACGCAGCCGCTGATGGCGGCGCGGATCGCGCAGCAGCCGACCGTTCGGGAGCAGTACGCGGCTCAGCTCCTCGAGGAGGGCACGCTCTCGCAGGAGGACGTCGCCGCGCTCGAGCGCGAGGTGGAGACGAAGCTGAAGGAGGCGCACCAGCGCCTGAAGGAGTCGTTTGCCAAGGCCCCCGTCGCGCCCGAGGGCCGGATTCCGTCTTCGGCCGGCGCCGAGATCGTTACCGCCGTCGCCGCCGAACGGCTTCGCGAACTCGACCGCGTGCTCGTTTCGGCGCCCGAAGGGTTCACGATTCACCCGAAGCTGAAGAAGCAGCTCGACCGCCGCGCGGAGGCGCTCGATCAGGGCGGCATCGACTGGGGCCAGGCGGAATCGCTCGCATTCGCGAGCTTGCTCGTCGAGGGGATCCCGATCCGCCTGACCGGCCAGGACACGGAGCGCGGGACGTTCTCGCACCGCCACGACGTCCTCCACGATGTCGAGACCGGCGAGACGTACACGCCGATTCAGCACCTCGAGGACGCGCAGGCTTCGTTCGAGCTCTACAACTCGCCGTTGTCCGAGGCGGCGGCGATGGGCTTCGAGTACGGCTACTCGATCGCGGCGCCCGACGCGCTTGTCCTCTGGGAGGCGCAGTTCGGCGACTTCGTCAACAACGCGCAGGGGATCATCGACCAGTTCATCGTCGCGGGGCTCTCGAAGTGGGGAGAGACCTCGAGGCTGACGCTGCTCCTACCGCACGGCTACGAGGGGAACGGCCCGGAGCACTCGAGCGCGCGGCTCGAACGCTTCCTGCAGCTCGCCGCCCAGGAGAACATCCGCATCGCGAACCCGACGACCGCCGCGCAGTATTTCCACCTGCTGCGCCGTGAGGCGCTCGACCCGGCGGCTCGCCCGCTGGTCGTGATGACTCCGAAAGGCCTGCTGCGCCTGAAGCAGGCGTCCTCTTCATTGACCGAGCTCGCCGAGGGCGCGTTCCAGCCCGTGCTGGACGACGCCTCGGCGGACAAGGAGCAGGTGCGCAGGCTCGTCATCTGCTCCGGGAAGATCTACTACGACCTCGCTGGGCACGAGCTGCGAGAAAAGGCTCAACATGTTGCGATCGCCCGGGTCGAGCAGCTCTATCCGTTCCCGGTGCAGGAGAAGACGGCGCTCGTTTCGTCCTACCCGAGGCTCGCCGAGGTCGTCTGGGCCCAGGAGGAGCCCCAGAACATGGGCCCCTGGAGGGCGATCCGGCACCGGCTGGAGGAGAACCTGCCCGCCGGCGTCGCGCTTCGCTACGTCGGCCGCCCGTGGCGCGCCAGCCCGAGCGAGGGCTACCCGACCGCGCACCTGCGCGAGCAGGACCGGATCGTCCGCGAAGCTTTGGCCTAAGGACTAGCGGCGCCGGTTGCGCTGGTACTGAATTGCCCGCCTGGCGAGCTTGGGCCCGTGCTTTCGGGCCTGCCTCACGATCGTCTTGCGATGCTTCGGTGGGATGCGGCGCCAGAGGTCCCAGGCGGTCAAAGCCAGCCCGAGCGGGCCGGCGCGACGGCTCAATGACCACATCCCCGGCACGGCGGGATCGTACATGTGGAGGTCTCCGCGGGCACCACCGGGGTTGATTCGTCAGTTCAGCCCGCTACAATCCGCCGTCGTTCCGGGGGACGGCCCCAAAACCTCGCTAGGAGGTCCTATGCCCGTAGATACGCCGACGCTTTTTTCCCAAGTGATTCAGGATCATCTCGAACTGAAGGAACGGAATTCCGGGCTCGATCACGAGCTGCCGCTGGACCGGTACAAGACCGAAGATCCGTTCGGCAACCACCCGTTGTTCAAGACCGAGGAGCAGGCCCGCATCGAGGACACGATGGACGGCACGGAGCCGGCCATCCCGGCGGAGCCCACGATCGCCCTCAAATGGCCCGGCGAAGACGAGCTGGACGAGCCCGCGGTGGAGGCGCACGACGGCCTCTGGACTCGTTCCCGCGACTTCGACTGGGGCGATTAGCCGCGAAAAATCCTGCGGATTTTCCGCGGATTTTGCTTGTCCCGCCGCTTCGCGCAATAGAGAGTTTTCGCCTGCCCGGTTTCGGGTAGCGCGACGCGGACACGTCCTCGACCAAGGAGATTCCTGATGCCGCGATTTGCTTTCGGAGCCACCCTCGGAGCTGCATTCGTTTACTTCTTCGACCCTGAGAACGGCCGCAAGCGGCGCAAGGACGCGATCAAGAGAACGGCCAAGGCATTCCGCCAGGCCGGACGCCGCGGCCAGGGCGCCGTTTCGCAGGCCCAGGGTCTGAAGGCGAAGGCGACGCACCTGAAGGAGCGAGAGAAGCCGCAGCCGGACGACGTCACGCTCGCCCGCAAGGTCGAGAGCGAGATTTTCCGCAGCCCGGACGTGCCGAAAGGGCAGATCAACGTCAACGTCGAGGACGGCGTGGTCTATCTCCGCGGGGAGCTCGAGCAGCCCGACTTGATCAAGGACCTTGAGGCGCAGGCCCGCAAGGTCCAAGGGGTGCTCGGGGTCGAGAACCTGCTGCACGTTCCTGGGCAGGAGGCGCCGACCAAGGCCGATTAACGGTATTCGTGCCGTTCGGCACGAATACCGTCTTTCAGGGACGCCTGGAGGCTGAGCTCGGCCGATAGAAGGGAAGGCCGAGCGCCCCCGCTCGGCGCTCCGTCAGGAGCCGCCAATCTCCGTCCGCATGCGGGCGGAAGAAGGAGTAGCCGCAGATGAAGAACTTCATCGCTTTCGGCCTGGCGCTCGCGTTCGCCGGTGCCGCGGTCGCCGGGGTGCTTCC
>DASQWX010000069.1:0-7971 GCA_035640035.1 Gaiellaceae bacterium
GCGGTCGAAATCGTGGCCGCCTGTTCGTCATTGGAGAGAATGGTTGTCGTGGGTCGAGAAGGAGGGGAACGATGAGCGGAGTGCGGCTCCTGGTGGGCACGCGGAAGGGCGCCTTCGTCCTGACGTCGGACGGGACGCGCGACGATTGGAAGGTCGATGGCCCGCTGTTCGCGGGTTGGGAGATTTACCACGTCAATGCGTCCCCGGCCGACGCCGACCGGCTGTACGCGTCCCAGTCCACCGGGTGGCACGGCCAGGTCGTCCAGCGCTCGGACGACGGCGGGAAGACGTGGGAACCGGTCGGCAACGAGTTCGCCTACGCGAGCGTCCCCGGTACGCACCAGTGGTACGACGGGACGCAGCATCCCTGGGAGTTCGCGCGCGTCTGGCACTTCGAGCCCTCGCTGACCGACCCGGACACGGTCTTTGCCGGGGTCGAGGACGCGGCGCTCTTCCGCTCGGATGACGGAGGCCAGACGTGGCAGGAGCTATCGGGACTGCGAGATCACGAGACCGGGAGCCAATGGCAGCCGGGCGCCGGCGGTCTCTGCCTGCACACGATCCTCATCCATCCCGACGACCCGCAGAGGATGGTCGTCGCGATCTCGGCGGCGGGCGCCTTCCGAACGGACGACGGCGGCGAAACGTGGCGCCCGATCAACCGCGGGCTGCGCTCCGAGCAGTTGCCGGACGAGGACAGAGAGGTCGGGCATTGCGTCCACCGGATCGCGATGAACGCGTCCCGTCCCGATGTGTTGTTCATGCAGAAGCACTGGGACGTGATGCGAAGCGACGACGGCGGTGAGTCGTGGCACGAGGTGAGCGGCAACCTTCCGTCCGACTTCGGTTTCCCGATCGCCGTTCACTCGCACGAGCCCGACACCGTCTACGTGGTCCCGATCAAGAGCGACTCGGAGCACGTTCCGCCCGAGGGGAAGCTCCGCGTCTACCGCAGCCGCACGGGCGGCAACGAGTGGGAGCCGCTCACCAGCGGCCTGCCGCAGAATCACTGCTACGTCAACGTCCTCCGCGACGCGATGTCCGTGGACGACCTGGATCCCGGCGGGGTGTACTTCGGCACGACGGGAGGCCAGGTCTACGCGTCGCCCGACGGCGGCGACAGCTGGACCGCGATCGTGCACGACCTGCCATCCGTACTCTCGGTCGAGGCGCAGACACTGTCGTGATCCGCGTCATCCTCCCCCAACACCTGCGGACGCTCGCCAACGTCGACGGCGAGGTCGCCCTCGAGTTAGACGGCGAGCCGACGCAGCGCACGATTCTCGATGCCCTGGAAGCGACGTATCCGACGCTTCGCGGGACGATCCGCGATCACGGGACGGCGAAGCGGCGGGACTTCATCCGCTTCTTCGCGTGCGGCCGCGACATCACCCTCGAATCCCCCGACGACCCGGTGCCGGACGAGGTGGCCCTGGGTTCTGAGCCGTTCAGGGTGATCGCTGCGATGGCCGGCGGCTAGCGGGCGTGAGAGATGAAGGCGGAGGGGGAGGGATTTGAACCCTCGTCGGACGAAACCGCCCGAAACGGTTTTCGAGACCGCCGCATTCGACCGCTCTCAGCACGGGGGAAACCGGGTTTCCCCCGTGAGCCCCCTCCTGCCGCAGCGCTTTTGCACCTCGTTGCGAGGCTCCCGCCGGGCAAAGCCCGGCTCCGCCGCCAGACGCCGGCTCATCGCGACAGGGTTGGGGCCTGGATGTGAGAAGCGGAGGGGGAGGGATTTGAACCCTCGTCGGACGAAACCGCCCGAAACGGTTTTCGAGACCGCCGCATTCGACCGCTCTGCCACCCCTCCGAGGAGCCGTGACGGCCAGGGAAAGGGTAGCCGGGATGAGATTCCAACGGCCGCCGGAGCCGGGCTTTGCCCGGCGGGAGGCGAAGTGCCAGTTGCAAAAGCGCTACCAAGAAGAAGGGGCACACGGGGGAAACATGGTTTCCCCCATGAAAGCGAGCGACGCCCGGCCGAAGGCCGGGCGAGCAAAGCGGAAAGCGGAGAAGGAGGGATTCGAACCCTCGAGGCAGGGATTTTCCCCACCTAACGCCTTAGCAGGGCGCCGCCTTCAGCCACTCGGCCACTTCTCCGGGCAAACAAGGTTACCGCACCGCTCTTTCCGTTCCTGCGCAAATCACCCTTCAGGGGCATGAGGGCATTGCGCGCTCGATACATGCTGAAAGCGCCGGCTCCCCTCTCTTACGACTCCCCCGGCATTGCGTCGCCCGTCTGCGGTAGTCCCAGGCGGGCTTCGCTGTTTCTGGACTAAAACTGCGGCATGCGAATCGGCCGCCACGAGGTCACGATCTCGAATCCGGAGAAGCCCTTCTTCCCCGAGCACGGGCTGACGAAAGGCGACCTTGTCGCGTACTACGTCGATCTCGCGCCCTACGCGCTCAACCACATCCGGCGCCGGCCCTTCCACATGAAGCGCTACCCGAACGGGGTGGACGGCGATTTCTTCCACCAGAAGCGCGTGCCACCTCATCCGGACTACGTCGGCGAGCAGCACGTTCGGTTTCCGAGCGGACACTCGACCGTCTTCGCCGTGATCGACAATCCGGCGGCGCTCGCCTGGGTAATCAACCTCGGCTGCATCGAGCTGCACACCTGGCATTCGCGCATCGACGACATCGAGCGGCCGGACTACATGCTGATCGACCTCGATCCGACGACTGACGGTCAGTGGCAGGAGGTGCTCGTGATCGCGCTCGTCGTAAAAGACGTCCTCGATGAGCTCGGGCTGCCGAGCTATCCGAAGACGTCGGGATCCACGGGCCTTCACATCCTTACGCCGATCAAGCCGGAGCTCCCCTTTCCCGAGGTGCGCCGTTTCGCCAAGGCAATCGCCGAGGAGGTCGAACGGCGCGTTGGCGATCAGCGCGTAGCGACGACGACCTGGAGGGTCGCCGACCGGACGGGGGTTTTCGTCGACTACGGCCAGAACGCTCGTGACCGCACGATCGCGACGGCGTACTCGATTCGGCCGACGCCGGACGCGCGGGCATCGGCACCGTTGCATTGGAACGAGGTACCGAGCGCCGACGCTGCGGCCTTCACGCTGGAGACGATGCGCGATCGGATCGCCGCCGTCGGCGATCCCACGGCCGACATCTGGACGCGGCGCTGCAGGCTCGCGTCGCGCTTCGAGCGTCTCGGGCTTACGCCGCCGCAAAAGTCGCCGCCACCCGCACGCGCGGGTCGACGACGGCATAGAGGAGGTCGACCAACAGGTTCACCGCGATCACGCACAGGCTCGTGAAGATGACGATCCCCTGGACGACCGGCCAGTTCTCGGTCTGCACGCTCAGGTAGATCGTCTCGCCGAGACCCGGTAGACCGAAGACCACCTCTGTCCAGGCCGCGCCGCCGAGCGCGATCCCGAAGTCCATTCCGACCATCGTCACCAGTGTCAGAGCGACGTTGCGGCTCACGTGGCGGCTGAGAATCCGCCCTTCCGAGGCGCCCTTCGCACGTGCAGTCCGCACGTAGTCCTGCTGCAACTCCTCCATCACGTTCGAGCGCATCAGACGCGTATAGAACGCGATGAAGACGAGCGCGAAGCTGATCCAGGGAAGGATCAGGTGCGTGAACCAGGCATGGACGCCGCCGCACAGGCTGCCGGGCGGCGGGGTGAATGCCTCGCAGTAACCGGCGATCGGCGTCCAGTGCAGCCTGAAGCCGATCACGTACGAGAGGACGAGTGCGAACCACACGGGTGGCGCGGAGATGCTGAGCAGCGCGAAGACGAGCACGCCGCGGTCGAAAAGCGATCGCGGCCGGAGGGCGGTCAAGACGCCGAGCACGGTCGAAACGAGCACCCAGAGGAATGCTCCGCCGACGACGACCGCGGCCGTGATCGGCGCGGCCTGGATCACCTGCTGCGTGATCCGCCGCCCGCCGAAGAAACCAGCGCCGAGGGAGGCGTGCAGGACGAGGTCGCGGAGGAAGTCCCAGTACCGGACGATCAGCGGCGGCGGGTTCGGCGGCGCGTTCCCGATCGGGATCAGGTGAAAGAGCACGAACGAGACGAGCGTCGTCGCGAAGAACGTGAGGACCGCGAAGACGAGCCGCCTGAGGATGTAGCCGAGCAGCTTTCGCTATGGACGCAGGTGAGCCACGAGCCAGTCCGCGACAGTACCGCGGATGCCCGGGTCGGCGAGAAGATCCGTCCCGTGTGCCTTCCCGGGCACGATCAGCAGCCGTTTGTCCGCCGAGGGCGCGCGGGCGTAGAAGTCCTGCGCATCCGTGCCGGCGCCGTAGTCGTCCTCTTGCGCCGCGACGAAGAGCACCGGCAGAACGAGGCGCGGGATCGCCTTCCGAACGCCGGCGATGAACGACTCGCCGGAGAGCGAGACGACGCCGACGACGCCGCGTGGATTCTTGGACGCCGCCACGAGGGACGCTCCCGCGCCGAGCGATGCGCCGACGAGGGCGACGCGCTTGACTCCGCGCGCGCGCAGACCGGCGGCCGCTGCGATCGCTTCCTGCGACTCCGTGCCCCAGCGGTAGTTGTAGACCAGTACCCGCAGTCCACGAGCCGCGAGCGAGCGCGCGAACCGGAGCCATGGACACAGGTAGTTGCCGCTTTGGTTCGAGAGCACGACGCCGCGTGTCCCAGCGCCGAGGACGGCCGCCGCCGTCCGGTGCCCGCCGGGCGCGCGAAACCGGATGATGTGCGTATGGGGGCCGGCGTGCACGCAGCGGTCGAGGGATAGCGACCGCTCGCCGGCCGACGCGCCGCAGGCGAGCGCGCCCAACAGAAGCGCCGCTGCGGCAAGCATCTCCTTCATCCGCGCGCAATAGTACTCTAAGGAATAGTCTCATGGAGACTAAGCTGACGACGACGGAGCTTGCGGTGCTCGGCCTGCTCGCCGACGGAGAGCAGTCGGGATACGACCTGCATGCGAAGGCCGCGCGCAGCGTCGGCTACATCTGGACGCCCGCCAAGAGCCAGATCTACAAGGTCCTGCCTCGGCTCGTCGCGCACGGCCTCGCCTCTCGGCGCGATGTCGTCCAGGCCGGGCGGCCGAACAAGCAGCTCTACCGAATCACACGCGCGGGGCGCACGAGCCTGCGCGCGTGGGTCGAAACCGTCGAGCCGGCGACCGAGGCGAACCGGGACGCGGTGCTGCTCAAGATCTTCTTCGGCGCGATCGTCGGGCCCGAGGTCGTGGCCGAGCATGTCGAGGCACTGCGTCGCCACGACGCGACGCTGGTCGGCGAATGGGAAGAGATCGAGCGCCTGCCGGTCGCGGACGAGTTTCGCCGCTCGACCCTGCGGTACGGCCTGGCCCGCGGGCGCGCGACTCTCGCGTGGGCCGAGGAGGCGTTGCGCGAGATCCGCCGGCTCAGGCAGAAGAAGCCGGCGCGAGCAGGTCGCTGACGCGCAGGTCGGTCGGCCGGCGCGGCGGCCGGACCTCGCGCCATGTGCAGTCCGTCGGGTTCTTGTCAGGGCGAAAACGGATGAACCGCGTTCCGTGGCGGAAGCGGTTCCTCTCGAGCTTGTCGTAGCGGACCTCGCAGACGAGCTCCGGCTTTACCGGATTCCAGTCCAGCTCCTTTCCCCGTGTCCAGCGGCTCTGGCCGCCGGGGACGCGTTCTCCGCTGATCGAGCCGGGGGCGCGAAGCTTCGGGAGCCTTTCTTCGAGCTCGCGGCGCACCGGCGCCGGGAAGCCTGAGCAGTGGCCGATGAAGTCGAGGCCGCCCTTGTCGTCGTACAGCCCGAGCAGCAGGGTTGAGATCCGGCCGTCGGCCTTGTCGCTCCACCGGAAGCCGACGATGACGCAGTCAGCGGTCCGGTACGGCTTCACCTTCACCACGCCGTCTCTCGAGCCCGGGAGGTACGGAAGGCCACGGCGCTTGGCGACCACGCCGTCGAGGCCTGCCGCCTCGAGACCCTGGAGCCACTCGCCGGCCTGCTCAACGTCGCGCGTCACCGGCGAGAGACGGAACTTCTTGCCGACGCGTTCGAGCTTCGCGCGCCGCTTCTCCAACGGCAGCTTGTGCAGCGCCTCGCCCTTCCAGCGGAGCACGTCGAAGGCGATGAACTGCGAGGGAATCTCCGCGGACAGCTTGCGGATCCGGCTCTCTGCCGGATGCAGCCGCAGCTGCATCGCGTCGAAGTCCAGCACGCCGTCGCGCTCGATCACGATCTCGCCGTCGAGCGCCGAGTCCGGCGGCAGGAGCTCGCCGACCTCTCGCAGCTCCGGGAAGTAACGGAGCAGCGGCCGGGCGTTGCGGCTCCAGACGGCGAGCTCGCCCTTGAGGTTCTCCATGATCCCCCTGAAGCCGTCCCACTTAGGCTCGTACTGCCAGGCGCCGTCCGTCGGCAGTTCGGTCACGAGCTCGGCTTCCATTGGCGGGAAAGGCAGGTTTCGAGGCGGCATGTCGCCGGGAGACTAGTCCTCATGGCCGAGCTCGATGGGGTCTGGGACGTCAAGCGGGTCGGAGGAGCCTTGCCGCCGCTCGGGGGCGTGCGCAAGGAGATCTCTGGAACGTCCGGCGCGACCAAGCTCGGACCGATCGCATGTCTGCCGTTCGACGTCGTCGGGTTGTCGCTTCGCTATCGGGCCCCGTTCCGGGCCTTCGTCGACCATCTCGAACCGGCCGGCGGCGGGTATCGGGGCCGCGCGACGTTTCGCGGCCGTGAGTTCGGCAAGTTCGAGCTGAAGCGAACCCAACACTGAGGAGGGCGGCATGGCTTCCCAGCAGTTGAAAGACCAGCTCGTCAAGCACATCGACGACGCCTACGCGATGGAGCAAAACGTCCTGCGGATGCTCGACGGGATGATCGGGACGACGGAAGACCCCGAGATCAAGGACGAGCTGCGCCACCACAAGCTCGAGACCGAGCGGCACGCGGAGCGGATGCAGCAACGGCTCGAGGCGTATGACTCCTCGCCTTCACTCGTCAAGGAAGCGGGCGGGATGGCGGGCGCGCTCGTGAAGAGCGTCGTCGACATGGCCCGCGGCGAGAAGGCCGGCCGAAACGCGCGGGACGGCTACGCGACCGAGCATCTCGAGATCGCGAGCTACCAGCTGCTGGAGCGGATCGCGGAGCGTGCCGGCGACGCGGAGACAGCCGAGGCCGCGCGCGAGAACCGCAAGGATGAAGAGGCGATGGCGAAGAAGCTCGAGGCGCACTGGGACAAGTTCACCGAGCTGTCCCTGAAGGAAGAAGGCGTCACGGTCTAACCGCAGGGACTGTCACCGGAGGTGCCTGTTCCTGCAACCGGTTGCACGGCAGAAACGTTTGCCGGGACAGACCCCTTCGCGGTCAGTCCCTTCACCGACAAGCGCCCGGCAGGGCGCTTGTCGGTGACGCAACCCCAGCGCGGCGGTTGCAGGTCTAATGCGCAATCGTGCGGCGCGTCGTCGTCACCGGTATGGGAGCGGTCACCCCGCTCGGGAGCTCTGCGGCCGACACCTGGCGGGCCGCATTGTCGGGCGAGAGCGGGATCGACTGGATCCGAGCCTTCGACGCGAGCGAGTTTCCGGTCCGGGTCGCGGCCGAGGCGAAGGATTTCGACCTGGACGGCATCGCGTCGCCGAAGGAACAGCGGAAGCTCGACCGGAACGTCCTGCTCGCGCTCGCCGCCGGCAAAGAGGCGGTCGACCACGCCGGCTTGAACGGGTTCGACCCGTATCGCGTCGGGATCGCCCTCGGATCGGCGATCGGCGGGATCGCAGGGATCGTCAAGCAGGGCGACGTGCTCCGCGAGCGCGGCTACGAACGGGTCTCGCCCAGCTTCATTCCGAGCGTCCTGGTCGACGCCGCGAGCGGCCAGCTCGCGATCTCGCTCGGGATCAAGGGGCCAAACTACGCCCCCGTCTCCGCGTGCGCGACCGGCTCGCACGCGGTGGGGGAGGCCGCCGAGATGATCAAGCGCGGCGACGCCGACGCAATGCTCGCAGGCGGGACCGAGGCCGCGATCCAGCCGATCATCCTTGCTGGGTTC
>DASQWX010000070.1:0-8941 GCA_035640035.1 Gaiellaceae bacterium
AGCATGGCGTCGCCGAACGAATAGAACCGGTACCGCTCCGCGATCGCGAGGTCGTAGAGGCCGCGCGTTTCCTCGACGCCGCAGAACGCCATCACGAGCGCGAGCAGGGTCGAGCGTGGAAGGTGGAAGTTCGTCAGCAACGAGTCGACGCACCGGAACTCGAAGCCGGGCCTGATGAAGAGCTCCGTGCGCCCGGTGAGCGGGCCGCCACGAGCGAGCGACTCGAGCACCCGCACCGTCGTCGTCCCCACTGCGAGCACACGCGCAGCCGTCCGGATCCGCGCCCACGCCTCGGGCGCGACCGAGTATCGCTCGCCGTGGAGCTCGTGCCGTTCCAGCTCGTCCTCGGTCACGGGCCGGAACGTGTCGAGCCCGACGTGCAGCGTCACTCGCTCGACGTCGAGCCGCGTGAGCAACTCCGGGGTGAAATGAAGCCCGGCAGTCGGGGCTGCGGCCGAGCCTTCTTCATGGGCGTAGACGGTCTGATACCGCTCGGGGTCGTCGAGCGGCTCCGTGATGTACGGCGGCAGCGGCGCCTCCCCGGCGGGCTCGCCGTCGAGTCGCAGCAGCCACCGGCCGTCGCCGAGGTACTCGACGAGCTCGACGGGGCCGTATCGGCGGCCGGCCCGTAGCCTCCGCGTCGGCCGCGCTAGCCCCTCCCACAGCCCGTCGACCCCGGTCCGCTCGAGCAGCAACACCTCGCCGCGCGGATGCTCGATCGGAATCCGCGCGGGCACCACCCGCGAGTCGTTGACGACGACGAGCTCGTCCGCCGCAAGCTCCTCCGGCAACTCCGAGAACCGGCGGTGGCGAATCTCACCGGTTGTCCGGTCGAAGACGAGCAGACGCGACGCATCGCGGCGCTCCAGCGGACGCTGGGCGATCAGCTCGGACGGCAGCTCGTAGTCCAGCTCGGACAGTTTCATCCGATGCGAACGCTAGCGTTGCGCGCCATGAATTCAGGCGCGATCGAACATGCGAACGAGCGACTCCGGCGGGCTGCCGAAGGCCGCACGGAACCCGCCGTCCTCGAGGCGGCGCTCGAGCGGGCCCGCGACCAGATCGAGTCCCTGGCCGAGACGACGGCCCAGCTCGAAGCGACGCTGCCCGACCGCGTCGGCGAGGCGGTCCAGACCGGCCTGCGCCAGGAAGTCCTGCCTGTCGCCAGGCACCTCGCCGAGGTCCGCGGCCTCTCGGCGAACGTCGTCCGCCGGCTCGAGCGGCTCGAAGGCGACCTGCTCGCCGAGCGGCACGCGCGGATCGACGACCTCGCGCTCCTGATCGATCTGATCGCCTCCGGTTGGAAAGGCGTCGACGAGCGGCTCGCCCGGCTCGAGCGTGCGCTGGGCGCGGACGAGGGAGCCGTCGTCTACCGGATCGAAGACCGCCGCACCGGCACCTAAGAGACCGGCCGAGCCGGAAGCACGAACTCGAACCGGCTGCCCTCCCCCGGAGCCGTCTCCAGCTCGATCTCGCCGCCGAGGGCCGTCGCCAGCTCGCGCGCGATCGCGAGGCCGAGGCCGGTGCCGCCGTCGCCGTCCCGCGACCAGAACGGACGAAAGATCCGGTCGCGCTGCTCGTTCGGGATCCCGGGGCCGCTGTCGTCGACCGCGACCCGGATCGTTCCGTCGACCTGCGTCAGCGCCAGACCGACGCGACCACCGTCCGGTGTCCACCGGAAGGCGTTCGAGAGCAGGTTCGTAATCACCTGGAGAACGCGGTCGCCGTCCGTCTCGAGAACTGGCTTGGCGGCAACCGACCGCGCGTACTCGATCCCTCGCCGCCGCGCCTCCTCGCCGAAGGTGGAGTACGCACGGTCGATAAGACGCTCCATGTCGACCTCTTCGCGGACGAGCGCGAAACGGTGCGTGTCGAGCTTCGCGAGGTCGAGCACATCGCCCACGAGCCGCTCGAGCCGATCGGCCTCGAGGTTGATCACCTCGAGCGAAGACGTCCGAGCCTCCTCGTCCTCGACGACGCCCTCGAGCAGCGCCGCGACGTGGCCGCGAATGGCGGTCAACGGCGTTCGCAGCTCGTGTGAGACCGTCATCAGGAAGTTCCGCTCGAGCGCCTCGGCCTCCTCGAGCTGCGAGGCCATCTCACGGAACCGCTCGGACAGATGGCTGATCTCGCCGCGGCCGGGAACGTCGGGAACGACGACCCCGTAGCGACCCGCCGCGACTTCGTCGGCCGCGTCCGAAAGCGCCAGCACCGGCTTGGTGATCCGGCGCGAGAGGTACCACCCGAGCGCACCGGCGACGAGGATCCCCGCGAAGAACGCCGGCAGCAGGCGCCACGTGAGCGGGAGCCAGCTCTGGTCCAGCTCGGTCTTCGGGCGGGCGAGGATAACGGCGCCGAAGATCTGGTCACCGAGCTTGACGGGCCGGCCGACGGCAAGGAAACGCGTGTGGCTTCCGGGCGGAGTGAACTCGAACCGCACCGTATGCCCGGCAAGGATGCGCGTGAAATCGAGAACGTGCCGCGACACGAGGGTGTACGCGGGCGTCGGCCCCGGGAAGACGTCGATCCCCCTCGCTCGCCGGGCGACGAAGACCTGGTCGCCGGACGCGCGCTCTAGCACGTCGGAATCGGGCGGATTGTCGCCGGCGTTCTCGGTGTAGATCTGGTCGATTCCGCTCGCTTCGCGGTCGAGCTGGGTGAACGCCTGGTCGCGAAGCGTGTGGTCGGCGTACCGCTTCGAGACGCTGACCGCGACGGCGGTCGAAACGAGCCCGGCCAAGACGATCGCCGCCAGAAAGAGTGCGGGGAGCCGGAAACGAAGCGACCGGAACACGAGCCCTCCGTTCTACGGTGAAGCGCCGACCGAATCCCTGGCGGGAGCGACCTTGTAGCCGACTCCCCAGACCGTCACGATCGGCGACGCGTCTCCGAGCTTTCGTCGCACCTGGCGGACGTGGACGTCGACCGTCCGCGTATCCCCGGCGAACGTGTAACCCCAGACGCGCTCGAGTAGCTGGTCGCGCGTGAGTACGAGGCCGCGATGGTCGAGCAGCTCCCAGAGCAGGTCGAATTCCTTCGGCGCGAGCTGGATCTCCTCGTCGCCGACGTGCACCTCACGCCGGCCGGCGTCGACGCGCAAGTCTCCGTGCTGAATCTGAGCCGACTCCGACTCCCGCCGCGCTGGAGTCGATCGGCGCAGAATCGACTTCACACGGGCCACGAGCTCGCGCGGGTTGAACGGCTTCGTCATGTAATCGTCGGCCCCGACCTCGAGCCCGATGATCTTGTCGATGTCCTCGTCCCGAGCGGTCAACATCAGGATCGGAATGTCGCGGCGCTGACGGAGCCGGCGACAGACCTCGATGCCGTCGATGTCGGGAAGCATCAGGTCGAGCACGATGAGCGCGGGTTGCTCGAGCTCGACCTGGGCGAGCGCGTCGGTGCCAGAGGCGACCGCCCTGACCTTGTAGCCGGCGTTCTTCAGGTAGAGCGAGACGAACGAAGCGATCGAGGCTTCGTCCTCGACGACCAGCACCGTCTGGGCCTGTGACGCAGCCACGGCCTCAGGATTGCACGGGGTCAGCCCCCGGTCGGGGCAGCGAGGTCAACGTAGGTCCCGATATCCGGCAGCGACTTGTACGGCTGATCGTTGAGCGAATACGTGCCGTCGGAAACGACGTCCGGGGAGTCGCCGGCTCCGTTCAGCCAGACCGACCCTTGGCCCACCGCTGAGAGGTAGATGCCGGAGCCCTTGAGCTTGATCTGGTACTTCCCGCCGATCGCGCGGAACCGAAGGCCGGTGCCGCGGCAGACGCTCACCTCGCCGTCGCCGTCAATCGTGGTCTTGTCGTAAGACCCGGTGTCACAGCCCCAGGTCTGCATTCCCAGCCCGTCGGCGATCTGCGGATCGGTGACGCGAATCTCGCCGCGTGCGACCCGACCGACTGCAGAGCCGTTGAAGTTGAGGGACACTTTGCCGATCCCGGCCTTGACGGAGAGCGTGCCGTCATCGCTGCTACTCGCCAGCGCAAAGCCGGCCGCAGCGGCGGCGAGCGCGAGCGCAAGTACGGTGAAACAGACGAGACGCCTCATCGACCGGCGAAGTATCGATACCGCAGGTGTGCGCTCAATAAGGGGATTGTAAGGGGTCCGTTAGTCCCGAATGCAGGGAATTATTTGCCCCCTGGCAAACGTGGCTCAGCCGTAACGAGGCTGCGAAGGAGCTCATCCTCGACCGCATAGTCGAACGAGTCGCGCATGTACTCGGCCATCCGGGGCATTAGCTCCTGCCACGGGCGTTCTTTGGTCGCCTCGACCAGCCAGTCGCAGGTCGCTCCGACTGCGCGCTCGTAGGTCGTGACCGGCCTGTACCCGAGCTCGAAGCCCGCCTCCGTCATGTCGAGCACGACCGGCCGCGGGACCGACCACGGTGTCTCGCACGGCTCCCCGAACGTTGGCAGCAGCACCTCGGTCCAAGCGTGGCCGACAGCGGCCGCGACAGCGCGTGAGATCTCGAGGAGTGTCGGCGGTCCCGGGTCGGCGCCGTTCAGAACTCGCCGTCCGGGATGCTCGGCGGCGAGCCAGATCAGCTCCGCGAGGTTCTCGGTCGAGACCGGGTTGAAGCGGCTCTCGCCCCGGTTGCCGAGGATGACGTGCCGGCGCCCGTCGAGCGCGCGCTTGACGAAGTACCACTCACGGACGCTCCCACCGGGGCCGTAGACGGCGCCGGCGCGGATCAGTGTTGCAGGGATGGCGTCCTGATCGAGGAGAAGCTGCTCGATCGCGGCCTTCTTGGTCGAGTAGCTCGAGTCGCCGGGCGGAACCGTTCGCTGGCCGCGCTCACTGATCGGAACCGGGTAGTGCGGAAAATCCTCGGGACCCTTCGCCTCGTCCATGGTGCGGCCCTCGTGATCGGTGTAGACGGAGGCCGACGAGAGGACGACCAGCGAACCGACCAGGTCGGATAGCGAGAGGAGCTGCTCGGCGTGCCCGCGCTCGAAGGCGACGAAGTCGACCAGGACGTCGACCCCTCCTCCGAGCGCGTCGCGCAGAGCGCCTTCGTCACCGCGGTCGACGCCAACGTGCTCGACTCCGCCCGGGACCTCGCGCCGGCCGCGGCTGCCGACGACGACCTCCCAGCCGCGTTCGTGAAGCCTGGGGATCAGCGCGCGGCCGGTCTGACCGCTCCCGCCGAGGAGGAAGGCGCGCCGAGGCATTCGTGAGGGACGATAGCAGCGTGATATCGTGATATCCGTGGCCCGGGAACCGACCTCTCCCCTCTTCGTCCGCCTTCCGACCGCTTCGGCGGAGAAGCTCAGCCGCGCGGCCTTCGAGCGCAAGACGCCCAAGCGCGAGCTCGTCACCGAGCTCGTCGACCGTTACCTCGGAGCCGACGACGTCGCAGGCTTCGCGTCGCCAAGCTCAGAGGAGCCCGAGGTCCTCACCCTCGAGCAGCTCGCGGAGCTGCTTCAGGTCGACGAAAAGACCGTGCGATCGCTCGCCGCGAACGGCGACCTCCCGGGCCGAAAGCTCGGCAGCGACTGGCGCTTCTCGCGCCGGGCGGTGCTCAACTGGCTCGGAACCCCGGAACGCCCGCGGCGCGCGCCGGGCTTCGAGGGCTGACCTCCTACCCGTACTCGAAGAAACCGGCGCCGGTCTTCCGCCCGAGACGACCTTCCTTTTGCATCGCGACAAGCCGCTCCGGTGGCGCCATCCGCGCCTCGCCGAGCTTCTCGTAGAGCGCGTCCGATGCGTGGACGTGCACGTCGATCCCGACCAGGTCGACGAGCGCGCACGGGCCGAGCGGCCAGCCGGCGCCGTTCACCATCGCCTTGTCGAGGTCTTCCGGCGTCACACCCGCCTCGTCGAGCACGCGGATGCAGTCGTTCAACAGCGGGATCAGGATCCGGTTGACGATGAACCCGGGCGTGTCGTTGCAGCTGACCGGCTGCTTTCCCGCCTCTTCCGCCCATTTGTATGCCTTCCGGACCGCGTCGTCGGAGCTCTTCGGAGCTCGCACGATCTCGACCAGCGGCAGGATCGGCGCCGGGTTGAAGAAGTGCATCCCGACGACGCGCTCCGGGCGTTCCGTCGCCTCGGCGATCTCCGCAACCGAGAGCGCCGAGGTGTTCGTGGCGAGGATGGCGTCGGGCCCTGTGAGGCGGTCGAGGTCCTCGAAGACCTCACGCTTCAGCGGCAGCTCCTCGAGAACCGCCTCGATCACGAGCTCGCAGTCTGCGAGGTCGGAGAGCTCGGTCGTCAGGGTCAACCGGCCGAGCGCGGCATCACGATCCGCCGCGCCCATGCGCCCCTTCTCGACGGCCCGTCCCAGGTAGTGCTCGATCGTCCCGCGGCCGCGCTCCGCGAGCTCGTGGCTGACTTCGCGTCCGACAGTCTCGTGGCCGGCGACGACGCTGACCTGTGCGATCCCCGCCCCCATCGTCCCGAGCCCGACGATGCCCACCTTCACAGCCACGATCCTAGGGAACCGTCGCGCCGCGCTCGGCGATCAGCTCCCGGGCGCGATCGAACTGCGCCTGGCTGAGGCGGATGTGCGAGTGCCGCCAGAGGCTCTGGGGAAAGACGCCCGCGGCCTCGACCGGAGGCGCATCCTCGAGGTCCTCGATCACGATCAGCGGCCGAATCGCGTAGCGCCACGCCCACCGTTCTCGGTCTGGGTCGCGGTCGGGCGCTCCCGTGATCTCGACGACCGCATAGATCGCCTGCCAGACCGAGGCGTACAGGATCGCCTGCTCGCCCGGCTGAACGGAGGGCCGCTTTGTCGACGCTTGCGCCCGAATCGATGCCGGATCGACCCGCCGCGGAAGCGGCCGGTCACCGAGACCTCGGATGAGCAGCCAGTGGGTCACGGCGTCTGCGGTCGCACGCACCAAGTCTCGTAGACTTGCTCCGTGGCCGCGACCGCGACCGAAAAGCGCCTGCTGATCGAAGGGGAATGGGTCGAGACCGGCGGTTGGATCGACGTCGTGTCCCCGTACTCCGGCGAGACGGTCGGCCGGGTCGCCAAGGCCGGCGCCGACGAGACGCGCCGGGCGATCGATGCCGCCGAGAACGCAATGAGGGAGCCACTGCCGGCGCACAAGCGCGCGGAGATCCTCGTCCGGGTGGCGGGCTATCTCGGCAAACGCCACGACGAGGTCGCGCGGGTGATTTCGGACGAGGCGGGCAAGCCGATGAAAGCGGCGCGCGTGGAGGCGACACGGGCGATGTCGACGTACACGTTCGCGGCCGTCGAGGCCCGGAAGCTGGCGGGCGAGATGGTGCCGATGGACGCCTCTCAGGCGGGCGAGGGGAAGCTGGCGTTCACGCTGCGAAAACCGATCGGCGTCGTCGGCGCGATCTCGCCGTTCAACTTCCCGCTCAACCTCGTGGCGCACAAGCTCGCCCCCGCGCTCGCCGCCGGCTGCGCCGTCGTGCTGAAGCCGGCGAGCCAGACGCCCCTCTCGGCGCTCCTCCTGGCCGAGCTCGAGACCGAGGCCGGCCTTCCGCCCGGTTGGCTCAACGTCCTCGTCGGCCCGGCCTCCGAGATCGGTGACGTCCTGATCGAGGACGACCGCGTCAAGGCGATCACGTTCACCGGCTCCGGCGCCGTCGGGTGGAAGCTGAGGGAACGAGCGCCGAGGAAGCGGGTGAACCTCGAGCTCGGCAACGCAACTCCAGTGATCGTCGCTGCCGATGCCGACATCGACACCGCCGCTCGGTCGATGTCGGCAAACGCGTTTTCGTTCGCCGGGCAGAGCTGCATCTCGGTGCAGCGGATCTACGTCGAGGCGCCGGCCTACGAACGCTTCGTCGCCCGGTTCGTCGCCGCTGTCGAGCAGCTCAAGCTCGGTGATCCCGCCGAGGAGGACACGGACGTCGGCCCCGTGATCGACGACGACGCGCGCGAGCGGATCCTCGACTGGATCGACGAAGCACGACAACGAGGCGCGCGCGTCCTCACCGGCGGTGAGACCGACGGCGAGCTGATCCGCCCCACCGTGATCGCGGACGCCGGCGCCGAGCTCAAGGTCAGCTGCGAGGAGGTCTTCGGGCCAGTCTGCACGGTCAACTCGGTCGGCTCCGTCGACGAAGCGATCGAGCTCGCCAACGGCACCAGATACGGCCTCCAGGCCGGGATCTTCACGACCAGCATCGAGACCGCGCTCCGGGCCGCGCAGGAGCTCGAGTTCGGGGGCGTCGTCGTCAACGAGGCGCCGACGTTCCGTGCCGACCAGATGCCGTACGGCGGCGTCAAGGACTCAGGCAACACGCGCGAAGGGCCCGCCTACGCCGTGCGCGAACTGACCGAAGAACGCCTCGTCGTCATCGACTAGGGCGGTTTGGCGAGTTTCGACTGACCGGGGCCGGGAATGACCGGCCCATGTTGGCACTCGCAATCGTTCTGATCCTGATCGGGATCGTCGGCCTGTTCTTCTTCACCTATGCGGGCGCCGTCGTCGGAGCCGTGGGCGTCCTCCTTTTGATCGCGTTCCTCGTCGGCTTCGGCCGCACCACGGCGACGGAACACACGCCTCGCCCGCGGCCGTAAGAATCACCCGGTCACGCTGCTACAGTCGGCTCCCGTGCCGCGATTTCCCCTGCCTGAACGGCTTCGCCGGCAGCGCGGTTCGAGCGAGCCTTCCAGCGCTCCGTCATCCCCGCCTGTCGCGCGGCCGATCCGGCGCGCGAGCTCGCCCGGTGCGCTCCGGCGCGAGCGCCGCGCGATTCTGAAGGCCCGGGAGGAGTTGCTCCGCGATCTCGGCGGCCTCGCGATGGAGATGTACCGCCGGGAGCAGTTCCGCGAGGACCTCCTGACCGAGCACGCGCGTGACATCGCGAACCTCGAGGCGCGGCTCCACGAGCTCGATTCGATGCTCGCCGCGGCCGCAGCGGGCCGGCGCACGACCGGGAGCCGTTGCGACTGCGGCGCGCCGATCATCTGGGGCTCGCACTTCTGCGCCAACTGCGGCCGGCCGGT
>DASQWX010000071.1:0-7020 GCA_035640035.1 Gaiellaceae bacterium
GATGTCGTGCAGGTTGTGCGAGATGAGCACGACCGCGAGACCCTGATCGGCCAGGCGCTTGACGAGCTCGAGCACCTGGCGGGTCTGAGCGACGCCGAGCGCGGCAGTGGGCTCGTCGAGGATGACGAGCTTCGAGTTCCACTGCACCGCCTTCGCCACGGCGACGGACTGCCGCTGGCCACCCGAGAGCGAGGCGACCGGCTGACGGATCGACCGGATCGTGGTGACCGCGAGTCCCTTCAGCGTCTCGGACGTGTGCTGCTCCATCGGCGGCTCTTTGAGACGCCAGAACCAGTCGTGCTCCTCGCGTCCCAGGTACATGTTCTGGACGACGTCGAGGTTGTCGCAGAGCGCGAGATCCTGGTAGACGAACTCGATCCCGAGCTTCGCGGCGTCCTTCGGTCCGTGGATCGTGACGGGCTCGCCGTCGAAGAGGATTTCCCCGCTGTCGATCGGGTGAATGCCGGCGACGCTCTTGATCAGCGTCGACTTGCCCGCGCCGTTGTCGCCGACGAGCGCCATCACCTCGCCGGCCCGCACTTCGAAGTCCGCCTCGCGCAGCGCCTGGACCGACCCGAAGCTCTTGGAGATCCCGCGAAGCTCGAGAGTTGGCGGCTCCGGGGTGCTCACAGCCCCGTTTTCTATCACGGTAGAGGCGCTCCGAAGAGCGCCTCTACCGCTTCAGGTTCTACTTGCAGTACTTCTTGTACTGGCCGATGCAGACCTGGCTCTTCTTCAGGAAGCCTTCCTTGAAGAGGAGCGTGTAGTTCTTCTTCGTGATCCAGACGGGCGTCAGCAGGATCGACTTCGTGCCCTGGAGCTTCGTGATCTTGCCCGGCACCTTCCTGTGCTTGATGAGCGCGATCGCGACGTTCGCGGCCGTCTTTGCCTCGAGGCGGACCGACTTGTAGACGGTGCCGGTCTGCCAGCCCGCGAGGATGAACTGGACGCCGGTCGGCGTGGCGTCCTGACCCGTAAGCGGGACGGACTTCAGGCCGTGCGCCTTCAGCGACGCCACCACCGCGCCGGCAAGACCGTCGTTCGCCGCGAGGACGCCGTCGATCTTGTTGCCGTTGCGGGCGAGCATCTGGTCGAAGATCTGCCGACCCTTGATCGGATCCCAATCCGTCCACTGGTCACCGGCGGTCGCCTTTTTGAAGGTGCCGTTCTTGTAGAGCGGGTTGAGGATCGAGTCGTAACCCTTCTTGAACAGATGCGCGTTGTTGTCGGTCGTGCCGCCGTTCAGCTCGGCGATGACCGGGTGCGAGCCGTACTTGCCCCTCGCCTTCAGGCCGTTGACGAGGCCCGTGCCCTGCAGCTTGCCGACGCGGACGTTGTCGAACGACACGTAGTACGCGGCCTTGCTGCCGACGACGAGGCGGTCGTAGTCGATGACCTTCGCGCCCTGGCTGACGGCGAGGTTCGTGATCGAGTTGCCCGACGCAGCGTTGATCTGGTCGAGCAGGATCACCTTTGCGCCCTTGGCCAGGCACTGCTGTGCCTGTGACTTCTGCTTCTGTGGGTCATTGAGCGCGTTCAGCACCTGGGCCGGGACATTCGCCTTGCGGAATGCGGCCTTGAGGTACGGCGCGTCGAACAGGACGTAGCGCGTCGACGACTTTGTGTCAGGCAGGAGGGCGCACGCCTTGATCGACGCCGCCTTCCTGGCCGGCGAGCTGGTGCGCGCCGACGCTGCGGCGGCGATCAGCCCGACGAGGACGGTCGCGGTGAGGGCCGCGATCGCCCAGCGGGGAAGTTTCTTCACGTGTCCTCCTTCGATGATGAGACCCGGTGGTACGTTCGTACCACACCCGTTGTTACCCCCACAAGTGAGACCTGGGAAACAAGGCTTTGTTAGGCAGCAGGACCCGTTCACGCTGCGCGTCATTGCTCCGGCGCCGGTAACCGGGTAGCCTCGCGCCGGTGCGCCTCAAGCTGACAGTCCTCCTCGGGGCCACCGTGCTGCTCGCGACTGTCGCCGCAGGTTGCGGCGGCGGCGGGTCGAAGAAATCGAGCTCGTCGACGAGCGGCGCGGGCTGCTCGAAGGACAGCCTGAACCTCGTCACCAGCGGCAAGCTGACTGTCGGCACCGACAACCCGGCCTACCCGCCATGGTTCGGCGGCACGCAGAAGAAGCCCTGGAAGGTCAGCGACCCCAATTCGGGTGAGGGCTTCGAGAGCGCCGTCGCCTATGCGGTCGCGAAGCAGCTCGGCTTCTCGAAAGGCGATGTGAAATGGGTCGTCGTGCCATTCGACCAGTCCTTCCGGCCCGGGTCGAAGAACTTCGACTTCGACATCAACCAGATCTCGTTCACGCCGCAGCGCGCGAAGGCGGTCAGCTTCAGCGACTCGTACTACAACGTCAACCAGGCCCTGATCGGAATCAAGGGCTCGCCGATCACCAAGGTCAAGACGCAGGCGGACATCAAGAGGTACAAGCTCGGCGTCCAGCTCGGCACCACGAGCTACCAGTACGTGGTCAAGAACATCAAGCCGAGTCAACAGCCGTCTGTCTACAACAACTCCCAGGACGTGACCTCGGCGCTGAAGGCGCACCAGATCGACGGTGTGGTCGTCGACCTGCCGACGGCGTTCTTCATCACCGGCTCGGGCGAGGTGCCGAACAGCGAGGTCGTCGGCCAGTTCCCGACTGTCGGGACGCCGGAGCACTTCGGCATGGTCTTCTCAAAGGGGAACAGCCTGGTCTCGTGCGTGAACAAGGCGCTCGCGAAGCTCAAGAGCGACGGGACGCTCCCCAAGATTCAGCGCGAATGGCTATCGAACAAGGCCAGCGCGCCCGTCCTCAAGTAGCAGGAGGGTTCGGCGGGATGGTGCTCGTTGCCGGGGTGCGATGCTCGTTCGCTGGCAAGGACGCAGGGAGCGTCAATAGCAGAAAGCTATTGGCGCGACTGAGGACGCCGCCAGCGGGCGAGCAGCGCGGCCCGGCGGCACAGACACTGTCCCGTCGAACCCTCCTAAACTGAGCGTCGACGCCGAGACCGGCCGCCCGAACCGGCGCTCGCGGATCATTGAAGACCTGAGCGGGCAGGGTGCCCGCGGCGTCGCGATCGCGCTCGTCAGCACCGTCGTCTTCTTCGGCGCGATCGTGCTCGCGGTCGTCAACTCGTCGGGGTGGCCGGCCGTCCGGCAGGCGTTCTTCGACGCCCACATCTTCAGCAGCTCGTTCGGCGAGATCGCCCACGCTTTTCTGCTGAACGTGAAGGTCTTCTGCATTGCCGAGGCCGTGATCCTCGTCGCGGCCCTCGGGATCGCGGTGCTGCGTGGCCTCCCCGGGCCCGTGCTGTTCCCGATCCGGGCACTCGCGATTGCGTACGCCGACCTCTTCCGAGGCATTCCGACGATCCTCGTCATCTACATCCTCGGTTTCGGCGCGCCGACGCTCGGGTTGTCCGGCGTACCGAAGTCGCCGCTCTTCTGGGGCGTAACGGCGCTCGTGCTCGTCTACTCGGCCTACGTGTCCGAGGTCTACCGCGCCGGGATCGAGTCGGTACACCCGAGCCAGGAGGCCGCGGCCCGGTCGCTCGGCCTCTCGCGCGCGAAGGCGCTCTGGTTCGTCGTCCTGCCGCAGGCGGTCCGCAGGGTGATTCCGCCGCTGCTCAACGACTTCATCGGCCTGCAGAAGGATTCCGCTCTCGTTGCGTTGATCGGGCCGATCGAGGCGTTCCGGCAGTCGCAGATCGACGTCGCGGGCACGTTCAACTACACGCCGTACGTCGTGACGGCGCTGCTCTTCGTCCTGCTCACGATCCCGCTCGCGCGCTTCACCGACTGGCTCGTCGCTCGCGACCGGCGCCGGCAGGCCGCCGGCGCCAGATGAGCGCCGTCCGGCTCGAGCGCGTTCACAAGTCCTTCGGCGCGAACGAGGTCTTGCGCGGGGTCGATCTCGAGGTCGACGAGCACGAGGTGGTCTGTCTCATCGGCGCGTCGGGCTCAGGCAAGTCGACGCTTCTCCGCTGCGTGAACCTGCTCGAGCCGATCGACTCCGGCCGCATCTTCCTGCGCGACCGCGAGATCACGGCCCGCGGCGTCGACGTCAACGCGGTGCGCCGGCGGATCGGGATCGTCTTCCAGGCGTTCAACCTCTTCCCGCACATGAGCGTGCTCCGCAATGTCACGCTCGCGCCGCGCCAGGCGCTGCACAAGACTCGCGAAGAAGCGGAGGCCGAGGCGACGGCCCTGCTCGAGCGGTTCGGGCTCGCCGACAAGCGCGACGACTACCCGGACCGTCTTTCCGGCGGCCAGCAGCAGCGCGTCGCGATCGTGCGCGCGCTGGCGATGCGGCCGGAGCTGCTGCTGCTCGACGAGGTCACGAGCGCGCTCGACCCCGAGCTCGTTGCCGAGGTGCTGAACGTGATCCGCGAGCTCGCGGCGGCGGGGATGACGATGGTCATCGCCACACACGAGATGAGCTTCGCCCGGGATACCGCCGACCGTGTCCTCTTCCTCGACGCCGGCCGGATCCTCGAGCAGGGTTCGCCGGAGGAGATCTTCACGCGGCCGCGCGAGCCGCGGACACGGCAATTCCTCGACCGGATCATCGCGGCCGGGCGTCTCTGACCAGGCCCCGCGTCTGAGCGCGGCCTCGGGACTTAAGCGGGCTGCGGAGGCCCGCAGCGAGGATCGTGATAGCAGGCGAGCTGGAGCAGCAGCGTGTGGAGCACCTTGCGGCTCTCGGCGTCGAGTGGGGCGAGCAAATCCTCTTCGAGCCGCTTCACGATCGAACGCAGGCGAACCAGCTGATCCCGTCCTTCGGGGGTCAGGCTGACCATGTGCCGGCGCCGGTCATGCGGGTCTCGCCGGCGCTCGATCAATCCGCGGTCCTCGAGTGAGTCGAGGATCCCGACGAGCTGACTTCGGTCGAGACGGAGTGCATCGGCAATCGTCGCCTGCGTCTCACGCGCCTCCTCGCCGAGAAGGGCGAGAACGCTGTAGTCGTAGAGACTGAACCCCGCGTCGTCGACCTCTTGGATCGCCCGCGCCTTGAACTCGAATCCCAGCCGAGCAATCAAGAAGGCGCTGTTGGCCAGAAGCTCCTTGGCCACACGGGCCGGAGGTGCCGGGTGCTCAGTTAGTTGAGTAGTCACGGAAATTAGTGTAGCACTCCAACGTAGGTTCGTGCTATCGTTGAGGCATTCAACGATCGGGAGGTCAAATCGATGACTACTGGAATTGTTGCACAGGCGGCGGCCGGACCTCAGGAAGGGGTCGACCGCAAGCGTTGGCTTGCCCTCGCCGTGATCGTCGCGGCGCAGTTCATGGTCGTCCTGGACGTGGCGATCGTGAATGTGGCGCTGCCCTCGATCAAGACCGATCTCCACTTCTCGGAGACGAGCCTGCAGTGGGTGATCACCGCCTACTCGATCTTCTTCGGCGGCGTCCTTCTGCTCGGCGGTCGGCTCGCCGATCTGCTCGGCCGCCGGCGCCTGTTCATGGGCGGCCTGCTGCTCTTCACCCTCAGCTCACTCCTCGACGGCCTGGCGTGGTCCGAGGGGTCGCTGATCGCGTTCCGCTCGTTGCAGGGGCTCGGTGCGGCGCTTCTGTCGCCGGCAGCGCTCTCGATCCTGACGACCACGTTCCGTGAGGGGCGCGAGCGCAACCTCGCGCTCGGGATCTGGGGCGCGGCGTCGGGCAGTGGCGGCGCGGCGGGCGTCCTCCTCGGCGGCGCGCTGACGAGCTCGCTGAGCTGGTCGTGGATCTTCTTCATCAACGTTCCCGTCGGTGTGCTCGTGCTCGCTATCAGCCCTTGGCTGCTGGGCGAGAGCCGGGCGGACCTTGGGCACAGGCGCTTCGACTTCACCGGCGCGGCCACGATCACCGGCGGCCTGATGGTGCTCGTCTACGCGATGACGCGCGCAACGCAGCACGGCTGGGGCTCGGTCGAGTCGATCGGCCTGCTGGCCGCTTCGGCCGCTCTCGTCGCCGCCTTCGTTGTGGTCGAGTTCCGCTCGAAGGCGCCACTGCTGCCGATGAGGATCTTCCGGCTGCGGACGCTCACGGGGTCGAACGTGACCGGGCTGCTCATGGGCGGCGCGATCTTCTCGCAGTTCTTCTTGCTCACGCTCTACATGCAGCAGGTTCTGCACTACTCGGCGCTCAAGACCGGCGTTGCGTACATCGCGCTGACCCTGGCGATCATCAGCTTCTCGGCCGTCTCGCAGGCCCTGGTGACGAGAATCGGGATCCGCCGGATCCTGCCGGCCGGGCTCGCGCTCTCGGCAGCGGCGCTCGTCCTCTTCGCGAGGCTACCCGTGGACGGGCACTACTTCACGGATCTCTTTCCCGCCTTCCTGGTGAGCGGGATCGGCCTCGCGCTCGCCTTCGTGCCGATGTCGATCGGCGGCCTGACCGGCGTCAAGCAGGCCGACGCGGGCATTGCATCCGGGCTTATCAACACGACGCAGCAGATCGGCGGAGCGATCGGTGTTGCCGTTGCGACAACGATTGCGACGACCTTCACGTCGAACTACGTCGACGTGCATCCGGGGTCGACGCCTCTCGGCGGCGCCGCCCTCACGCACGGGTTCGCGATCGCCTTCTACGCGCTGGCGGCCATCGCGGCGGTCGGCGCGGTGCTCGCGGCCATCCTGGTCGAGTCGAATCCGCCGGCGCCCGAGGTCGAAAAGGTGGAAGGGGAGCTCGTCCCCGCGGAGCTCGCGGCATGAACACCCGGGAGATCGACGACCTGCTGCTGCACATCAGAGGCCTCGTGTTGGTGCGCGAGATCCTGCGGCAGCGCGGCGCCAGCGCCGCCGAGCTCGACGCTCACACGGCAGAGCTCGAGCGGCTCAAGGACCGTCTCGCTGAGCTCGCGGTTCCGGCGACGGTCTCCTAATCCACGGCCGCGGCGCTTCGGCGCCGCGGCCGTTTCTTTTTTCTAGGCCGGCTTGACCGGGCGCTGCTGCCGGCCGCGGAGCGCCAGCCCGGCGGCCGCGATCAGCAACGCGACTTCGCCCGCGAGCGCAGCCTCGGCCGGGCTCGGAGCGGAGATGTCGAAGCCGC
>DASQWX010000072.1:0-7784 GCA_035640035.1 Gaiellaceae bacterium
GCACACACGAAGAGAGATATCTGTCCGCCCGAGCTGGCGCTCGGAGATTTCTCGCTGAGCAGACGCGGCGGAGACCTTGCGCCGCCGGCGTTGCGCATACTTCCGTGGTGGAAGGGGCCTCGCAGGGGATGGGCGCGCGAACCGTCGTCATCGCCGACGACGATCTCCTGCTCCGCGAGGGACTCGTGAGCGTGCTCACGCAGGCCGGCCATAGGGTTCTCGGTCAAGCCGGCGACGCGACAGAACTACTGAGCCTGGTCCGTGAGCATCGACCAGAGCTCGTCATCGTCGACATCCGCATGCCGCCTGACCACGCAACCGAAGGGCTACGGGCCGCGCAGACGATTCGCGAGGAGATGTCGGAGATCGCGATCCTCGTCCTCTCCGCCTACGTCGAGGTCAAGCACGCAACGACGCTGCTCGCAAGCGGGCAGCGAACCGGCTACCTCCTCAAGAGCAGGGTCGCGAACATCGATGAGTTCCTCGAGAGCATCGACCGACTCACCCGCGGCGGCTCGGTCGTCGACCCTTCGCTCGTCGTCGAGCTTCTTGGGGCCCGGTCGGCCGTTGATCCTCTTGAGGGCATCACCTCACGCGAGCGGGAAGTGCTCGCGCTCATGGCGGAAGGCAGATCAAACTCGGGCATCGCGCGGCGGCTATGGGTCACCGAGGGGACGGTCGAGAAGCACGTGCACAGCATCTTCGTCAAGCTCCGTCTGCCGGAGACAGACGACGACCACCGCCGGGTCCTCGCTGTAGTCACCTTTCTCGGCGCGCGCTAGTGTCGAGCAGCCTCCGGATGCGTTCCGCGGAGAGCTCGGCCTTGGCGACGAAGCCGAGCGCGGGGCTCGATTCGATACGGGCGGTCAGCTCACGCTCGTCGTACGTCGAGACGAGGATGACCGCTGGCGGTTCGCCTTCGTTGTCCACGAGGCGGCGTGCAACGTCGAAACCACTCTCCGCGCCGAGGCTGACGTCGACTAGCGCCACATCGGGGCGAAGCGCTGTTGCGAGCCGCGCGGCCTCGTTACCGGAAGCAGCGACGCCAACCACCGTGATGCCTTCGTGCTCGAGTAGGCTGCGGGCCTCGTCCCCGAACCGCGGGTTATCGTCGACAATCAGGCAGCGCAGGGCCACGTCACGCCTAGCATCGCGCGCGCCGCGCCAACTCGCATTGGGGTTAACTCCAAAACCGCGTCGAGTTCTCGCAGCCGGTTTTGGCACCTCTATGCTGCATTTGTCGCTAGCTGTCGGCCAGGAGGCTTGGCGCAGTGGTTGAACGTGACGAGTTGAACCTCGACCGCGCAGCGAGTGGCCTTGGCGATCTCGCGCAGCAACGCGACGCCTTGCGACGGATTGCGACGCTCGTCGCGCGTGAGTCGTCGCCACGACAACTCTTCGGCGTGGTGGCGGAACAGGTCGCCCGAATCATCGACGTCCCGCTTGTCAGACTTGCCCGCTACGAGCACGAGAGTCCGGCGGTGGAAGTCGTCGGCGGGTGGGGTGAGAGCGCGGACGCGCTCGCAATCGGAACGCGCTGGGACCTCGACAGCCCGGGCGTGCTTGCATCCGTGTGGCAAACCGGCCGGCCGGCCCGACTCGACGACTACACCGGACTGGGCGGACCGTCCGCGGCCGCCGTTCGGCAGGCAGGGATGCGCTCCGCCGTCGCGAGCCCCATCAACGTCGAAGGTCGACTCTGGGGTGCGATGTCCGTTTATTCCCCTCGGCAGGAACCACTACCCGAGGACACAGAAGCACGGTTGGCCGACTTCACCGAGCTGATCTCCTCCGCGATCGCGAACGCCGAAGCGCGACGAGAGCTGGAGCGGTTCGCCGCCGAGCAGCATGCACTCCGCCGGACAGCCATGCTCGTCGCAAGTGGCGCTTCCCAACAGGAGGTCTTCGACGCGATCACGGCGTCGGCCTCCGAGCTGTTCGATGTGCCGTTTGCCAGCCTCCTGCGTTACGGAGCCGACGGAACGGCGACGATGGTCGCCGGCTGCGCAGCATGCAGTGGCTTCGTGGGCCAGAGCTGGACCGTCCCGGGCGATGATCCTGGGATCCTCAGGAAGGTCGTCACGTCGCGTCGCCCGGCACGAATCGAAGACCACAGCGGCGTTCACGGGCCATTGGGCGAAGCGGCAACCGCGCTCGGCATCGGTTCGGTCGTCGGAGCGCCGGTGATCGTGAACGGCTCGGTCTGGGGCGCTATGGCCGTCGGCGCCGCTCGCGACGGCCCACCGCTCCCTGCTGACGCCGGTGATCGATTGGTCGGATTCACCGAGCTCGTGACGACGACGCTGAGCAATGCGGAGGCGCGCGAGGAGGTTCGAAGCCTCTTGCACGAGCAGGAAACTCTCCGTCGGGTGGCAACGTTGATCGCCCAGGGCGCCATCCCCGACGCGGTCTTCACGTCCGTGTGCGACGAGGCGGTCGAACTATTCGACGCCGAGCAGGCCGCAGTCGTCCGTGTGGAAGCCGACGAATCGACCTTGGTCGTCGTGGGCCTGAGCGCGGTCCTCGCCGGGATGAGCGCAGGCATGCAAAGGATCACAATCGGGATGCGGTCTGATTTCGGTGAGTGGCCGACGACTACCGCTGCGTGTCGCACCGGCCACGCCGCGCGAAGAGACGTTACTGCCGAGGCGACAACCGGGATGGGCGCAATCCCGGACCTGATCCGCGCCGCCGGCTTTCTCTCGACCGTCGCGACGCCGATCTTCGTCGACGACCGCGTCTGGGGAGCGATGGTGGTCTCGGACTCTCGGCGGATCCTCCCCGCCGACACTGAAAGGCGCATGGAAAACTTCACGGAGCTGATCGCAACGGCGATCGCGAGTCGCGAAGCGCGTGACCGAGTGGCGCGGTCCGAGGCTCGTGCTCGTGAGCTCGCGGACGAGCAGGCCGCGTTACGGCGGGTGGCGACGCTCGTCGCGGCCGGTATTCAGCCCGCTGAGCTGTTCTCGGCGGTGAGCGACGAGGTTGCGCGTCTGTTCACTGCGGACGGTGCCGGCGTCGGGCGCTTCGAACCCGACGGCTCCGGAGTGGTAGTCGTCGGTAGGAGCGAGAGTCTGCGCAGCATTCCGCTGGGTTCGCGCCAGGCGCTCGAGGAATCGATCATGGCCGGCGAGGTCTATCGCACCGGTCGCGCTGCACGCGTCGACGTCAGAAAGGACGACGTCGACACCCACGCTCTCAGCGAGATGGCGCAGCGGATTCTTGCGATGGGCTACTTCTCGATTGTGGGCGCGCCTATCGTCGTCGAGGGTGAGCTCTGGGGCTTGCTGAGTGCGTCGAGCTCGCAGGCAAGCTTGCCTCCGAAGACCGAAAGGCGTGTCGAGAGGTTCGCCGAGCTGGTCGCGACTGCAGTCGCGAACGCCGAGAGCCGCGCGCAGCTCGCGGCATCGCGGGCCCGCCTCGTCAGCGCGGGCGACGAAACGCGCCGCCGACTCGAGCGAGATCTCCACGACGGGATCCAGCAGTGGCTTGTTGCGCTCGCGCTCAAGGCACGGAAGGCCGCCGGTCTAGCCGCCGCAGGCGAATCACCTGTGCAGGAGCTGTCGGCTCTGGCAGACGATCTCGTCGCGGTGACGGATGAGCTGCGCGAGATCTCGCGCGGCATCCATCCCGCGATTCTCTCCGACGCGGGACTCGACGATGCACTGGAGGCTCTCGCTCGCAGAAGCGCGATCCCCGTCGACCTCGACGTCGCCTTCGACGGGCGATACGAACCGACGCTCGAAGCCACCGTGTACTACGTCGTCGCCGAGTCGATCACCAATGCCATCAAGCATGCACGGGTGTCGACCGTCGCGGTACGCGGTGGGCGGCGTGGCGACACGATCGACCTCGAGATCAAGGATGACGGCATCGGCGGGGCGGAGCCGGGTCGGGGAACCGGATTGATCGGACTGAAGGATCGCGTCGAGACGCTCGGCGGGACGATCGCGCTCGCGAGTCCGGTCGGCGTGGGCACAACGATCCGGGTGCAACTGCCGACCAGTCCGCCCGACGCGGAGCACCCGCCGTTGCGAGAAGCTGACAAGGCCGCTTCGGCGTCGGCTTCCGGGTAACCAGAACAGCCAATCTTCGGGTTGACCCCAGCACGCGTTCTCGGGCTGGCAGCGATGACGGCGCCTCCTTCTCTAGCAATGCTCACGCCTCACGATGAGCAGCATCCAAACGCGCCACGAGAACAGGACGGAACTGCGTCTCGACTACAAGGACCTGGTCGCGGGGCGGTTGGTCATCGTGATCGACGGTCTACCGTCCACCGGCGACGTCCAGCCCGGTACCGAAGGACGGCACCCGACTGCGCCTTCGCTCTCGGAAGTGGGTCGTGGACACGCTGTTCCGCCAGCTCCGCTGGTCGAAGAGGTCGAGGCCATCAGTGAGTCGATCGGGTACCGCCCCGCCTTGTTCCCTCGGCTCCTGCTCGCCGCATGGAAAGGCCGGGAAGCCTTGGCGCTGGAACTCGTCGCGGCAATGGTCGACGAGGCCACCGCCGCCGACGAGGCGCGGGTCACTGCCCTGGCGGAGTACGCCAAGGCAGTCCTGTACAACGGTCTCGGCCGCTACGAGGATGCCGTCGCTGCCGCGCACAGCGCATGCGCCGATGACCCGCGCGGGCTTTACAGCTGGGCGCATCTCGAGCTCGTCGAGGCGGCGACGCGAACTAACGCACGAGCAATCGCTTCCGAGGCGTTGCGCGAGCTCGACGACCGGACGCCCGTCAACCGCACCGACTGGGGGCTCGGCGTTCGAGCCCGATCGGCCGCCCTCCTCAGCGAGGGCGCCCGGGCCGAAGGCCTCTACCACGACGCGATCGAGCTCCTGGGCCGCAGCGGAACCGAGGTCCATCACGCCCGAGCTCAGCTGGTCTACGGCGAGTGGCTGCGTCGCGAGAACCGGCGCGTCGATGCGCGCGTCCATCTTCGAGCGGCCCACGAAACGTTTAGCCGGGTCGCCGCCGAGGCGTTTGCGGCGCGAGCGCTGTCCGAGTTGCTCGCCACCGGAGAGACCGCGCGCAAGCGCACCGACGAAACGCGCGGCGTCCTCACGCCCCAGGAAGCGCAGATCGCTCGCCTCGCCTGCGACGGCCTCTCCAACCCCGAGATCGGGGCGCAGCTCTACATCAGCCCTCGAACGGTGCAGTACCACCTCCGCAAGGTCTTCCGGAAACTCGAGATCACGTCGCGCAACCAGCTCGCCCGCCTGCCTGCCTGGCGCCTGGGCTCGGCGCTGCCCACCGCAGTCCCGATCGGCGAAAACGCCCGATGACTGCCACCTTGCCCGCGAGCCTTGTGCCGCGACGACTAGCGACCAACGCTGGCGCCCCGGCGGATGCGAGTGCCGGTCCGCCCGCGCATCCTCCACGGTGACGAACGCACCGACGCCCAGCTGGAGGGACAGATCATGGTGAGGTACTTCTATGCGTGGACACCGCTCTTGATCGTTGGGACGGTTGTCCTTCTCTCGGCACCGTGGCTCGGTCTGATGGCGCTGATCATCGTCGTCGGCTTCGCAGTCGTCGCGGTCGTGGCGCTTGTGTGGGCGATCGTCTCGGTGCCGATGATGCTTGGCCGTGCGATCAGGCGCGGCTGGCACGCGCCAAGTCGCACCAGTCCATGGACAGCCACGCCGTCGACGCCAGCCAGTTCGGATGTTCGACCGACACGATCGGTGCCGGCGACTGCGACGGTGCTCCTTGCCAACCCGCGCGCTGACGGCGACAGGTGACATGAGCGCCGTCACAACCGTGGGTGGCACCGAAGCACCTGACCCGACGAACGCTCTGACCGGCCGAAAGCTGGAGCGCGCTCTCGTCGTCAACCCCCACGAACGAAGAGACGGGTTCTGGGCAAGCATCCGCGGCCACGTGCTCGACCTCGCTGATCCCGACTCCGGTCATGCGCTCGCCCCGACTCCGGACGACCTCTTCATCGTTTCGATCGCCGCGGAGTTCGCGTGGACGGCGCGGAGCATCCTTCGCGCCGGTGGGCTCCCTGACGACGTGAGCGTCTCCGCGCAGTGGCGAGCGCAGACGGATCCGCCAAGCCTCGCCGACATCAATCTGACGGTCACGGTGTCGCGACACGCCGAAGCAGCGAGCGCGGCGCTGGCCGCCGCCTTCGAGAAGAGCATCGCAGCTCGATACGTCGAGACCGTCGCACACATCTCGTGGGAAGGAGCGAACTGATGAAGCCGACAGTCAGCGACAAGAACCTTCGGGACGCCGTCCTGAACGAGCTGGCCTCCGACCCGGAGGTCATCGCGACGCACATCTCCGTGACCGCCATCGACGGGGCGATCACGCTTCGCGGCCACGTCATGTCGATCCACGAAAGGCATGTAGCGGTGCGAGCAGCGGAGCGCGTCGACGCGGTAAAAGCCGTCGCCGATGACATTGAAGTCAGAGAGCCTTCTCTCCACGAGCGTGCCGACGACGAAATCGCCGAACAGATCGCGCACCTACGAAGCGCACGAGGACCGATCCCCGACGCAGTCGCCGTACAAGTCCGTGACGCGCGCGTCATCCTGCACGGAGAGGTCGAATCGGCCTCCCAGCGAGACGCCGCCGAGAGCGCCGTCCGTCATCTCACCGGGGTGCGTGTCGTCGACAACCTGCTCAAGGTCAAGTCGGAGAGCAAGCCGACCGCCGCCGACATCGAGCTTCGCGTTCACGAGGCGATCGCGCACACCGCCGATCTCCATGCCCGCTCTATCCGAGTAACGATGAATGACAACACCGTGCATCTCCACGGCCACCTCCCTTCCCTGGCGGCGCTGCAGACAGCTCTGCGCGCAGCCGAGACCGCGCCGGGAATCAAGGCGGTCGAGAGCGAGATCGTCGTGGAGTCGTGACGCGTGTGATCGAATCCCTCGTCGACCTCCCTTAGCGGCCGCGCTCGTGGCTTCCGTCCAGGTCGCACCAAGGTCGCACCGATTTGCAAAACCTGATGCACGGCGACCACGAGCGAGGACCGTAAAGACGCACCACGATGCGCAAACCCGCATGATCGACCCCCTCCTCACGTTCATGGTAAGGAGGGGTCGACGGTTCGAGTCCGTCAGAGGGCTTCGTGGAAATGCCTGCAAAGCGCGGCGTTAGATTGTCCAGTTCGTAAACGCCTGTCACGCGCGGGCACTCGCGGGCACTACCTGGTGTTCCCTCGCTGAGGGAATCCGCCCGCCCGATTCCGCTTGTTCAAGCGGATCCGAAGGCTTGTGACCCCCTCTTTACCAAGAACCTGTGCCGATAGCGATGACGAGCTTCAGCGGCTTACCGACGAGCCACGGCCGCGCAGAACGCGTCGCCAAGCGACTACGCGCGGCAGGCTCGTGCGTCAGGTGGTGATGACGATCTTCCCGCGGGCGTGGCCTGCTCTGAGGTAGCCAATCGCCTTAGGGACCTCGTCGAGTGGGAACGTTCTGTCGACGGCAGGCTTGATCGCGCCGGCTTCGAGCAGCTTCCGCAGCTCTTCCAGGTCCTGGCTGCGCTCCTTTGAGATGAAGAAGCCCAGCTTCTGACGAACGAAGGGCGAGAGCGCGGCGGCCCGCAGCTGGCGCCGGATTCCGAGCCACTTGCCTGCGTCTTCTGCGCCGACGATCACGAGCGTCCCCCGTGGCGTCAGGGCGCGCCGTAGCTGGGAGAGGGGGCGGTTGCCGGCGATGTCGAGAATCACGTCGTAGCGGTTGCGACCGTCGGCGAACTCCTCTCTGGGCGCGTGTCCGGGCGTGCTCAGTCTTGCGTACCCGTCTCGTACCCGCGATGCGTTGTC
>DASQWX010000073.1:0-4942 GCA_035640035.1 Gaiellaceae bacterium
ACGGGAGAATGGCGGTCGTGCGGCCGAAAACGCGCTACGCAGGGTCGGGCGGTGCGGTATATGACGAGATAGGCCTGACGTACGCTGCGACGCGTTCGCCCGATCCACGTATCGCGGCTGCGATCCTCGACGCTCTCGGCGATGCCCGCTCGGTTGTCAATGTCGGCGCGGGCACTGGAGCGTATGAGCCTGTCGACCGGGAGGTCGTGGCGGTCGAGCCGTCAGGCGCGATGATCGCGCAGCGGGGACCGGATGCAGCTCCGGCGATTCAGGCGAGCGCCGAGCAGCTGCCCTTCGTCGACAACAGCTTCGACGCAGCCTTGGCGGTCAACACCGTTCACCACTGGAGCGATCTCCGGGGCGGGCTGCGCGAGCTTCGGCGCGTTGCGCGAACGCGAGTGGTCATCTTTCTTCGGAACCCGCGGAGCGGCATCGCCTTCTGGCTCGCCGATTACCTGCCCGAGCTCGAGCCGGCCGACCGGATTGCTTCGATCGTCGCGGCGATCGAAGAAGAACTCGGGCCGCTGCGCACAATCTGCGTCCCACTGCCTCGCGACTGTGTCGACGGCCTCTTCACCGCGTACTGGGCGCGTCCCGAGCTGTACCTCGATCCCGATGTAAGGCGGAACATCTCCAACTTCGCGCTCGCACCAGCGGAAGCGGTCGCCGAGGGATTGGCGCGATTGGAGGCTGAACTCGACTCGGGCACGTGGGACAGCCGCTACGGTCATTTTCGCGCGCTGCCGGCGGTTGACCTGGGCCAGCGAATCTTGGTCGCGACACTATGACGACGCGGCGGCGCGGTCAGGCTCGTGCGACTGTGCGGCCGCTGCCACCGAGCTTCGAGCCATACGCGTGGGCCCCGTCGACTGCGGCGATCGCAGAGCTGGCCGGAATTCGTCCGGACCAGGTGCTGCGGTTCGACGGAAACACGCCGCCGGTCGGACACGCGCGACTCGAGCAGCTCGCCGAAGCCGTGGCGACAGTGCACAGGTATCCGCACGGCGGGTACCCGCGCATCCATGAGGAGATCGCCGAATACGCGGGCGTGGAACCTGAAAACGTCGTCCTCGGCGCAGGCGCCGACGACCTCCTGATGCTGTGCGCTCGCGCGTTCGCCGGTCCCGGCGATCAGGTCGACGTCCGCGACGAGCCGGTCTACGCCGTCATCCGCGGGTCGGTCCACCTCGCCGGTGCGGACGTCGGAACCGAAGATCCGGTGGTGACGTTCGTCTGCCGACCGCACAACCCCTCCGGCGCCCTCGTGGATCTACCCGGCGCCCGGCCGCTTGTCGTCGACGAGGCCTACTTCGAGTACGCCGGCGGCGAGACGGCAGCGACCCTCATCGACGACGGGGTGGTCGTCATACGGACGTTTTCGAAGGCATTCGCGCTCGCGGGAGCGCGCATCGGGTACGCGCTCGCGGACATCGAGACGGCGAAAGAGCTGCGCACGCGTCAATCCCCGGCGCCCGTTTCGACACTTTCCGTTGCGCTCGCGCTCGCGGGGCTTGCAAGCCCACCCGACATCGGACCAACGATCGACGAGCGGGAGCGGCTAGCTGAGCGGCTTCGTTCGATCGGCCTCGAGCCGCTCCCGTCGGCGACGAATTTCGTCTCCGTCCAGGTCGAAGGCGCGGCCGAGCTCGCGCACGCGCTCCTTCGCGAAGGCCTTGCCGTGCGGCCGTCGGGCTCCGGAATCCGAATCACCGTGAACGAGCCCGCGGCCGACGACGTGCTGGTGGCCGCGATCGATCGCCTGCGGGGGTAGCGGCAGCCGCTATCGAAGGCACTCGACGCGCTCGCCAAAGAAGAGCCGACCGCATCCGGGCAGGCGTCGGTGTAGCCGCGCCGCCCCCAGAACCGCGCGGGCCGCCGCGACGACGACCTCCGGCTGCCCGGCCGGCGGCGGCTTCTGCACGTAGTGAGTGCTCCCCAGCGCGATCGCATGGACGCTGTCGCTCGAGAGGCGCGCCAGCGCGTCTTGCGCCGCGCGCAGGCGCGCGTCGGCTCGTCCGCGCCCGTTACCGATGACGACGAGCGGCAGCCGCCCGAGCGTACGGATCGCAGAGACCTCGGCGACGGTCGCGGAGACGTCGATGCCCTCCCGCGTCAGGCGACGCGGCAGGTGTCGCAGCGCGTCTGGGGTCAGGTACGGGAACGTCGTCGGGTCGAGGAGGACGAGGCCGACTGTCTCATCCGGGTAGTCGTGTGCAAAGAGCTCGGCAAGCATCCCGCCCCAGGAGTGGCCGACGAGGACGTAGGGGCCCGGGATCCGCGCCTTCCGAAGCAGGCTGTGCAGTTCGCGGACCTGCGTCCGTGCCGTCCGGTGCTGCGTCCGTGGCGCTGGCGCACTACGGCCGAGGCCGGCGCGGTCGTAGGCGCAGACACGCGTGACGCGCGCGAGCGCCGGCTCGACCCATTGCCAGACGGTGCTCGTGTCGGGCGAGCCGGCCTCGAGCACGACGGTCGGGTGGCCTGAGCCCTCGCAGCGGTAGTACATCGCGTGCCCGTCGACGGGAACGCGGCCGTGGACGGCGGCGACAAGCGCCGCCGCCGTCACCGCCGCCAGCCGAGCCGGCATCTACGGCAGCTCGTCGAAGCCGCGCCGGTAGACGACCTTGCCGTGCGCGTCGAGCGCCTCGACACCGGCCGCGCCGGGCGGCGGGCTCGCGTTGGCGTAGACGTTGTCGATGACCGGCGCCGAGGCGATCACAGCGCCTGAGGCATCGATTAGCGACACGCTGGCGACGCCGTCCGCGGCGAAGCCGACCAGCCGGTCGCCGTGTGAGAAGCGTGAGAAGTCGAAGATCGGCCGCTGCGGCGACGGGAAGAAGGCGCCGGCGGGGCTCCCCATGTCGCAGCCGAGCCCCTTGCGGCCGGCCGAGTCGACGGCGAAGCAGTAATGGCCGTCGGGCCGCCGGGCAGCGTAGAAGCTGATCCCGTCGCGCGTGGCGAGCAGCCGCAACGTCGAGGGGACGCCGAGCTCCGGGAGTGCCTCGGCGAAGCCGCTGACGCGGGTGAACGGCGTGTCGCTCGTCGCGACCGGCGTTCCCTGCGTCGAGAAGCCGAGCAGGCTGCCGATGCCGTCGGCAAAGGCGGCCGCCGGCACGGCGATCGCGGCGGCGGCGAGCGCAGCGACGGCGAGGCGGCGCCGGTGACCGCGCCGCTGAGTCGGCGTGGCCGTGAGCGGCGCTGCAGTGGGAAAGGGGTTCGCCGCCGCCAGGCGGGCGATGACTGCGTCGTGGATCACGGTGATACTCCTTCCGGACGAGATCGTGGGTTCGCGGCGGTCGACGGGTTCTCGAGGCGCTCGAGGTGTGCCGCGAGGCGGCGCCGGGCGCGGTGGAAGCGAACGCGGCAGGCGACGTACGAGCAGCCGAGCGCGCACGCCGCCTCTCGCAGCGACAGTTGCTCCCACGCAACCAGGCGCAGAATCTCGCGGTCCGGCTCGGCGAGCCGCGCAAACGCGCGGGCGAGCACCGGGTCCCCTTCGATCTCAGGGGATTCGACCGTCGCTTCGCTTGCCGTCACCAGCGGGGGGCGCGCCGCCGCGCGCCGCTCGTTCGCGAGCGTCTTCCGCGCGACCGCGTACAGCCACGGCAGCGGCTCGGCCGGCACCTGCTCGAGCTTCCGCCAGCAGATGACGAAGGTCTCACCGACTACGTCCTCGACCGAGTCGGGCGGGCAACGCCGCCGCACGTAGGCCGTCACGGCGTCGGCATGCCGCCGGTAGATGTCGTCGAACCGCTCTTCCGCCGACCGCTGCATCTCACCCAGTCTCTGTCGCGACACCGGCGAGTGTTACAGCGGGTGCGGCCACGGCGTTATCGTCGGGCTCATGGTCGAGTCGCCGAGCACCAAACGGCGGTCGCGGTGGCTAGTCGCCGCTGCAGGGATCGCGGCGTTCGTCGTCCTGATCGCTCTCGTCGCGGTCATAGTCGGATTCACCTGGTTCGACGTCTCTCTGAGCGACGGCGTCGGCGATCGCACGTATACACCCGCGTCCACCGATGACGTGCGCCAGGAGTACAAGCTCGGCGTCGGCAGCTTGAGGCTCGATCTTTCGCGAGTCCCCGTCGGGAAGGAGCTGCACGTCAAGGCGCGAGTTGGAATCGGCGAGCTTCGGGTGATCGTGCCACGCCGCGCCTCGGTGGTGGTCGATGGACGTGTGAAGGCCGGCTCGATATCCGTGCTCGGCCACCACGACGATGGACGCAACGCGCGCGTCCGCGTGACCGGCGGCGGCAACCTCTTTCTCGAGACGCGCGTCGGTGCAGGCGCTGTCGATGTCGAACGCGGCAGCTGACCAAGATCCTGGCGACGACCACCGGGTCGTGATCGTCGCACCGATCGGCGCATCGGGACCGTCATCGCGCCAGTTCCGTGAGGAATCCAGAATTTATCGGACACCAGGCGCCGTCAAGGGAACTTCGTGCAAATCACGCAACATCTCGCCGCCGCGGCCGACATGCGCGGCCGCGGCTCACAAACGTCGGACCAAAAGCTGAAACCGATCGAAGTCGTCATGGCGCGGCGTAGCCGCGCCGGACTTCGATCGGTGAAGTGGGCCGGGCAGGGATCGAACCTGCGACCTTGGGATTAAAGTCCGAGCGGAACCGCTGCGCCGGCGTGAAGCTGGCCGAAACGTGCTGCAACCGACCCAGGTCGCCACTGCAACACGCTGCTGCAAACTGCGGGTGATCGAGAAAAGCCCGTACTCCAGTCCGTACTCCATTTCGCTGCCTACTGAGGCAACGCTGCAGAGGGCCAGACAATCGAAGACTTGGGGTGCGGTCTCACAGGCGGATGGTCGTCTGTCTCGGACCGGGCGAGAGGAATCGCCGCGCCCAGGATTGGCGCGGCGATTCCCTCGTCGTGGATCAGTGGATGGTGAACGGAGCCGACACGGCGACGTCGTATGGGGTGGTGTCGTTCTTGT
>DASQWX010000074.1:0-11185 GCA_035640035.1 Gaiellaceae bacterium
GTGCTTCGCGAAGCGGCCGAACGCGCGACGCGTCTTCGGGCCGGCGACTCCGTCCGGCGTGAGTCCGTGACGTCGCTGGAAGCGGATCACGGCCGCGGTCGTCCGTGGCCCGATCACCCCGTCGACCGGTCCCCGATAGACGTGGTGGTGCCTGAGCGTCACCTGAAGCGCCGCCACGGCCGGGCGGCCGGCGGCGCGAGCGACCGGCACGGTCGGCAAGGCGCCAGCTGCGATCGCGATCGCGGCTGCAAGTCGGAGGCGGCGGACGCGCGGCATCACTCGAACGAGGGATCGGCCGGTTCGCGGAAATCTTTAGTCTCGGCCTCGTTTTCGATCCTGCAAGCCGGGTAGCCGCCCCCCGGTGGCCCGCTACTACCTCGGCTGCATGCACGAGCAGTACCACCCCCGTGAGCTGCTCGAGCAGGCAGTCGCCGGCGAGCGCGCCGGCTTCGACGGGATCGCGTGCTCGGACCACTTCCAGCCGTGGTGGGAGCCCGGCCACTCCGGCCACGCCTGGGTCTGGCTCGGCGCGGCGGCCGAGGCGACCGAGCGCGTCCCCCTCGGGCCCGCGGTCACGGTCGCGCTCAAGCGCTATCACCCGGCGCTGATCGCCCAGGGCTTCGGAACCCTGGAAGCGATGTACCCGGGGCGGGTCTTCCTCGGCCTCGGCTCCGGCGAATCGCTCAACGAGTCGCCGCTCGGCCTCGACTGGCCGTCGCCGCGCGACCAGCTGGCGGCCCTCGAGGAGGCCTGCGAGTTGATCCGCCGTCTCTGGAACGGAGAGCGCGTCGACCACGAGGGCCGGTTCTTCAAGACGAAGCGCGCCTACCTCCACACGCGCCCGGAGCGGCCCCCACCCCTGTACATCTCGGCGTTCCATCCCGGGGCGGCTCAGGCGGCGGGCCGGTACGGCGACGGCCTCTGGACGATGGCCGATCCGGAGAGCGCGCCGAAGCTGATCGAGACCTACCGCGAGGCGGCCGGGGAAGCAGGCCGCGAGCCCGGGACGATCGTGCTCGAGACCGGGTTCTCGTGGCGCCGAGCGACGATGAGGCCCTGGAGGCTGCCCGCGTCTGGAAGGGCGCCGTCCCCGAGGAGTTCTACACCGACGGCTGGCTCGACCCGAAGGCGATGTACGAGCGCGGCGAGGAGAAGGTCTCGGACGACGAGTTCAAGCAGCACTTCATCGTCTCGGCCGACCCCGACGAGCACGTCGAGCGAATCAAGCGGCTCGAGCAGCTGGGTGAGGGTGACGTCGTCGTCAAGCTCTCCAACCAGTCGGGCCCGAACGCGCTCGAGGCGATTCGCATCTACGGCGAGCAGGTTCTGCCCAAGCTCCGCGACTGAGTGGCCGGCGCCGGAGCGCTTCGATTTGCGCTCCGGCGCGGCTCGCGCGCTTACTCCTGCGACTTGTACAGCCCGACCAGATGGCCTTCCGGGTCGGTGAACATCGCGAACGTGACCATCTCCATCTCGGTCACGGGCACGACGGTCTTTCCGCCCGCGCTCTCGATCTTGTCGAGCGTGGCCTGCGGGTCGGAGACGCCGACGTAGAACGTCGCGTGGCCCGGCCCTCCCTGCGCCTGGCCGATCCCGCCCCCGATGCCGGTGTCCGACGGCTCGGTCATGCCGTAGTTCATCTCCGGCGAGGGAACGTTGAAGCTCCACCCGAAGACATCGCCGTAGAAACTGCGGAGCTTCTCGCCGTCCTGTCCGACGACCTCGAACCAACCGACCTGATTCGCCATTCTTCCCTCCCTTACGACCCCAGGGTTTCCTCGCTACCTACTTGAGACGTACGGAGCCGGATTTTTTCGACAGCTCGCAGGCTACGCCCGCAGCTTCTCACGCAGGCGCTCGTTGACGACCTTCGGATTCGCCTTGCCCTGCGTCTCGCGCATCACCTGACCGACGAAGAAACCGAGCAGGCCTTCCTTGCCGCGCCTGTAGGCCGCGACCTGCTGCTCGTTCTCGCCGAGGATGCGGTCGATCACCGGATCGAGCTCGGAGGCGTCCGCAACCGTGCGCTCGCGGAGGTAGTCGTCGGCGGCGAAGCCTGCCGCAGCGCTCGCCGCGACGGCCGCGTCGAGAGCCTCGCGCGGGATCTGATCGCGCTCGCGCAACACCTTGGCGAGCTCGGGGCCGTTGACCCGTGCCGGGTCCACGTCGTGACGAGCGACGTCGTTGAGGACGAAGGCAGCCGCCGGCCTCGCCTCGATGCCCGCGTCCCGGATGGCCTCGAACAGGCTCACGCGAGCGGGCGCTGCGTTCAGCGCTTCGGCGTCGCGGAGGTCCAGACCAGCCGCGAGCACGCGGTCGAGCCGGGCCGCCGGCGACTCGGGCAGCCGCGAGCGGAGCTCGTCGAGCGACCATTCACGGAGCGGCTCGACCGGGACGAGGTCGGGCTCCGGGAAGTACCGGTAATCCTGCGCCTCCTCCTTCGAGCGCAGCGGCGGCGCGTCCTCGCGGCTCGGATCGAAATGGAGCGTCTCCTGCTCGACCTCGCCTCCGGATTCGTAGACCCCGATCTGGCGCTCGATCTCGCGCTGGATCCCTCGCGCGGCGAACGCGAACGAGTTCATGTTCTTCAGCTCCGTGCGGGTGCGCAGCTCCGCCGACCCCTCGGGCCGGACGCTGACGTTGACGTCGAAGCGGAGCGATCCCTTCTCCATCTCGGCGTCGGAGATCCCGAGCTCGACGACGGTCTGGCGCAGCAGCTGCAGGAAGCGCCGCGCCTGGTCGGCGGTGCGGATGTCCGGCTCCGTGACGATCTCGACGAGCGGCGTGCCGCCGCGGTTGAAGTCGACGAGCGAGGCGGTCGCGCCGTGGATCCTGCCCTCGGCGCCGCCGACGTGCAGCGTCTTCGCGGCGTCCTCCTCGAGGTGCGCGCGGGTGATCCCGATCTCGGCGGCCCCGTCAGGGTCGGGGAGCCGGATGCGGCCGTCGACGCAGAGCGGCTCGTCGTACTGGGAGATCTGATACCCCTTCGGCAGGTCGGGATAGAAGTAGTTCTTGCGATGGAAGACGGCGCGCTCGGCGATCTCGCAGTCAAGTGCGAGCCCGAGCAGGATCGTCCACTCGATCGCCTGCTTGTTCGGCACCGGCAGCGTTCCCGGATGGCCGAGGCAGATCGGGCAGGTGCGTGTGTTCGGCTCGTCGAGCGCCCCGACCGCGCACCGGCAGAACATCTTCGTCCGCGTCTTCAGGTGCACGTGGATCTCGAGGCCGATGACGGCTTCCCAATTCATCGCAGCCGCTCCGGGACGTAGTCGAAGCCGAGCGCGCGTTCGAGCGCGTGACCCGTGCGGAAGAGCGCATTCTCGGAGAACTGCGGGCCGATCAGCTGCAAACCGACCGGTAGGCCTTCGGAAAGGCCGCACGGGATCGAAAGACCGGGCAGGCCGGCCATGTTCGACGGGATCGTCAGGACGTCCGAGAGGTACATCGCCAGCGGATTCTGGGTTCGCTCGCCGAGCGGGAACGCAACCGTCGGCGAGGTCGGCGAGGCGAGCACGTCGAAACGCTCGAAGAGAGTGTCGTGCTCCTGCCTGATCAGCGTCCGCACCTTCTGCGCCTGGCCGTAGAAGGCCTCGTAGTAGCCCGCCGAGAGCGCATAGGTGCCGAGCATGATCCGCCGCTTGGGCTCGTCGCCGAAGCCCTCGTCACGGGTGCGCGCGTAGAGGCCGCGGAGATCGCCGTTTCCGCTCGCCCGATAGCCGTAGCGGACGCCGTCGTACCGGGCCAGGTTGGACGACGCTTCCGACGGTGCGATCAGGTAGTAGCAGGGCAGCCCGAAGTCGACCGAGCGCGGCAGGCTGCACTCCTCGAGCTCGGCGCCGAGCTCCCGCGCGAGCTCGAGCGCACGGCTGACCTGCTCGGTCACCCCGGGCTCGATCCCCTCGGTCTCGTTCAGCTCCTTGGGAACGCCGATCTTCAGGCCGCGCAGATCTTCTGCCTCCGGCACCTCGACCGGCTGAGGCAGGTCGACGGTCGTCGAGTCGCAGGGATCGCGGCCGACGAGGATGGCGTAGAGGCGGGCGCAGTCGCGGACGGTCTTCGCGATCGGCCCAATCTGGTCGAGACTCGACGCGAAGGCGACGATCCCGTAACGGCTGACGGTCCCGTATGTCGGACGCAGGCCGACGACCCCGCACAGCGCCGCGGGCTGCTTGATCGAGCCGCCGGTGTCCGATCCGAGCGCCCAGGGTGCAAGCCCGGCCGCGACCGCGGCGGTCGAGCCGCCGGACGAGCCTCCGGGCACGCGCTCGGGATCCCATGGGTTCCGCGTCGGCCCGTAGCCGGAGTTTTCGGTCGACGAGCCCATCGCGAACTCGTCGAGGTTCGTCTTGCCGAGAAGCGGTAGCCCGGCCTCCTTGCACCGCGTCGCCACGGTCGCGTCGAAGACGGGCTTGTACCCAGCGAGGATCTTCGAGGCCGCGGTGGTCTCGACCCCACGCGTCGAGATCAGATCCTTGAAGGCAATCGGCACGCCGTCGCCGTCGACCTCGTCGACGGTGGTGAGGAAGGCATGCAGCTCGGGATCGCGCTCGTCGATCGCGGCCCGGTAGGCGGCGTGCAGCTCCGCGGCGGAGACCTCGCCGCGGTCGAGCATTTCGGCCGCGTCCTCGGCGGTCAGGCGCAAGGTGTCGATCACGCGGGCCCCCTGCCGAGCCCCCATGGGGGGTGCAAACGAACCCCTACCGGAACGCTAACGAGCCCCGGCGCACGTGTCGGAAACGCGCTGGCGCCGAAATCGTGACTCTGCGACCGCGAGCCCAACGCGTCACCCCGCGGGAACGCGGAAGAAGTCGCCGTCGCGGTCGGGGGCGTTCGCGAGCGCCTCCTCGACCGACAGAGACGGCCGCGGCTCGTCCTCCGCCCAGACGTTCGCAAGGTCGAGCGGATGCGCGGTCGGCTCGACGTCCGAGAGATCGAGCTCCGAGACCTTGCCGACGGCCTCGAGGATCGCGTTCAACTGCTCCTGGAAGCGCTCGATCTCCTCGTCGGTCAGATCGAGGCGCGCAAGCCCCGCCACGTGCAGAACTTCGTCTCTCGAGATTGCCATCGACGAATCCTCCCAAATGAAAAGCGGGCTCCTCTCGGAGCCCGCTCGAAGTTCGGTTCCGAAAGGTCCTCTAGACCGCTTGGACGTTCACCGCCTGCAGGCCCTTGTCACCCTGCTCGACATCGAACTGGACCCGCTGGCCTTCGGTCAGCGACCGGTACCCCTCCATCGCGATCTTCGAGTGGTGGACGAACACGTCCTCCCCACCCTCGCGCTCGATGAAGCCGTACCCCTTCTCGTTCGAGAACCACTTGACGGTGCCCTCAGCCAACTCTGCGACTCCTTCCTACTGCAAAACAAACGACGGCCCGGGCACCGAGCCGCCGACCTCCATTTGAAGCGGGCGGAACCTTAGCGCCAGCCCTGGGGGAACGCAAGAAGACCGCGTCGATATCGGGCAGCCTTGACCGCATTCCGTAGCACCATCGCGATCGTCATCGGCCCGACGCCCCCCGGCACGGGCGTGATGAACCCGGCGAGATTCGCGGCCTCCGGATCGACGTCGCCGACAATGCCGTCGTCGGTGCGATTGATGCCGACGTCGACGACGGCGGCGCCCCGCTTGACCATGTCGGCGGTCACGACTTCCGGCGAGCCGACGGCGACGACGAGCACGTCGGCCTCGAGCGTGTAGCGCGCCAGGTCGACGGTGCGTGAGTGGCAGATGGTCACGGTCGCGTTCGCCTGCAGGAGCAGATGTGCGATCGGCTTCCCGACGATGTCGCTGCGGCCGATGACAACGGCCTCGGCACCCTCGAGCGGAATGCGGTGCTCGGCGAGCAGAGCCATGATCCCGAGCGGAGTCGCCGGCACGAGCGTCGCTCGCCCTAGGTAGAGCTGGCCGGCGTTGAAGGGGTGGATTCCGTCGACGTCCTTGACCGGGTCGATCGCGCGCACCACCCGCGCCTCGTCGAGGTGCGGCGGGAGCGGGAGCTGCACGAGAATGGCGTCGACCGAGTCGTCGGCGTTCAGCTCCGCAAGGAGCGCGAGCAAATCGTCTTCGGAGATGTGCTCAGGAACCTTCCGGTCGTCCGATTCGATCCCGGCCTGCTGCGCGGCGTCGTGCTTGAGCCTGAGGTAGATCGTCGACCCCGGGTCCTCCCCCACCTGAACAGTGACGAGGCCGAGACTGCCGAGCTCACGCACCTCCTCCGCCACCTCAGCCCTGATCCGTGCCGCCAGCGGTGGTCCTTCCATCAGCGTCGCCATCGGCGCGGGAGGCTACAGGTCGAGTTCGTCCATAGAAGGGTTTGGCGAAAATAATCTGGACCATGCGACGGCTCACTGATCGTTGGCGACTTACGCTCGTTGGGTGTCCCGCGATCGTGGTTGCCCCTACGTCGGAACGGGTCGCGTCGGCTACACCGTTCTTGCTGCAGATGCATCCCTGATTTGCCTCGGGGGGTTCGACACGATCGTGGCCTTAGAAAAACGGGGTGGGCGCTCCGGCTAGGCGGATCGGACTCACGCCGGCCGCTTCGAGTAGACCCAGCCAATGCCAACGTGGAAGCGGGGTCCGGCCGAACCCCGAGGCTGAATTTCGCCAGACGTCCTAGACCGGCAGCTCGACCTCGGAGACGTCGAGACCGAGCGACTGAGCCAGCCGAACCCCGATCTCGAGGTCTTCCTTCAGCCGCTCGACGTCGCGCGCGTGCATCGCCCTGCCGATGAAGGCGCGTTCCTTCGGCCGCCAGAGCGCGTGCTCGACGAACGTCGGCAAGAGCCGGTTCGCGGCGTCCACGAGCTTCTGCTTCGTCTCCTTCGACGCGTTCTGGAGCAGGATTCGCTCGTACGCCATACCCGCGCCGTGGTGGATGCCGTCATCGGTCGTCAGCCGGTTGCAGAGGTCCTCGAGCACGGTTCCGCGCGAGGCTCGCGCGATCAGCCGGAAGCGGGAGATGATCAGCCGCTCGTAGAACACCTGCATCTGGAAGACCTTCTCCTCCAGCGTGTCCGCCTCGAGGGTCATGTGGGCGAGCGTGTCGAGATGCGGGTCACGCTCACCGGTTCCGCCCGCTTCCTCTGCGAGCCGAAGCCACGCCTCGGTGTGGCGCGACTCGTCCTGAACCATCGTCGAGTAGTAGAGCTTGGCTTCGTGGTCGGGGGCGATGTTGAGGAGCTGCGAGGCCATCTCGCAGGCAAGCTCGTCCGCCTGGAGCTGCTGCGTGATCACCGACCGCCACATGTCTCGACGGCGCGCTTGCTTCTCAGCGGTCCCCTTCGCCTCCGGGATCGGCGGGATCTCGCCCCACGGGAGATCGCGGACCTGCCATTCGGCGCGCTTCGCGAGCTCGTAGAAGCGCAGAACGCCCGCGTACGCCGACGGGTCTTCGTGTGTCTGCTCGACGAGCTGCTGGGTCGCCATGCGCGGCAGATTATCCCGCCCGCCGTAAGCTCCCGGGCGTGGAACTACGCCGCTGGCCGCGAAAGAACGACCCGGACTCCATCCATGCCCGGCAGGCCGAGCTCGCCGAGCGGGTCGACGGTGAGGTCTTCGCGCACGATCTGACCCCGTTCGCGAAGGCGCAGGAGGCCGTCACCGGCGTCGCGGTGACTCCGGTCTCGGTGATCGGGCCGGTCGACGTCGAGTTGGGCGAGTACGAGCTCGAGGAGCCGTTCGGGCGGCTCGTCGAGACCGGTCGGAGCCCCGACCGGGTCTACGTTCCGCTCGCCCACACCGAGGGCGGTCTCTCAGCGTCGCTCTATCGGGGCGCGAGGGCGGCATCCGCCTCTGGCGGCTTCAAGGCGTTCGTGCTGGGAGACCGGATCACCCGCGCGTCGTGCTTCGTCTGTCGCTCGGCCGAGGAGGCCGTGACGCTTGCGCGCTTCCTCGAGGCGCACGTCGCGGAAATGCGGCGCTGGCTCGCGGAGAGGGTCGAAGTCGATCCCAGCCTCTCGAAGTACGCGAAGCTGCGCGAAGTCGAGACGCACGTCGTCGGGCCGATGTGCCACGTGATGTGGGCCTTCACGACGGGCGATGCCTGCGGGCCGAACATGATGACGCGCAATTCGTACGCGCTGAACAACGGCTATGTGATGGAGCACGCGCCGGTGAAGCCGGAGCGCTCGATCCTCGAGGCCAACATGGGCGGCGACAAGAAGCCGTCGCACCGGTACTTCGAGCGACCCGGCCACGGAAAGACCGTGATCGCCGAGTGCACGCTGAGCGAGGGTGCCGTCAGCCGCATCCTCCGGACCTCGATCGACGACCTGCTCGAGCTCTCGTGGGCCGGCACTCACGGCGCGATCGCCTCCGGGATGCAGTCGGTCGCGTTCACGCCTGCCTCCGCGGTTGCGGCGATCTTCGCGGCCACCGGGCAGGACCTCGGCATGGTCGGCACGAGCTCGATGGCGCACGGAACCGGCAGGCGGGTCGAGGGCGGCCTCAACTGTACGATCCGGCTCGCCGGGCTCGAGGTCGGGACCGTCGGCGGCGGGACGACGCTTCCGTACGCCCGTTCGTGGCTCTCGCTCATGGGCTGCGCCGGCGCCGGAAAGGTCTACCGCTTCGCCCAGATCGTCGCCGCCGCGACGCTCGCGCTCGAGATCTCGGCCTCGGCCGCGATGGCGACCGCCGGTTCGCGCGAGTTCTTCAAGGCTCACCACGAGCGCGGTGGCCTGCGCTGAAGTCGGCACGAACTTGTTGCTAGGTTGCGCAACAGGTGACGCCCTCCGCGGATATCGTTTCGGTAGGGGCACGTTTGCGCCCCCCACGGGGCCTGGGCCGGAAAGATGAGCAACGACGCCAAGGGGCGGATCCCGGCACACCACGACCCCGCCTGCTGGGGCTGCGGTGACAACCCGAACGGGATCCACCTTCGCCTCCCGGAGCGAGAAGGCCTGACCGAATACGAGTCGTACCTCGAATTCGACGAGCGTCACCAGGCGGCGCCCGGCCTGGTTCACGGCGGGTTAGTTGCCGCGGCGCTCGACGAAGCGTGCGGGCTCCTCGCGACCTGGTACCGCTTCCCCACCGTCACCGGTCGGCTCTTCGTCCACTACCGCCGGCCCGTTCCGATCAACACCGAGCTCCTGATCCAATCCCGCATCGAGGACGAGCACGGCCGCCGGGTTCACATCGCGGGCGAGATCGTCGACGGTGACGACGTGCTCGCCCGGGCACGTGGCGCATTCGTCCACGTCCCCCTGGACCACTTCCTGTCGACGCCCGAGGGCCGCGCAGCCGGCGAGGCGTGGCGGCGCCGCCTCGCAGTCGACGACGACGGCTAGGTACTAGTCAACCGCGCCAGGGCGAGGTCGAGCCGCTGACGCCCCCGCAGCAACCCTGCGTGCAGGTCGCCGACGCGCGCAAGCCGGGACGGCACGGTCCGGAGGGTGAATCCTCCGGGGTCGAGGCCGTCACGAAGCTCTTCCCACCGTAACGGCGTCGCGACGCGGGCGCCGGGCAGCGGCCGCACCGAATAGCCGCAGACGATCTGCTGGCCCTGGCCGTTCATCTTCGTGTCGACGTACACGCCGCGCCGCCGCTCTCGTCGCGCCTCCGTGGTCACGAGCTCGGGTGCGGTCCGCGCAACGGCAGCCGCGACCATGCGGGCAAACCGCCGTGTCTCCTCGTGCGTGTGGCGCCGCGCGACCGGGACGAGGACGTGCAGGCCTTCACCACCCGTCGTGCGCACGAGGCTCTCGAGGCCGAGCGCGTTCAGCGCCTCGCGGAAGAGCAGCGCGGCGCTCATCGCGTCATCGAAGCCCGAACCGGCCGCCGGGTCGAGGTCGAAGAGGAGGTAGTCGGGCCGGTCGGGCCGGTTGCAGCGCGAGGTCCAGACGTGCAGGTCGACGGCGCCGTACTCGACCATCCAAAAGAGGGCGGCCTCGCTATTCACGAGCGGGTAGCGCACGAGCTCTCCGCGCGGCCTTGATTTCGCCGGCTGCGGACAGGTATTGATCCAGCCCGGCAGCTCCGCCGGCGCGTCCTTGACCCACTCGAAGGGGCCGCGAGGCACGGTGTAGTGGCGCTTGATCGTGAACGGACGCCCGCGAAGGTGTGGGACGAGCACGGGAGCGACCGCGCGGTAGTAGGCGACGAGATCGGCCTTTCGAAGGTCCGCCTCTGGCCAGAAGACGCGATCCAGATTCGTGAAGCTGACGCGGGGCATCAGCCGGCCCTACCCCGCCACCTGCGGAATACGAGCCAGACCCGCTAGGTTTGAACCCGACATGAAGGTCGAAGGCGTCCACCACGTCACGGCGATCACGGCCGACGCGCCGCGGAATGTCGAGTTCTACGCCGGCGTGCTCGGCCTGCGGCTCGTCAAGAAGACGGTGAATCAGGACGACCCGACCGTTTATCACCTCTTCTACGCCGACGAGCAGGGGGACCCCGGCTCCGACATCACCTTTTTCGAGTACGCAGGCGCGCGACAAGGACGCGCCGGCGCCGGGATGGTTCACAGCGTCCGCTGGCGCGTCGCGTCGGAGGACGCGCTCGATTTCTGGGAGCGTCGGCTCGACAACCACGTGCTTTCGCGGGAAGAAGGCCGGCTGACGTTCGTCGATCCCGAAGGCCTGCGGCACGAGCTCGCGATCGTCGAGACAAGCGACGAGCCGTTGATCGCCGATCACCCGGACGTCCCCGCGGAGCTCGCCCTCCAGGGCTTCGACGGCGTGCGTGCCTTCTCGGCCGATCCCGGTCGCAGCCGGTCGTTCCTCGAGCAGACGCTCGAGTTCGAGCCGCGCGAAGGTGAGCGCTGGGAGGCCCGCGGCGACGCGCGCGGCGGCTTCTACGAGTACGACGCTGCTCCCGAAGGGCCGGGTATCGGCGGCGCGGGAACGGTGCACCACGTGGCCTGGGCTTCGCCCCCGCAGGAACACGAGGCCTGGCGCGAACGCGTGGCGGCGGCAGGCGCTCACGTGACGCCGATCATCGATCGCTTCTACTTCAAGTCGATCTACTTCCGCGAGCCGAGCGGCGTTCTCTTCGAGATCGCGACGATCGGCCCCGGATTCACTGCCGACGAGCCACTCGAGCACCTCGGCGAGAAGCTGTCGCTGCCGCCGAACTTCGAGCACCTGCGCTCGCAGGTCGAGCCGATCCTGACGCCGCTGCCGACCCCGCGCGAGACCGCCGCCGCGCGGTGAGCGGGCTCGACTCGCTCGCCTACC
>DASQWX010000075.1:0-5262 GCA_035640035.1 Gaiellaceae bacterium
CTCATCGACTCGACGCCGCCGGCGACGTACAGGTCGCCTTCCCCGGCAACGACGGCGTGACAAGCGGAGACGATCGCCGAAAGCCCCGAGGCGCAGAGCCGGTTCACGGTCACGCCGGCGACCGAGTCCGGCAGGCCCGCCAGCAGCGATGCCATCCGGGCGACGTTGCGGTTGTCCTCGCCGGCCTGGTTCGCGCAGCCGAAGTAGACGTCTTCGATTTCGCCCGGCTCGACGCCTGCCCGGCCGACCGCCTCGCGGATCACGAGCGCCGCAAGATCGTCGGGGCGCTCGCCCGACAAGGCGCCGCCATACCGGCCGACCGGCGTCCGGACGCCGCTCAAGATCACCGGCCTGCTCACGGACGGAAGCTAGCGGCGCGGAGCGCCTGTCCGCGAAGCGGACCAGTGGAGGGGTTTGGGGAACCGGGAGGTTCCCCAAGTGGACTAGGAAACGAAATCAAGGTGAACACGGGCCGGGAACGCTCCGAGCTCGTCCCCGCGGCGGAGGAGCTCTGCCACCGCCGCCCGCCCCTCCTCGCCGTAGTCGCACGTGTAGTCGTTCACGTACATCCCGACGAATCGGTCCGCGAGCTCGGTGTCGAGCCCGCGGCCGAACCCCAGCGCGTACTCCATCGCCTCCCCCCGGTTGTCGAGGCCCGCCTGAATCGACTCGCGGAGAACCTCGGAGAGGTCGTGCAGCACCTCGGGACCGAGGTTCCTGCGCGCGACGTTGATCCCGAGCGGCAGTGGCAAGCCGGTCTCGAGTAGCCACCACTCGCCGAGATCGACGACCTTCTCGAGACCCTCGGCCTGATACGTGAGCTGACCTTCGTGGATCAGCAGACCCGCGTCCGCGCGGCCCGACTTGACCTCGTCGAGAATCTCGTCGAATGGAACTTCCCGGAAGCGGAAGTCCCCCAGGTACAGCCGCAGGACGAGAAACGCCGTCGTCATCCGCCCCGGCACGACGACCTCGACCGCTCGGAGCTGCTCCGTGGTCATACGCTCCCGCGCGACCACGATTGGGCCGTAGCCAGAGCCCATGCTCGCGCCGTGTGGCAGCACCGCGTAGCGGTCCTGTACGTACGGGTACGCGTGGAGGGAAATCGCCGTCGTCTCCAGCCGCCCTTCGAGTGCCCACTCGTTGAGCGTCTGGATGTCGCGAAGCACGTGCTCGAACTCGAAGCCCCGCAGATCGATCCGCTCCGCCGCCAGCGCCCAGAACATGAAAGCGTCGTCGGGATCCGGGCTGTGTCCGAGCCGGATGAGCACGCGGCCACGCTAACAGGCTCGATCCAGGCGACGGCGCAAGTGGTTCTCGGTCGTGTCGAAGGGCCGGATTGAGCGGCCGCGCCGCGCAGGTCGGCGCGGCCTTTTATGCGGGCATCGCAAGCGACAGGCTCGATCCAGACGAAGCCACGAGTCGGTTCCTGGTCATGTCCAAGGGCCGGATTGAGCGGCCGCGCCGCGCAGGTCGGCGCGGCCTTTTATGCGGGCATCGCAAGCGACGCCCTACACTGATCCGCGGTGGGCGGTCCGGCCCTTACCGACGCGATCCAGGATTACCTGAAAGCGATCCACAAGCTTCAGGAGGCCGACGGGCGCGTGTCGGTCACGGCCCTCGCGCGCGAGCAGCGAGTCGCGGCCGGGTCGGCCAGCGAGATGGTCAAGAAGCTCGCCGCGCTTGGACTCGTTCAGCACGCGCCTTACAAGGGAGTCCGCCTCACGCCGGCAGGTGACCGGGTCGCCGTGGAGGTGATTCGCCACCACCGCCTGCTCGAGCTCTATCTCGCCAAGACGCTCGGCGTCCACGTCGACGACGTCCACGACGAGGCCGACCGGCTCGAGCACGTGCTTTCCGAGGAGCTGGAGGCCAGGATCGACCGAGCGCTCGGCTTCCCGACGCACGACCCGCACGGCGACCCGATCCCGAATGCCGCGCTCGAGTGGCCGAACTCGAAGGCTCGCTAGGTCGTCACTCGTGACCGAAGAACCAGCGCTCGAGCGGCTTCAGTAGCTCCTCGCGGGCGAACGGCTCGGTGCTTGACGCGCGGCCGTCCTGCGCCGAGACGCGTGCGTCGTCATCGAGCGTGGCGTTCGCGCACTCGAGCGCATCTTCAAGCTCGTAGCCCTCGAAGACGTAGTCGTCCGCCCGAGGCTCCTCGCTGCGCCGGTGCTGCGGATTGACCGCCCGTCCCACCGCCCACAAGGCCCCGGGCTTGCGCTCGATCCAGATGACCACGCGCTCGGAGGCACCGGCGTCGTCCACGCCTTCGAGCACGCGCTCGGCGAAGACGGCGCTTGCCCGATCCCTGCGCTTCACGCCGAAGACCCTAGCGTCTTTCGGAAGCGGTGAACCAGGGCCGTACAATCGGTTCGTGGTCCGGGTCCGCAGCTTCCTCCGGAATCCGTTCTCGTTCCTCTTCACGGGCTCGTCGAAGGAGGAGCGTCTCTGCGCGTACATCATCCGGGAGCACGAGCGAGGGCGGCGGCTGACCGAGATCCTCGAAGACCCGTACCTCCGGAACCGCGCCTCCGACAGCGAGCTCGCCCGCTTGCTGGAACGGCCGGAGGTGATCCGGGCGCTCGGCCGAGGGACTGTGGTCGAGGCTCAGGCGCGACTCGATTAGGAGGGTTTGGCGCAAAACAGTCTGTGCCGACGACGAGCGGCTTTACGCCAAACCTCCTAAATCGTCTTCCCGACCTTCTGCTTTCGCGCCTTCTCGAGCGCGACCGCGCCGATCGCGACGTCCCAGGCAGCGATCCCGTTCGACTTGAACAGGACGATGTCGTCGTCGGATTGACGCCCCTCGAGCTCTCCGGCAACGACCTCTTGCAACTCGTGAACCTCGAGCCAATCCAGCACGCCGCCCTCGACCGGCTCGATCAGGTCGCCGGACTCCCGGCGGGCCTGCTCGCGTGAATCGCAGCAGACGAACGCCGCGCGCTCGAGGACGACGTTGTCGAGCTCCCGCGCGCGGGGCTCGTTCGCCCCCACGGCGCAGACGAGAGCACCGGAACGCAGCCACTCGCCTCGGAGGACGGGGTCCTTCGAAGTCGTCACGGTCACCACCACGTCGCAGCCCGCGGGATCGCGATGGGACTCGCCGGCCTCGGCACCCGTCTCGTCGCAGAACGCGGCGAGGCTCTCAGGCGTCCTGCAGTACGCCACAACCCGCTCGATCCCCGGAAGCGCCTCGAGAATGCATGCCACCTGGCTCCTCGCTTGCCAGCCGCAGCCGAGCACGCCGAGCGTGGAGGCGCCGGGCCGTGCCAGGTACTTGGCAGCGACGCCGCTCGCCGCGCCGGTGCGGAGCTGCCCGAGCTTGTCCGCTTCGATCACCCCCGCGATCTCCGCCGACTCGGTGTCGAACAGGACGACCACGAACGGCGTTCCGCCGGGCAGCCACGCATAGGACTTGAGCCCGGCGAGCCGGAGCTCGCGGTCGACCGCGGCCATGACCGCGAAGACGCCTTCGTCGAGTCGCAGCCGCTCGCGTGGCCGGTTTGCGATCTCGCCCGCGGCGAGGCGCCGGAAGCACCGCTCGACCGCGTCGAGCGCGTCTGCCGGCGTCAACAGGGACCGGACGTTCGCTTCCGTCAGATAGAGCGTCACGGTGAAGAGACTCTACGAGCCGCTCTTCTTGATGAAGCTGATCGACCCGCTCGTCTCCAGCACGGCCCACTGGATCTCGTCGATCGACGCGATCTGCTGCTGCCGGGCTTCCTCCATTACGTCCTCGATGCTCAGGCGCTCGCGGTGGAGGTTCTTCCGGATCGGCTTCCCGTCCTCGACGATGACGATCGGTTGTCCGTCGAAGACCGGACGCAGCGCCGGCAGCCGAAACGAGAGATACGACGTGAGAACCTGGAGGCCGGCGATCGTCCCCACGACGATCAGCGCTCCCGTGACCGAGTAATCGTCTTGTGTGAGCCCCTGCTGGATCGAGTCGCCGAGGACGATCAGCAGAATCAGATCGAACGGCTGCAGCGACGAGAGCTCGCGCCGCCCGACCACGCGCGTGAGCACGAAAACGAATGCGTAGAGGACGAGTGCCCGGATCGCGAGATCCATTAGGGGAAGATCGTCACCTTCTGATGGACCGCGGCCACCTTCGTGTCCCCGTCGAGCAGTGTCGCGGAACGTGAGCGGTGCCCGACGTTCGTCGGGTTGACCTGGAAGGCCATGTAGAGGATGAAGGACTTGCGCGCGGGGATATGGCCGAGCGTGAACTCGAGCCTCCCGTTGTCACTCGCCTCGTTCGTCGGGCTCGGCTCGATCGTGTTGATCGTCATCCCCTCGGCCCAACCGGTGCTGAGAACGAGGATCGCATTCTTCAGGGCTCGGTGCGCTGTGATGTGGAACCGCGCCTCCCAGAGCAAACCTCCACGCACACTTGTCGGTGCGTAGACGCTGAGCGTCGCCGCGGGCACGCTCGCTTTCGCAGTCGTCGGCCGCTGGCCGAAGACGTTGAACAACGCGACGGTCGGGATCACGACGACGAGCGCCATCAGCGCCCGGCGGATCCAGAGCTCCTTGTCGCGCCCCCGCATGTCCCGATCGCGAGAAAGCACGATCTCGTCGGGAGCCGCCATTCAAGCGAGTTTCGGCGCGGTCCGAACCCTTCCTTGTCGCGACGCACGCGTCGAAACCACTACTCGCCTGGCACGGGCCCCACGACGCCTGGGCGGGAGAGACCAACCGGCCAGCGGCGATCTCTCCCTGCCTAACAGCTCTTCGGCTACTCGACCTGGTCCGAGATCGCGAACGCGATTTGGTTTTGCTCGACGCTGGCGTCGAGGATCTTGTCGTCGAGCAGCGAGGCCGCCTCGGGTTCGAGGAAGACGCGGGCTCCCTGCTCTTCGATCACCTCGTCGTCTTCGGCGGGCAGCGGGACGATGCTGAGCTGGAGGTTTGCCTCCACTCCTTCCCGCTCGGCAACCAATCGCAGACCGCCTGTCTCCGAAAGCTCGTTCGAAGACGCGACGATGTCCTTCACGGCTTGCACCGCGCTATCGGTGAGTGCGAGCAGCGCGCTCACCTCCTTCGTGGTCGGGTCCGGTGAGTTCGGCCCACGCTAGCAGTGCTTCGCAGTGCGCCCGGCATGATTCGAACATGCGACCTCTGCCTCCGCAGGGCAGCGCTCTATCCCCTGAGCTACGGGCGCGCGGGAGGACTAGTGTAGCCGCGCGGTTTCGCCGCCGACGCTGAGCTCGGCATCGTCCGGGACCTCGACGCGAACGTAGCCGAGCGCGGCACCCG
>DASQWX010000076.1:0-32800 GCA_035640035.1 Gaiellaceae bacterium
CCAGACCTTCGGTGGGGGGACGCTCCTCCTCGACGCGATCTCGGCCGCGGTCATCGGCGGCGTCAGCCTGTTCGGAGGTCGCGGTCGAGTCAGCGGCGCGCTCTTCGGCGGCCTGATCATCGGGATGATCAGCAACGGCACTGATCTCGTCGGCTCCGCCGAGTGGGTGAAGTACGTCACCACCGGCTCGATCCTGCTCGCCGCCGTCACGCTCGACACGGTGGCGCGGCGCCGCCAAGCCGCAACCGGGGTGTAGTCACAAGGGACTTTCCCTGGGTGGGACTGACCCCGGACGCGGTCTGTCCGTGTAACCGCATCAGGAATCGCGACCGGTTGCATGGACAGTCCCCCGCGGGGACAGTCCCTTAACGACGCTATCCCGTTTCCAAGCGATCGCCGGTGTCGGCGTCGAAGAGGTGGGCCTCGTCCGGACGCACCCTCAACGCGATCCGGTCGCCCTGGGCCGGCGCTTTCCGCGCCTCGGTGCGTGCCACCAGCCTCGTCGACCCCTCTCCGACGTTCGCCTCGCAGAACACGTAGGCATCAGCCCCGAACTCCTCGACGACCTCGACCCGCGCCGGGATCCCGTCGCTGCCGAGCTCGAGCGCCTCGGGGCGCAGGCCGACGACCACTGCCCCGGACCCGTTGCCGACCTCGACCCGCTCACCGCCGAACGAGACGGCGCCGTTCTCGCAGCGAACGGACCAGAGGTTCATCGCCGGCGAGCCGATGAAGCCGGCCACGAAACGGTTGACAGGCCGGTCGTAGAGCTCACGCGGAGCTCCGACCTGCTGCAGCTTGCCGTGGTCGAGCACGGCAACGCGCTGGCCCAGCGTCATCGCCTCCGCCTGGTCATGCGTCACGTAGACGGTCGTGATACCGAGGTCGTGCTGCAACGCTGCGATGTCGGCCCGCATCTGCACGCGCAGCTTCGCGTCGAGGTTCGAGAGCGGCTCGTCCATCAGGAAGACGCTCGGCTGGCGGATGATCGCCCTCCCCATCGCGACCCGTTGGCGCTCGCCGCCCGAGAGTTGTGCCGGCTTCCGCTCGAGGTAACCCTCGAGACCGAGACGCCGTGCGACCTCGGCCGCCCTCCGTTCGCGTTCGGCCTTGTTGACCTTCGCCATCTTCAGCGGAAACGCAATGTTTTGCGCAACCGTCAGGTAGGGGTAGAGGGCGTAGTTCTGGAAGACCATCGCGACGTCGCGTTTTTTCGGCGGCAGGTCGGTGACGTCGCGACCGCCGATCAGGACGGCCCCGGCGTCGACCTCCTCGAGCCCGGCGAGCATCCTCAGGGCCGTCGTCTTGCCCGACCCGGACGGGCCGACCAGCACCATGAACTCGCCGTCTTCGACCTCGAGCTCGAGCGAGTCGACGGCGAGTATGTCGGAACCTGGATAGAGCTTCGTCGCCTGTATGTACCGGACGTCAGCCATCGCCTTCACCTCGTTCCGCTTCGACGGCGGCCTCGAGCTCCTGCCGGACCCGGCGCTGCGCCTCCGTCGAGGCGCCGATCGCGTCAAGCCCGAGCAATGCCGCGCCGACGATCGGAGGCGCGCTCGGAGCCTTCACCGTCGCCTTCGGCGCGATCGTACGCAGCTCCGCCTCGACCGCGCTGCTCAGGCGGCCGTCTCCCGTCTGCAGGAGGCCGCCTCCGAGGAGGACCTCCGTCGGCTCGCTCGTCAGGTCGAGCCGTTCGAGCGCGACCCGCGCCATCGCGACGATCTCGGAAGCAAGGCGTTCGACGATTCCGGCTGCGACCGGATCTTGCCGTGCTTCTGCGAAGACGACCGGCGGCAGCTCGAGCAAGCGTCTCGCCCGGATCCGCCCCCGGTGGATCGCCTCCGCCAGCTCGAGCGGCGTGTCGAGGTCGAAGTGCTCGGGGACGGCGCGCTCGAGGCTGGTCTGAGGCCCCCGGCCGTCCTGTCCCCGCACCGCAGCGGACAGCGCTGCATAGCCGACGTCGGCTCCGCCGCCCCAGTCCCCGGTGATCTGGCCCAGCGCCGGGAACCGTGCGTGCCGGCCGTCCGAGGAGACGCCGACGCAGTTGATCCCGGTCCCGCAGACGACGGCAACGCCCCACCCTCGCTCGGTGCCCGCGCGGAGGACGGCGAACGTGTCGTTGCCGACCACCGTACGCTCCGCCCAGCCGCGGAGCTCGACCGCCCGCCGGAGCTCCTCCTCCTCGCTCGGGAAATCGACTCCGGCCATGTTCAGCTGGGCGATCTCGGCCCTCGAGCCGCCGGCCTCGGCGTGGAGACCGTCGAGCACCTCGAGCGCGCGGTCGAAGCCGACGTTGTGCGGCTGGCTCTCGTGCCCGCGGGCGAACGCAAGCAACTCGCCGTCGGGCGCCACGAGCGCGAGATGCGTCTTCGATGCTCCGCCGTCCACCGCGATCACACCCGGCCTCATACGGTCGCCTCCTCGAGCAACCGCTCGAGCAACTGGTTCGTGACCTCGTACTGGCCGACCAGCGGATGAGTCAAGAGCGCCTTGCGTGCCGTGTCGACGTCCCCGGTCACCGCGGCCTCGGCGGTCAGGCGCTCGTAGGCGGCTACGTGCTGGACGAGACCGAGCAGCTCGGGCGCCAGCGGCGCCTGCTCCAAGGGCTCGATCCGGTTCTGTGTCACGCGCGCCGGAACCTCGACGACATCGTCATCAGCGAGGCCGCCGAGGATGCCCCGGTTGCGCACATCGACCTCGTGGACCGCGCCATCGCCGCGGACCAGCGAGCGAATAAGTCCGACAGCCGCCTCGCTGTAGAAAGCGCCGCCGCGCTGCTCGAGGAGCGCCGGCTTCTCGACCAGCGCGGGATCGCGATACATCTCGAGCAGCGCAGACTCGATCTCGGCGACTCGGGCGGCGCGCGGGGTGTCCCCGAGCTGCTCCGCGAGCACGCGGTCGTGTGCGTAGAAGTACCGCAGGTAGTACGACGGAACGGCGCCGAGCTCGTCCAGCAGTCGCCTCGGCAGCTCGAACTGGTCGGCCAGCTCGTCGCCGTGCTCCGCCAGCAGGTCGGGAAGGACGTCTTCGCCGTCGAGCCGCGCCGCGCGCACCCATGTGAGATGGTTCAGCCCGACCTGATCGACGACGACCCGCTCAGGCTCGACCTCGAGCCAGCGGGCAAACATCCGCTGGAAGCCGATGGCGACGTTGCAGAGCCCGACCGCGCGATGGCCGGCGTCGAGGAGCGCGCGTGTGACGATTCCAACCGGGTTCGTGAAATCGACGATCCAGGCATCCGGTGCCAGCGAGCGGACGCGGTCGCCGATCCCGAGCACGACCGGCACGGTTCGCATCGCCTTCGCGAAACCGCCCGCGCCGGTCGTCTCCTGACCGATGCACCCGCAGGCGAGCGGCACCGTCTCGTCACGGAATCTGGCGTCCTGCCCGCCGACGCGGATCTGAACGAGGACGAAGTCCGCTCCTTCGACGGCACGATCGAGGTCGTCCATCAGCTCCAGGGCGCCGCGGTAGCCGGCCTGCTCGAGCATGCGGGCGGCAAGGCCGCCGACGATGTCGAGCCGTTCGCGTTCGATGTCGTGGAGCCAGAGCTCGTCGACGTCCAGCCGCGAGAGCCCGGAGACGAGCTCGGGGGTGTACGTGGAACCGGCCCCGACGACGGCGAGCTTCATCCCTTGACTCCGGTGAGCGTCACGCCCTCGACGAACGCCCGCTGGGCGAGGAAGAAGAGAACGATGACGGGCGCCATCACGAGCAATGTCGCCGCCATCGTCAGGTTCCATTGCACCTGGTGCAGCGAGCGGAACTCCGACAGACCGATCGAGAGCACCCAGTGGTGTGGGCTCTCACCGGTGTAGAGCAGAGGCAAGAAGAAGTCGTTGAACGTATAGAGGAACGAGAAGAGTGCGACGGCCACGATCGCCGGCCTCGCGAGCCTCGTCACGACCGTCGCCAGGATGCGCAACTCGCCACAGCCGTCCACGCGGGCCGCATCGAGATACTCGTCCGGAATGGTCAGGAAGAACTGGCGCAGCAGGAAGATCGAGAACGCGTCGCCGAGCCAGTTCGGAAGGATGACCGGCCAGAGCGTTCCGATGAAGTCGAAGCCGAATGGATGCAGCTTCGCCCACATGACGTAGAGAGGCACGACGGTGACCTGCGGCGGAAGCATCAGCGCGACCAGCACGATCAGGAACGCGACCTCGCGACCTCGCCATTGCAACTTGGAGAGCGCGTACGCGACGGGAACACTCGAGACGACGACGCCGATCGTCGCCAGCACGGAGTACTGGAGCGTGTTGAGGGTCCACCTCCAGAATGGCGCCTTGACGAAGACGTCGTAGAAGTTGCTCCAGCGAATCGGGTGAGGCCAGATACTGGGCGAGAGGGCCTGGTTGTTCGTCATCAACGCAGTCAGCGTCATGAAGACGAACGGCGCGAGAAAGGCAATCGCCGCGGCAATGAGCAGGCTGTGATTCGCCACCGCGACCAGCAGCCGCTTCCGGCGCACCGCGGCCGGCGGTCTGCGCCGCACCAGCGGGGTGGAGGCGGTGACGGAGCTCATCGACGCCCTGCCTGATAGACCCACTTCCGCGAGTTCAGGACGATCACGAGCGTGACCGCGAAGGAGACGACGAGCAGCAGCACGGACATCGCGGACGCGTAGCCCATCTGGAAGTCCGTGAACCCATGCTGGTACAGCAGCACCGGATAGAACAGGGTCGAGTCCTGCGGGTAGCCGAGGTTGACGGCGGTGACGTCGGCCGCCTGAGAGGCCTGCCCGGCCGCGACACCGGCGGCGACGTAGGCCTGCGTGAAGTACTGCAAGCCCTGAATGACGCCGAAAACGACAGCGAACAGGATCACCGGGCTGATCGACGGCAGGGTCACCCACCGCAACCGGGACAGCACGCCGGCGCCGTCGAGCTCCGCAGACTCGTAGAGATGGCTCGGCACGTCCAGCACGGCCGCGAGGAAGATCACCATCGTGTTCCCTACGACCCACAGGCTGAGCCCGGTGAGGGCCGGTTTCGACCAATGCGGGTCCTGGAACCACAGCGGACCCTGGATTCCGAGGTGGCCGAGGATCGCGTTTACCGGCCCGGTAGCAGGGTTGAGGATGTAGACGAATGCGAGCGTCGCGGCGACCGGTGGAGCGAGCGCGGGTAGATAGAAGATCGTCCGAAAGACGCCGACACCGCGTCGGGCACGCGCGAGCATCAGCGCGACCCCGAACGCGAAGAGAACCTGCAAGGGCACGGCGATCGCGATGAACCAGAGCGTGTTCTTGACCGCGATCCACACCTGCGGGTCTTGGTGGAAGAGATACGAGTAGTTCGCGGTCCCGACCCAACGAGGCGCCGAGAGAAGGTCGTAGTGCGTGAACGAGAGGTACACGCTCGTCACGAGCGGGTAGCCGAAGAACACCGAGAAACCGGCGATCCACGGGCTCATCAGGAGGAAGACGAGGCCGCGGCGGCGCCAGGCAGCGCGCCGCTTCCCGCGCTTACGAGCGAGCGCGAGGGATGCCGGGACCGAGGTGGCCCCGGCATCTACGACGGGTTGGAGACTCACGGCACCCCGGCGCTTCCGCCTCCGGCTAGCTTGACCTGAGCATCGAGCTGCCTGTCCAGCTTCCCCAGTCGAGCGGCCAGGTTGGCGACGCCGCCGGCCTGCCACTTGGTCATGAAGTTCTGGACAAGGTTGGTGTACGCGACCCCCGAGGCCATGATCGGCGAGGTGCCGGAGTGCGGGTTGGCAAAGATCTTCAGGAACGTCGCGAAGTGCGGATCAGGCTTGATCTCCGACGAGTTCAGAGAGGCCTTCGTCGTCGGCACGTTTCGAATCAGATTCGAGAACTGTGCAAGGAAGTGGCTGTTCGTCGTCAGGTACTTGACGACCTGCCACGCCTGATCCTGATGCTTGCCGCCCTTGGGGATGCCGATGATCGTGCCGTTGATGTAACCCGATCCGTACAGCTCCGGATGCGCATCGTCGACCGGCATCGGCGCCGTTCCGTAATTGAGCCCAGGGTGCTCGTCGGCGATGAAGGCGACGCGCCATTCCCCATCGAGGTTCATTGCAAGCTTGCCGGTCTCGAATGCCTGCGAGGCCGAGAACTCGTCGCCGAGGCCAGCCGTGAACCGCGCGAGCTTGTTGTACCCGTACCAATCGACGAGGCTCTTGTGCCAGTCGAACATCTTCGTCCAGGCCGGGTCCTTCGAGATGTCGGACTTGCCGTCCGAGGTCAGCCACTTGACGCCGAACGACTGGCCCCACCGCTCCGGCACGTTCTCGTAGAAACCGATCAGGGGATCGATGCCGGCGACCTTGATCGTCCCGTCGCTACTGCGTTGCGTCAGCTTTTTTGCGTCCGCCGTCAGCTCCGAGATCGTCTTGGGTGGATTCTTGATGCCCGCCTTCGCGAACAGCGTCTTGTTGTAATAGAGGCCGTACGTGTCGGCGAGCAGCGGGAGCGCGCAGCGTTTGCCGCCGTACTGGGTGTAGTAGCGCGTCGCCGGCGGGAACCCGTTGACGTCGATGTGGTCCTTCTTCAGATACGGCGTCAGGTCGATCCAGGCGCCCGTGCCGCAGTAGTTGCCGACGTTGTACGAGTTGAAGGAGCTGACGATGTCGGGCGCGGTGCCCGAACGGATCGCGGCGACGATCTTCGTGTCGTTGATGTCGCCGACGACCTTGACGTGGATGCTCGGATGATTGCGGTTGTACTCGTCGACGAGCGACTTGAAGGCCTTGAGCTCGTGCGTGCCGGCGCTCCATCCGACCCAGGCCGTGAGTGACACAGGCTTCGACGAGGTGCTTTTCGACGTGGTCTTCGAGGCGCTCTTACCGCTACTACCGCACCCGGCTAGCGGAAGTGTTGCGGCCAACAGCAAGCACGCGATCGCGACGCGTTTCATGTGATGCCTCCTGAGCGTGGTCGGACGATATCGCCGTACCTTCCCGGCGGCTTCGCGAGTCCTCGCCGCTCGGCCGCCTCGTTAGGATTCCTTACGAAACGACTCTAAAAGGCTCGTCCGCCAGAAGTCAAGCTTGGTTTTGGGGGCGCTCCTGGTTAGGCTTGTTTACGAAATGCCACCCGAAGGGCCTGCCAGCCCACCGCTGCTGAAGCACCTCAACGAGCGAACAGTGCTCGACACGATCCGTGCCGGAGCGCCGATCTCCCGCGCCGAGATCTCGCGGCGAGCGGGAATCTCGAAACCGACCGTCTCGCTCGCGCTCCAGTCCCTTCTCGATGCGGGCCTCGTCCGCGAGGCCGAGCGCAGGCCAGACGGGCCCGGTTACGGGGCCGTCTACTTCGAGCCGGTGCCGGAGGCCGCGCTCGTGCTGGGGCTCGATCTCGGCGCGAGGTTCGTCCGCGGAGCAGTCTGCGACTTGAACGGGACCGTGCGTGCGCGCCAGGACGTCGAGCTCGCGGTCGCCGATGCCGCCGAGGCGATTCCGACGAGCGAGCGCCTGCAGGCGGTGCTGCTCGCGTCGGCTGGGCTCGACGCCGAGCTCGTCGACAGCGTCGTGGTCGGCGTGCCGGGCGTCCCGGACCGTGGCACGGGCGTCGTCCACCTTGTCGAGAACGTCGCCGGTCTCGAGGGCCAGCCCTTCGGGCCCGAGCTGGGGAACGCGCTCGGCGTGCCTGTGACGCTCGAGAACGACATCAACCTCGCCGCCCTCGGCGAGCAGTGGCAGGGTGTCGCCCAAGGGGTCGACGACTTCGTCTTCCTCTCGGTCGGCACCGGCATGGGTGCCGGGCTGGTCCTCGGGGGCGAGCTTCACCGCGGTCGCCACGGCGCCGCCGGCGAGATCGATTTCGCCCTCGCGGCGTTCGACGGCGTCGACCCCGCCGCGCCTCAGGTCGCGCAACTGGCCGCCGACCTCGCCGACCGCCGCGCCGACCCACGCGCAGTCTTCGGCGCCGCCCGCAACGGCGACGACCGCGCACGGGCGGTTGTCGACGAGGTCGCCCGGCGGATCGCCCTTCACGTCGCGCCGGTCGCCGCGGTAGCGGACGTCGAGCTCGTCGTCCTGGGCGGGGGGATCGGCGCGAACGGCGACTTGCTGCTCGAACCGGTTCGGAGCAGGCTCGCGGAGTGGTTGCCGTATCCGCCGCGCGTCGAGGTCTCGACGCTCGGGGACGGCGCCGTGCTGACCGGAGCGCTGGCGATCGGGCTCCGTACGGCGCTCGACAGTGTCTTCGACCGTCGCTCCCAGCGGAAGGTCAGCGCGCGATCGTGACCTTGTTCAGGCCCTCGGGCTTGTCGGCGTCGTAGCCCTTCGCCTGCGCGAGCGCGGCGGCAAAGAGCTGCCCCGGAACGGCGGAGAGGAGCGGGGCCAGCAACGGCGTCGGCGCCTCCGGAACGGGCAGCGTATAGGGCGCCTCGATCTCCTCCGCTGCGCTGCCGGAGGCGACGATCGTCGCACCCGCGTGGCGCACCCGCGTCGCCGCCTCGACCACAGCGGGCAGGCTCTCGTCCCGAGAGGCGATCGTCCAGACCGGGAACAGCGAGTCGAGCGCGGCGACCGGCCCGTGTGCGAGATCGGTCGCCGTCAGCGGCTCTGCGGCGATGCGGCACGTCTCCGTCAGCTTCAGCGCCACCTCACGGGCCGTCGCGAACTCGAGGCCGCGGCCGATCGCATACATCCGACCGACGTACGCGAAAGAGGTCGCGACCGGCCGCACGGCAGCCTCGAGCGGGTGGAGGGATCGGGAAAGGAGCTCTGCAGTCCTGCGCAGCCCGTCCGCGAGCTCGGTCCCGCGGCCGGCGATGCCACCGGCGAGCAGGGCGAGCGCGGCCAGCTGGTTGAGGTAGGTCTTCGTCGCGGCGACCGCGCGCTCGTCGCCCGCGGCGAGCGGCAGCGTCGCGTCGGAGGCCCGCTCGAGCTCACTCCCGGAAGCGTTCGTCAAAGCGACGGTGAACGCGCCGCGCCCGCGAGCGCGCTTGACGTACTCGACGACGTCGGGGGTCCGTCCCGACTGGGAGAGCGCGAGCACGACGGACGACGAGAAGTCCAGCGCGGCGTCGTAGTAGACGCTCAGCGAGATCGAGTCGCGTACTGCCGTCATGCGCGGGAGCAGCCCGAACGCGTAAACGCCGTAGGTCGCGGCGTTGTCGGAGGAGCCGTGACCGACGAGGCGGATCAGCGCCGGGGACCGCTCGTCGATCGCGCGGGCAAGCACCGCGTACTCGTTCTCGTGCTCGAGAAGGCTCAGTAGCGCATCGGGCTGCTCGTGGATCTCCTGCCCGAAGATCTCGCCTGGCGGGCGTCCGTCGTGCTGCGCCGCACTGCTACGCGACGACACGAGCCTCCCCGCCCACGAGTACCCGGTCGACCTCGAGGTTATCGTCGAGGACGACGAGGTCGGCGGGCACTCCGACATCCAGCCGTCCGGCTGAAGGCTCGGCGATCACCCGCGCGGGGACGGCGGTGGCCGCGGTCAGGGCGTCCTCGAGTGGCACGCCGAGGTCGTGGAGGTTGCGGACCGCCTCGATCATCGTCAGCAGCGAGCCGGCGAGAACGCCGTCAGGGCCGCGCGCGATCCCGTCCCGGACCGAGACCTCGAAGCCGCCGAGGCTCGATGCTCCGTCGGCTCCGACCAGGCCGGCACCGGCGATCGCGTCGGTGACGAGCGCGACCCGGCCGGCAGCGGCACGCCAGACCACCTGTGCGGTCTCGTCCGCCAAGTGAATGCCGTCCATGATGATCTGGACCACCACGTCCGCGTGGGCAAGCGCAGCGCCGACGAGACCGGGATCCCGATGCCGGAGCGGCCTCATCGCATTGAACAGGTGCGTGACCGTGCGGATTCCTCGGTCGAAGGCCGCCTCGCCCTCGCCGGCGGTCGCGTCGGTGTGGCCGGCCGAAACCGTTATTCCGCGCAGCTGAAGGAGGTCGATCAGCTCCTCGGCGCCGGGCAGCTCCGGGGCGAGCGTGACCAGCCGCACGGGCCCCGCTCCGATCAGGCGGGTCAGCAGTCCAGGATCGGGGTCGCGCCGGTACTCCGGCGGATGCGTCCCGAGCCGAGCCGGCGAGAGGAACGGCCCTTCGAGGTGGACTCCGAGAATTCGCGGACCCGTAGTTGCCGACGGAAGCTCGCGCAGCGCCGCGAGCAGGTGCTCCTCGGGCGCGGTGATGAACGTCGGCAGGTAAGAGGTGACGCCGCTCTCGAGCAGGGCATCGCCCGCCCTTCCAAAGCCTTCGGCATCGGCATCGAGCAGATCGACTCCGCCGAAGCCGTTCACCTGGAGGTCGACGAATCCGGGCGACGCGATCCCGCGGCCGTTCGCTCCGGCGAGACCATAAGCCGCGACGTGCCCGTCGGCGATCTCGACGTCACCCGGGACGAGCGTCCCGTCGACGAGCGCAGCCTCGACGCCGAGCCTCATTGAAGTGCCCCCCGCACGCTGCCGGCGCTTTCGCCCAGCCGCGCCCGAGCCGTATCTGTGTCGACGCCGGCGAGCAGCGAGACGATCGCCACCTTTGCGCTGCCACCGGCGGCCGCGAGCGCCTCGTCGACCTCGCCGTCATCCGCGCCCGTCGCGAGCCGGACGGCGCGTCGAGCCCGGGCGCGCTGCTTCTCGTTCGCCCCTGCGACGTCGACCATCAGGTCGCCGTAGGTCTTGCCGAGTCGAACCATCGAGATGGTGGAGATCGCGTTGAGAACGAGCTTCTGGGCCGTTCCGGCCTTCAGCCGGGTGGAGCCCGAGATCACCTCCGGGCCGACGACGACCGCAATCGTGTGCTGGGCGATGCGCGCAAGCTCGGAATCGGGGGTAGAGACGATGCAGACCGTGAGTGCACCTTCGGCGGCGGCCGCCTCGAGCGCGCCGACCACGAACGGCGTCCGGCCGCTCGCGCTGACGCCGACGACAGCGTCGTGGTCCGAGACGTCGATGGCGCGCACGGCGTCGGCCCCGGCCTGCGGATCGTCTTCAGCCGCGTCGCGGTGGGCCGCCGAGGGCAGCCCAGCCCCGGCGACGAGCGCGACGACGCGCCCCGGCTCGCTGGAGAAGGTCGACTCGCACTCGGACGCATCGAGCTCTGCGAGGCGGCCCGACGTCCCTGCCCCTGCGTAAACGAGACGGCCGCCGTCTCGAAGCCTGTCGACGATCGCATCGAGCGCCGCGGCGAGCTCGTCCCGCGCCGCTGCAACTGCAGCCGGAACGCTCGCATCCTCGCGGTTGACGAGCTCGACGAGCTCCCGGGTCGTGAGCTCGTCGTAGTCCGCAGTTTGTGGCAGTCGGCCCTCGGTGACGAGTTCGTCCAATCGAGGCCTGTCCGTCTGCTCGCTGCTGGCCACGGGCGCAGTCTACGCGCAGCACTGCGTAGTGGTCAATACCATTTCGAGCCCTCTATCACCATCTGGTCTTGTTTTTGTCTGGCGCGGTCTCGTATGCTGCGTCCTCCGGAATGGCAGAGCTTCTGCTCGAACACGTCACGAAGGTCTTTCCCGGCGGGGTCGTCGCGGTCGACGATGTCTCGCTCCGGATCGCGGACGGCGAGTTCATCGTCCTGGTCGGTCCGTCGGGCTGCGGGAAATCGACGCTGCTGCGGATGGTCGCGGGCTTGGAAGAGGTCACCGAGGGCGAGATTTCCATCGGGGAGCGGGACGTAACCGATCTCGCGCCCCGCGCCCGCGACGTCGCGATGGTCTTCCAGAGCTACGCGCTCTACCCGCACATGAGCGTGCGGCAGAACATCGCGTACGGCCTGAAGGTGCGCAAGACCGGCAAGGACGAGATCCAACGGCGCGTGGGCGAGGTCGCCGAGATGCTCGGCCTCACCGAGCTGCTCGACCGCCGGCCGGCCCATCTGTCGGGCGGACAGCGCCAGCGTGTCGCGATGGGCCGCGCGATCGTCCGCGAGCCGAAGGCGTTCCTGATGGACGAGCCCCTCTCCAACCTCGACGCCAAGCTCCGCGTCGGCATGCGCGCGTCGCTCGTGCAGCTGCACACGCGACTTCGGACAACCACGATCTACGTCACGCACGACCAGACCGAGGCGATGACGCTCGGCCAGCGCGTCGCGGTCATGCGCGACGGCCGCGTTCTCCAGGTCGACTCGCCCCAGCGCCTGTACCACGAGCCGCGCGACCTCTTCGTCGCCGCCTTCATCGGGACTCCGGCGATGAACCTCGTCGAGGCCGAGATCGCAGGCGACGAGGCCGTATTCGGGCAATTCCGTGTTCCGCTCGATTCTTCGCGCCGGCCTCCGACCCACGTCGGCGGTCGCGTCGTCCTCGGCATTCGGCCCGAGAGCTTCGAGGACGCGGATGTGGCCAGGCCCGGAGCGCCGGCAATCGACGTCACGCCCGTCGTCGTCGAGGAGCTGGGCTCCGACGCCCATATCTTCTTCCCTGTCGACGCACCGAAGATGGCCGCAGAAACCCCTGAACAAAGCGAAGACGCAACCTTGCTCGCCGAGGACCAGCCGCTCTTCAGCGCCCGTGTCGACCCGCGAACACGGGCTCGGGTCGGCGGCAGTCTCCGCCTGGCACTCGACCCCTCGCGGTTCCACTTCTTCGATCGCGAGACCGGGGCGAGCCTGACCGCGGCCGAGGCGCCGTCGTCTTCCGAGCCACGCGAGATCGTGACCGCCGCCCCGTGACGAAGCAGCGCGAGACTCGAGAGCGCGTCCTCGACCTGATCGAGGGGCTCGGCCTTGGCGACGCCATCCCGTCCGAGCGCCAGCTGAGCGCCGATCTCGGCGTTTCACGGCTGACGGTGCGCGCCGCGCTCGACGACCTCGTCCGCGACGGCTACCTCGTGCGGCGCCGCGGTTCCGGGACGTTCGTCAGCGAGCCGAAGATCGCGCAGGAGTTGACCATGACCTCATTCACCGAGGACATGCGTCGCCGGGGCATGAAGCCGACAAGCCGGACGCTCAGCCTCGAGGTTGTCCCGGCCGGAGCCCAGCTCGGCCGCTACCTCCATGTCTCGCCGTCGGAGCCCATCGTCGTCGTCAAGCGCCTCCGGCTCGCAGACCGCGAGACGATGGCGATCGAGACGCTTCACGTGCGCGAGTCTCTCGTCCCGGGCCTCGACGGCAAGGACCTCGAGAAGCACTCCTTCTACGAGCTGCTGCGCGATAGATACGGAACAGTGATCGCCGACGGCGTCCAAACGATCGAGCCGACCGTGACAGACGAGGAGGAGTCGGCTGCGCTCGGCGTGCCACTCCATTCCCCCGCTTTTCTCTTCGAGCGCTTCACTCGCGACGCCGAGGGCAGCATGGTCGAGTTCGTGCGGTCGATCTACCGCGGCGACCGGTACCGGATCGTTACGGACCTGAGCACGCAGCCGGAGGCCCGTGACGCGCGCGCCCCGCGGCTGGACGGCCGAAACGGCTCGTAGAAAATTGGTCTTGACATTCTCCCAAGTGGTATGAGAAAGTCACGAACCGTGGCAAAGTGGTATGTACCAGCATCCCGGCCGGCCCACGCCGCTTCCGAGTCGCCACAGGGGAAGAGCAAGCGTGGGCGGTCCACCAACCAGTTGGGGGATCGTCAATGAAGACACGCATCATTGCCGCCGTCGCGCTTGCGGCCGCGCTCGCAATCCCGGCTTCGACCGCGTCGGGCGGCACCACAAAGGCCTCGGCCACGAAGATCGTCGTCTGGCTCCAGACGGACGCACAGAACGGCTGGCCGACCGCGGTCGCGGCCGCGAACAGCGCATTCAAGGCGCAGCACCCCGGAGCCGACGTGGACGTCCAGTACCAGCAGTGGACGACCCACCTGCCGAAGTTCGACGCAGCGATCGCGGCCGGTGACGTCCCCGACGTCATCGAGATGGGCAACACCGAGACGACCGGGTACATGGCCGCCGGCGCGTTCGCCTCGCTGAAGGCGAAGAACTACCCGAACTCGCGCACGTGGCTGACCGCGCTCAAGCAGTCGTGCTCCTTCGGCGGCAAGCTCTACTGCATCCCGTATTACGCGGGCGCGCGAGCGGTCATCTACCGCAAGGACCTCTACCGCAGCGTCGGCCAGCGATCCGCTCCGAAGACGTACAAGCAATTCCTTTCCGTCGGCAAGAAGCTGATGAAGAAGTACGGCAAGAACCCGAACTTCTCCGCCTTCTACGAGCCCGGCCAGAACTGGTACGTCGCCATGTCCTTCGTCGCCGACTACGGCGGCCAGATCGCCGTAAACAAGGGCGGCAAGTGGAAGGGCACGCTCGACTCGCCGCAGGCGATCAAGGCGTTGACCGTGTTCAAGAGCATGGTCAGGAGCCTCTCGAGGGCGAGCAAGACGAACGACGAATCCCATCCATTCCCGAGCATTCCGTTCGCCAAGGGGCGCGCGGCCGCGTTCATCGGCAACGGCTGGGAGTGGCCGTACGTGTTCGACCCGAAGGGTGGCGCCGCACCCAAGTCCTTCGCGGCCAAGATGGGTGCCTACCCAATGCCGAGCCATATCGCCGGCCGGTATACGCCGACCTTCCTCGGTGGCTCCGACCTCGCGATTCCCGGCCAGAGCAAGAACAAGTCGCTCGCGGCTGATTGGATCAAGGCGTTCACGAACTCGAGCAACGAGCGCGTGTTCGCCAAGGCCGGAAACATCGCGAACACGACCACACTGCTCGACGTCAACAAGACGAATCCGCAACTGGCGCCGTTCGCGAAGGCGGCGAAGTACAGCTGGTTCGTCCCGACCGCGCCCAACTGGGTCAAGGTCGAGAAAGCCAACATCCTGAAGAACATGTTGACGGCGATCCTCACGAACCGCACCACCGTGGCGAAGGGGGCGGCCAAGGCCAGCTCTCAGATCACGAAGATCCTGAACACCAAGTCGTGAGAGACGCATCGGGAAGCGGGATGCTCTTCACGTGAGCTCCCGCTCTCCGGCTGCCGCGGCGACAGTCGCCGCTCCTTCCGCGTCGAGGCGCCGCCCGTGGGGGCGGCGCCTCCGGCGCGCCGCAGCACCATATGGCCTTCTCCTCCCCACGACGGCCGTGATCGCGGCGGTGCTCGGCTACCCGCTGTACTACCTGGTCAGACTCTCGTTCCAGCATTACGGCCTGTTCCAGCTCGTCCGGCACAAGGGCGAGGCGATCGGGACCGCCAACTACTCGCAGATCTTCCACGACGGCTTCTTCTGGCACGTCGTCCTGCGAACGGTCGTCGTCACTGCGATCTGCGTCGTGCTGACGGTCGTGCTTGCGACGCTGATCGCGCTCCTGCTTGCCGAGGTCAGCTCGTCCGTGCGGCTGCTTCTGACCGCCGGCCTGATCTTCGTCTGGGCGACGCCTGTCGTCGTGGCGGTGTCGATCTGGTCGTGGATGGTCGACTTCGAGTTCGGGGTCGCGAACTGGACGCTGACGAAGCTCCACATCGGGAACTTCACCCACCACGATTGGTTCGCGAACCCGTGGACCGGCTGGGGCGTGATCATCTCCCTGATCGTCTGGGGCGCGATCCCCTTCGTCGCGATCACGCTCTATGCCGGGCTGACACAGGTCTCTCACGAGCTCGTCGAGGCCGCCTCGATCGACGGCGCAAACCGCTGGCGCGTCTTCCGAGATATCACGCTCCCCTTGCTGAAACCGATCTACGTGATCGTGATCAGTCTCTCGATCATCTGGGACTTCCAGGTCTTCAATCAGATCTGGATCATCCTCAACGGCAATCCCTCGAACGACTACTACACGATGGCGATCTATGCCTACGTCACGTCGTTCAACATCAACGAGTACGGGCTCGGCTCTGCGATCGCCGTCGTGATGGTCGCGATCATGGTCGTGATCAGCTTCTTCTACGTCCGCCAGATGGTGAAGATCGGGGAGGCTGAATGAGCTCGCCGCTCTCCGGGGCACCGGTTGCCGGCCTGCGCGCGCTGAGGCGTCCACGGCGCCGGAAGGGCAGCCGCCTCTGGGGCGTGAACGCACTCGGCCTGCTCGTCTTCGCGGTGATGATCTTCCCGGTCTACTGGATGGTTGCGACCGCGTTCAAGCGCGGGTCGGACATCTTCGGGAACACGCCGGTCTGGTTCCCGACCCATCCGACGCTCTCGAACTTCTCGGATGCGATTCATCGGCCGCACTTCTGGGCGGATGTCAAGAACAGCCTGATCGTCGTCGGCTGCGTCGTCATCTTCTCGCTCCTGCTTGCGTTCCTCGCCGCACTCGCGCTGGCGAAGTTCCGCTTCTACGGGCGAAAGGCGTTCATCGTCCTGATCATCGGCGTGCAGATGATCCCTCTGAACGCCCTGATCATCCCGATCTACCTCGTGCTCTCCAAGGCCAACGAGGTCGACAAGCTGAGCGGCGTCATCATCACGTACCTGACCTTCGTGCTGCCGTTCACGGTCTGGACGCTGCGCGGCTTCCTGCTTGGCGTTCCGCGGGAGCTCGAGGAGGCCGCCCAGGTCGATGGCTCGACGCGATTCGGAGCATTCGTCCGGATCTTGCTTCCGCTGATCGGCCCGGGCCTGGTGGCAACGTCGATCTTCGCCTTCATCCAGGCCTGGAACGAGTACATCATGGCTGTCACCCTGTTGCACAGCCCGGACAAGCAGACGCTTACGGTCTGGCTCGCAGGCTTCATCACCGACCGGGGTACCGCATGGGGACCGCTGATGGCCGGGGCGACGCTCACCGCGCTCCCCGTGGTGATCTTCTTCGTCGCGATCCAGCGCAAGATCGCGTTCGGCCTGACCGCGGGCGCAGTCCGAGGGTGAGCCACGAGCTCGAGCGCGCGGCGGCGGCGTGCCTGTTTCCCGGCTTCGACGGGACCGCCGCTCCCGATTGGGTGCTGCGATGGGTCGAGCGCGGTCTCGGCGGCGTCGTGCTGTTCGGCCGCAACGTCGAGAGTCGTGAGCAGGTCGCCTCGTTGACCCAGGCGCTCCGGGCCGAGGGAGATTTGCTGGTCGCAACCGACGAGGAAGGTGGCGACGTCACCCGGCTCGAAGCCCGGACGGGCAGCTCCTACCCCGGCAACTGGGCGCTCGGGGTCGTCGACGACACCACGCTGACCGAGGGGATTGCCGCGTCGATCGCGAGCGAGCTTGCCGCCGTTGGGATCAACCTCGACTTCGCCCCGGTCGCCGACGTCAACTCGAATCCGGACAACCCGGTGATCGGGATCAGGTCGTTCGGCTCGGACCCGGCGCTTGTCTTGCGACACGTCGCGGCGTTCGTCGCGGGGCTCCAGCGCCACGGGGTCGCCGCATGCGCGAAGCACTTTCCGGGCCACGGCGACACCTCGGAGGACTCGCACCTCGAGCTGCCGGTCGTCGAGGGTGCCCTCGGCGAGGCGCTCGAGCCGTTCCGCGCCGCGATCGCCGCCGGCGTGCGCTCGATCATGACGGCGCACATCCGTGTGCCGTCGCTCGACGATGAGCAGGCCACCCTGAGCCCCCGGATCCTGCACGAGCTACTGCGGCTGGAGCTCGGCTTCGACGGCGTTGCGATCACGGACGCCCTCGAGATGCGCGCCGTCAGCGCGACGGTGGGCATCGAGGCCGGCGCGGTGCGCGCGCTCGAGGCCGGCGCCGACGCCCTGTGCATCGGCGCCGATGTCAACGACGCCCTCGTCACATCGATACACCGCACGATCGTCGATGCGGTCCGATCCGGCCGGCTCGGTGCAGAGCGTCTACACGAGGCGGCGGACCGCGTCGGCGAGCTCGCAATCTGGGCCGCGGCGGCCTCGCCGGGGCCTGTCAGGCATGAGCTCGGCGCCAAGGCCGCAACGCGTGCGCTCGTCATCGAGGGCGACGTCCGGCTCTCGGCCGCCCCGCTCGTGGTCGAGCTTCGCCCAGCGGCGTCGATCGCCGCCGGAGAGGCGCAGCACGGGCTCGCAGATGTTCTGGACACCGACTCGACCGTCGTCTCCGAAGGAGCGGCGGCCCCCCGGCCGGACGGACGGCCGCTCGTGATCGTCGTCCGGGACGCCCACCGACACGCCTGGGAACGCGATCTCGTGAAACGGCTCCTCGCGGCCTCGCCGGACGCCGTCGTGGTCGAAGTCGGGATCCCGCTCTGGCGCCCCGAAGGGGCCGCGTGGATCGCCACGCACGGCGGCGGGCGCGCCAACTTCGAAGCGGCGGCCCGCGCTCTCTCGCCCGAGACGGTCGCGGTGTAACGCCAGTCCGGCAGCCGCGACTGATCGTCGACAACCGAGGGGTCGCAGAGGAGACGAAATGCCGGACGAACGAAACAAAGCTGTCTATCTCCAGACAAACGACGCCGAGCGGAACGAGGTGATCGCGTTCAGCCGGGCAGCGGACGGGTCGCTCGCACACGCCGGCGCCTTCGAGACCGGAGGTCGCGGCACGGGCACGCCGCACCTCCCCTCCCAGAGCTCGATCGTGGTGAGCGACGATGGACGCCGACTGCTGGCGGTCAACGCGGGAAGCGACGAGATCTCCCTCTTCGCGGTCGAGGCCGGCGCCTTGCGCCTTGCCGACACCGCTTCGTCCGGCGGGTCGACGCCGACGAGCATCGCGGTGCGAGACGACCTCGTGTACGTCCTCAACAACGGCTCGGCGAGCATCGACGGCTTCCGGATCGCGGGTGAGACCCTCGAGTCACTCCCAGGCTCGACTTGCCCGCTGAGCGGCGACGGCGCCGACGGCGCGCAGGTCTCCTTCAGCCCCGACGGTCGCACGCTCGTCGTCACCGAGCGGGGCACGAACAGCATCAGCGCCTACACGATCGACGCCCGCGGATATGCCGAGGGCCCGACGACGATCCGGTCGGCCGGAGAAACGCCCTACGGCTTCGACTTCACCGACAGCGGCGCACTGATTGTCACCGAGGCGTTCGGCGGCGACGTCGGCAAGGCTGCGGCCTCGTCGTACGCGGTGGCGGCTCCGGGCGAGCTGAAGCCGGTGAGTGAATCGGTCGCCGACACGCGCAGCGAGGTCTGCTGGGCGGCTGTGACCAGGGACGGCCGCTTCGCCTACGTCACGAACTTCGGCGACTGCACGATCTCGCGCTACGAGATCGGCCACGACGGGAGCCTCGAGCTCGCCGAGGCGGTCGCCGCCTCGACGCGGCTCGGCGAGGCGGGAGTCCGCGACGAGGCGATCACCGCCGACGGCCGGTTCCTGTACGCGCTCGATGCCGACGCGCAGAAGGTGCACGGCTGGAGCATCGGGGCCGACGGCCGTCTGACCGAGATCGGCGCCTTCGACGGCCTTCCGGTCACGGTTGCCGGACTCGCCGCCAACTGAGAGGGTCGCACCGTGCCCGTGATCTCACGTGGGTTCCGCGGCCGGCGGGGCGAAGGCCCGCCGGACCGGCTTCCGCCGGGACAGCACCTGGTCGACGACTTTCCGGTGCTGTCGGCGGGCCCGACCCCACATACGCCGCTCGACGAGTGGACGTTCACGATCCAGGGCGCCGCCGAGCCGATCAGCTGGACCTGGGACGAATTCCGCGCCCTGCCTAGCGAGGAGATCACGGTCGACATTCACTGCGTCACCAAGTGGTCGAAGCTCGACACCGTGTGGGAGGGCGTCTCGCTCGACACGCTTCTGGAGCACGTCGAGCACGACGCCTCGTACCTCCTCGCCTTTTGCGACGGCGGCTACACGACGAACCTGCCGCTCGAGCACGTCGTCGACGGCCAGGCATGGGTTGCCCACACGTACGGCGGCGAGCCGCTCGAGCCCGAGCACGGCAGCCCGGCGAGACTCCTCGTTCCGCACCTCTACTTCTGGAAGAGCGCGAAGTGGATCCGCGGCTTCCGCCTCCAGGACGACGACGAGCCCGGATTCTGGGAATCGAACGGCTACCACATCCTCGGCGACCCGTGGCAAGAGCAGCGGTACTGGGGCGACTAGGGAGGCTTGACGGGACGGTGCTCGTTGCCGGGGTGCGATGGTCGTTCGCTGGCAAGGACGCAGGGAGCCTCAATAGCGAAGAGCTATTGGGGCGACTGAGGACGCCGCCAGCGGAGGAGCAGCACAGCCCGGCGGCACACCCACTGTTTCGTCAAGCTCCCCTTGCCTGGCTCGTCACGGAGGTGACGGCCACGGTCGAGGAGACGCCGCGGGTGCGAACGCTCGTGCTGGACGCGGAGGGCTGGCCGGGCCACCGCGCAGGGCAGCATCTCGACGTGCGGCTGACCGCCGAGGACGGCTACCAGGCCGAGCGCAGCTACTCGATCGCGTCGGCCCCAGGTGAGCCGCTCGCGATCACAGTCGAGCGGCTGGAGGACGGCGAGGTCTCGCCCTACCTGGTCGACGAGGCCCGGGAGGGCGATGAGTTCGAAGTTCGCGGTCCCATCGGCGGCTACTTCGTCTGGGAAGGCGGGGAGGACCCGCTGTTCCTCGTAGGCGGCGGCTCAGGCGTCGTTCCGCTGATGGCGATGATCCGCGCGGCCGACGGAGGCGCGCCGATCCGGCTCGTCTACTCGTCCCGAACGTACGAGGACGTCATCTACCGCGAAGAGCTGGAGTCCCGGGCCGGCAACGGCCTCGCGGTCTTCCACACGCTGACGCGCGGGCAGCCGCCGGGCTGGACCGGTTACTCCCGCCGGATCGATGTCGATCTCCTGCGCGAGGTCGCCTGGTCACCGGCCGAACGCCCCCACGTGTTCGTCTGCGGCTCGACGCGCTTCGTCGATGCCGCGGCCGACGGCCTGCTCGAGCTCGGTTACGAGCCGGGCTGGATCAAGACCGAGCGATTCGGAGCCACCGGTGGCTGACGAGCGGCGGCTCGACGGCAACGCGATCGGCGGTCTGATGCTGGAGTTGTTCGGCGTCGAGATGACGACGGCCACAAGCGTCTGCGGCTCGTGCGGCCAGGCGGAGCCTGTCGCCCGACTCGAGGTCTACGTGGATGCTCCCGGTACGGTCGTCCGCTGCCTCCACTGCAAGTCCGTGGTCATGCGCGTCGTCCGGGGACCGGGGCGTACATGGCTCGACTTGAGTGGGCTGAGCTCCGTCGAGCTACCTCGCTGAGCGTGCTCGAATCACGGTGGCTCGAGCCTGGGTGGCTTGCCCAGGTGGAGGCCTGGATCCGCGAGCGCGGTGAGGTGACGGGGGATCTCGATCAGTTTCACGTCAGGTGGTGGTCGACGGTCATCCGCGTCCCGAGCGAGGGTGAGGACCTCTATTTCAAGGCGGTTGGTCAGGGCTTCGGCTTCGAGCCTGCGCTGACAGCCAAGCTCGCCGCGCTGCGCCCGGACCGCTTGCCGGCGTTGATCGACGTCGACCTCGATCGAGCCTGGCTGCTCATGCGGGATGGCGGCCGGCGCCTCCGCGAGGTCGTTTCGGGCCCGGGCGATCTACGGCATTGGGAGAGGGCGCTGCCTCGCTATGCGGAGCTGCAGCTAGCGTCCGCGCCGGTCGTGGACGAGCTCCTCGACCTTGGTGTCCCGGACGCGCGACTGTCGGCGCTACCGACGCAGCTCGAAGATCTGCTTGCGCGCGGCGTGCCCGGACTTGAGCCCGGGGAGCACGCGCAGGTCGTCGAAGCGCTCCCCGAGCTCGAATCAGTGTGCCGCGACCTCGCGGGCTACGGAGTTCCCGAGACGATTCAGCACGACGACCTCCACGACGGGCAGGTGTTCCTGACCGATGGGCGCTACGTGTTCTTCGACTGGGGCGACGCCTGCGTCTCACACCCCTTCCACTCTTTGACCGTAACCCTGAGGGCGACCGCGGCACGGCTCGACCTCGCGCCCGGGGGCAGGGAGATGCGCCGGCTCCGCGACGCGTACCTGGAGCCCTTCGGCGAATTGCGCGAGGCCGCGAACCTCGCCTACCGAACGGGCACGGTCGCTCGGGCGCTCGCATGGGACCGCTTCGTCCGCGGCGGCCTCGCCGCTGGGGCCGAGGCGGACGACGAGCTCGCTACCGCGTACGGCCTCAAGCTGTTCCTCGCGCGCGGCCCAATCGGCAGTTGGCGGGAGCCGTAGCCCCCTATACGTTTAACGTCACACGGGGAACTCGCGCGGGCCGAGCCCGCCTCATGAACGCATGACTGCCGGCCGTTCACTACCCCACCGCATGTGCTCCTGATCGCCCTCGCGATTCTGGTTTCGCTGGTCACCCTCGCGCTGCTGTTCTCGCTCCTTCGCGCCCTTCGCGTGCACGAGTCCCGCCCGCCGGTGACCCGGACTCGCCACGAGCGCCGGCAGGCGCACCCGGCAGCCCGAGACGCACGAGAGGCGATCGCGCTCGTCGGCGACGCGCTCGCCGCGACGCACAACCCGCGAGCGCTCGTTCCCCTGATCCTCGAGGTGGTGACCGAGGCAACGGGTGCGCGCGGAGCGCAGATGCTGCACGAGGGGGAGGAGGTCGGCTGGTTCGGAGAGGCCGGCGGCCGTACACGTCCACTCACGCTCGACCTCGCGAGCGAGGACTCGGAGACGGATACGAAGCTCTTGCTCTATCCGCACGGCCGAGGGTTCGATGCCGAGACGCGCAAGCTCGCGGAATGGGTCGCGGCGCAGGCGGGCATCGCGCTTGAGAACGCCCGGCTCCACGAGGAAGTGCGCCGCCAGGCGACGACCGACGAGCTGACGAACCTCGTCAACCGGCGTCGCTTCATCGAGGCTCTCGAAACCGAGCTCGAGCGGGCGAAGATGTTCGGCTCGCCCCTGTCGGTGGTCCTCGCCGACCTCGATGACTTCAAGCGGATCAACGACGAGTACGGCCATCACGCCGGCGATCGTGCGCTGACCGCTTTCGGGCAGCTCTTGCGTGACCACGTCCGCGACTTCGACGTCGCGGCGAGGCTCGGCGGCGAGGAGTTCGCGATCCTGCTGCCGCAGACGACGGCTGCGGCTGCGGCAATCGTCGCTGCGCGGATGCGCGACGCGCTGGCGGGCTCGTCGATCGAGGTGTCGGAGGACGCCAGCGTGCAGTTGACGGCGAGCTTCGGGATCGCCGAGTCGAACCCCGACCAGACGACCGACGAGCTGCTCAGACGGGCCGACGACGCCCTCTACGCCGCGAAGCGCGGGGGCAAGAACCGCTACGTGATCGACGCGACGCCGACGTCCCGTAAGGCGTCTTAACCTCTCCAGGTCTGTCTGATCCCCTGGCGATACTGATTCCGTGCGTCGTTACGCGCTCGGAATGCAACTCGTCTTGCTCCTCTGCTGCGGCGCGGCGTCCGGCTACCTCTGGCGAGCGGCGTTGGGGTCCGGACGCGTCCTCCAGACGCGCTACATCTACGGCGGCCGACTCTACGAGCCGTCGTGGTTCGTCTCGCCCCGCTCCCCGCGGGTCGTCACGATCGGGCGTCCGCGTGCGGATCGAAAGGCGAAGGCCCGAACGTCTACGCCCGCTGCCGCGGGACCGAAACGCTCAGGAGCCACCAAGGCCGCATCGGCGTCGCGCGAGCTGGCGTCGGCGACGCCTCCCGCGCACAGCGTCAACAACTCTTCCTCCCCTGCGACCCCGACGCCCCGGCACCGTCGGCCGAGTCACCCGAGCCACCCCTCTTCGCCACAGCCGCCTGCTCCACCCGCCGCGCCGTCACCCCCGCCGCCGCCTTCACCGCCGGCGTCTCCCCCGCCGCCACCCAGCCCTCCGGCTCCTCCCGTGACGACTCCGCCGCCATCGGTGCCGGTCGTCCAGGCGTCCGCCGACAAGGGGAGCCGGCCCGGCTGGGGCCACGGCGATCCGAACCACGATCACACGGGGCCGCCGGGGAAGGGCCCGAAAGACGGAGGAACGACCGCGCCGGCCGCAACGGGGGACGACCAGTCGAAGGGCAACGGCCGGTCCAAGTAGGCGGCATGCGGCGGCCAGGGATCTGCCCCGTCTGCGGGGCGAGGTTCGATCCATCGCGCTACCAGGTACTCGTCTCCGGTGTCGGCGACGCTCCGTTCGATCGCGTCGAATGTGCAGACGTGGCCCTCGCCGACCAGCGGCGGGCGCAGGCCGAGCGACTCGCGCGCCGCGCTCGGCGCCGTCGCGCCGGCTAGGCGACCGGGGATCGGGAGAACTGCGGACTGATGTAGTCGCCGTAGGCCGCGAGCGTCTCTTCCTGGCCGTGCGTCATCAGGTAGATGTTGAACTGGTCGACGCCGATCGACTCGAGCTCGCGTAGCTTCTCGCTCGCCTGCTCGGTGGTGCCGAGGACGCAGAACCGGTCGCAGATCTCGTCGGTGACGAACTCGCCGTGCTTGGCGCCGACGCGGCTGTGCTCCTTGTAGTCGTAGAACTTCCGGGCCTTCACGTAGTCGGTGAGTGCCGCCGGGATCTCGTCGGAATCGGCTCCGTAGCGCTCGATCAGGTCCATGACGTGGTTCGAGACCATCGCCGGGAACCAACGAACCTGCTCGCGGGCGTCGGCGAGGTCGTCGGAGATGTGGCTCGGCGCGCAGACGATGCACTCGAGCGCGTCGGGATCGCGCCCCTCCTCCTCTGCAGCCCTGCGGGCCGTCTCCATGATCCACTGGATGATCTGCGGATCGGCGAGCTGGATGATGACGCCGTCGCCGACCCGTCCCGCGACACCGAGCGCGCGCGGCCCGTAGCCGGCGACATACATCGGAATCTCGGGTAGCTCGGCCCGGACCCACTCGAGCCTGAGCTCCTTCCCGTTCCACTCGACCTGGCGGCCGTTCATCAGTTCTTTGATCATCCGAAGCCGAGCCTCGAAGTCCGCGACCTTGACCGGCTTCAGGCCCACCACCCGGCGGGACGAGTCGCCGCGGCCGATGCCCATGACCATGCGGCCGTTCGAGATGTCCTGCATGGTCGCGTACCAGCTCGCCGTGATCGTCGCGTCGCGGATGCCAGGGTTGGTCACGCAGTGGCCGAGCTTGATCTTCTCCGTCGCCGCGGCGACGAGAGGCAGCGTTCCGTAGGAGTCCTGCCAGAGGATGTGCGAGTCGTACGTCCAGCCGTGCTCGAAGCCGTGGTCCTCGGCCTTCCTGGTCAGCTCGATCAGCCGCGTGTGGGGAGGATCGGGCAGAACCGTGACCCCGAAGCTCAGTGCCATCGGTGCGAGCATAAGCCCAAGGGACCGTCCCCGAAAGGGGACTATCCCTGAAGAGGGACTGGCACCGAAGGTGCCTGTCCCTCCGACCGTTGCGGTGCCAGGGACGGTTGCAGGGACAGACCCCTTCGGGGTCAGTCCCTAGACTCGACGGGTGATCGGCCACTTCCTCGCGTTCCTCGGCGTCGCCGCCGTCGTGATCGTCACACCCGGCCAGGACACTGCCCTGACGATCCGAAACACGCTGTTCGGCGGGCGGCGTGCAGGTGTCCTGACCGCCTGGGGCGTCTCGACCGGCCAGGCGGTTTGGGCGGTCGCGACGAGCGCGGGGGTGGCTGCGCTGCTGCGCGCCTCCGAGCCGGCCTTCACGGCGGTCAAGCTCGCGGGCGCCGCCTACCTGATCTGGCTCGGGCTGCAGACGGTCTTCCGCCGCTCGGACCCGCACCCGACTCGCCGGCGCGGGGGCAGGACGGCGTTCCGTCAAGGCGTGATCAGCAACCTCGGCAACCCGAAGATGGCGATCTTCTTCCCGAGCCTCCTGCCGCAGTTCGCGAGCGACCCGTCGTTCGGCATGCTTCTCGGGCTCGGGCTCGCCTTCTGCCTGATGACGCTTCTCTGGCTGACCGGCTATGCGTTCGCGGTTGCCAGGGCCGGCGATTTTCTCCGCCGAGCGCGGGTCCGCCGCGCGCTCGACCGCGTCACCGGCGCAGTGCTGGTCGCGCTCGGTCTACGGCTCGCCGCCGAGCATTCCTAGAGCCGTCTCCGCCAGGCGATCGAGCGCCTGCACGGAGAGTTCCAGGTGCTCTTCCTTCGTATCCTCGAGCTTCGTGTGCGAGAGCCCGCGCAGGCTCTGAACGAAGATCATCACGGTCGGAATACCCGCGCGCGCGACCTCCGCGGCGTCGTGAAGCGGACCGCTCGGAAGGCGATGCGAGGTGCCGGCCACCTCCTTGATCGACTCGTCGGCACGCTCGATCAGGCGTTCGTCGAACAAGATCGGCTCGATGTTCCAGACCCGCTCCCAGTCGACCTCGATGTTTTCCTCCTGAGCGAAGCGGCGTGAGGCGGCCTTTGCGTTATCGAGCATCTCGTCCAGTTGCACCGCGTCGAGATGACGTTGGTCGAGTAGGCATTCCGCCGTCTCGACGACCGAGGTCACGATCCCTGGCTTCGTGACGACTCCTCCCATCGTGCAGACGGCCCCGTCACCGATCCGCTTGGCGATCTCGCGGATCTCGAGCTCGAGCTTCGCCGCGCCGGCAAGCGCGTCGCGGCGTTTGTCCATCGGTGTCGAGCCCGCGTGCGCGGCTTGACCGCGGAACGTCACCTGGTGCCGTTCGACCCCGAAGGTCCCGAGCACGACGCCGAGCGGGAGTTCGAGCGACTCGAGAACCGGTCCCTGCTCGATGTGCAGCTCAAGGTAGGCGGCCGCGTTCTCGAGCTCACTGCGCGCTTCCAGGGCCGTGTCGAGGTCGACGTCAAAGCGTCCAATCGCGTCCGGGAGGGAGATCCCGTCTGCGTCCTTGCGGTGGCGGAGCTCGTCCTGGTCGTCCATCGAGCCCGCGGCCGCCGACGAGCCGAACAGCGACCGGCCGAAGCGGGCGCCTTCCTCGTCGGCCCAGTTGACGAGACGCACCGTCGGCTTCGGCGTCCGCTCGGCGGCGATCCGCCGCAGAACTTCCGCGCCCGCCATCACGTTGAGGGCGCCGTCCAGCCAGCCCCCGTTCGGGACCGAGTCGATGTGGCCGCCAATCAGCAGCGCGCGCTCGGTCTCGCCCGAGAGCGTGAACCACTGATTGCCGGCCGCGTCGACCGACTCGGCGGCGCCGGTGCCTTCGAGCTTCCCGCGCAGCCACTCCCGCGCCTGCTGCCACGTATCCGTCCAGGCGACGCGCTGGGCACCGTCCTCGTCCCCAGTCAGATCCTGAAGCTCGCGGAGCTCGGTGACCGTGCGGCCGGGATCGAGCATGGGCGCGATCGTAAACCGGTTGAGCAGGTGTGGTAAGAGATACGCGTGGCGACGATCGCCGCCTCGACACCGCACGACCGACGCGCCGTCGCCGTGCGAAACGCGGCCGGCCGCCTCGTGCTCTTCGTCGCCGTCCTCGCGGCTCTGTGGGGCCTCTGGGAGGCCTATCGCTGGCTCTGGATCCGCGAAAGCTGGACCTGGCCGTTCGTCGTCAACGACACGACGATGCCACACCTGAGCGACATCTTCGCCGCGCTCTGGGGCAGCGCGTCGCCGGGCGGCGTCGGCCCGCGCCTCATCACGGTCCTCGTCAAAGGCGCCCTCTTCACCGCCAAGGAGGCGGCCGCCGGCTTCGCGATCGGCGCACTGGTCGGCTTCGCGCTCGGCGCCGTTCTCGCCCATTTCCGCCTGCTTCAGCGCGGCCTGCTCCCGTGGATCGTCGCCTCGCAGACGGTGCCGATCCTGGTGGTCGCGCCGATGGTCGTCGTCTGGGCGAACCCGAAGCTGCCGGACAGCTTGAAAGACTGGGGCGCCGTCGCGCTGATCGCCGCGTACCTGACCTTCTTCCCGGTTACGGTAAACACGATCCGCGGTCTCCAGTCCGTCGATCGGCGCGCCCTCGAACTGATGCGGAGCTACGCCGCCGGAAACTGGCGGATCCTGTGGAAGCTCCGCTTCCCGGCGGCGCTGCCGTACATCTTCGCGGCGCTGAAGGTGAGTGCTACGGCCAGCGTCGTCGGCGCGCTGATCGGCGAGCTGCCGTCCTCGATCCCGAACGGACTCGGTGCCCAGATCATCAACTTCAGCCAGTACTACACCACCGAGCCGCGCGGACTCTGGGCGACGAACGTGATCGCGGCGGCCCTTGGAATCTCGTTCTTCCTCGTGATCGTGATCGCCGAGAAGCTCGTCGTGCGACGAGCTCCGGAGAACCTCGTATGAACGAGCAGACGAAGGTCGTCGAGATCGGCGGCGTCTCGAAGCTGTTCGGGCGGACGCCGGCGCTGCAGGGAATCCAGCTCGAGATCGGCGAGCGCGAGTTCGTCTCGCTGATCGGCCCCTCAGGGTGCGGCAAGTCGACGCTGCTTCGGATCATCGGCGACCTGATCGAGCCCAGCTCCGGCACCGTCGTCGTCAACGGCAAGCCCGCCCGCCAGGCGCGGAGGGACCGCGACTACGGGATCGTCTTCCAGGATCCCGTCCTCTACGACTGGCGAACGGTCGCAAAGAACGTCGCGCTCCCCCTCGAAATGGCCGGCTGGGCGCGCCAGAAGCGCAACGAGCGGGTGCAGAAGATGCTCGAGCTCGTCGAGTTACAGGGGTTCGAAAGCCACCGACCGTGGCAGCTCTCGGGCGGCATGCAGCAACGGGTATCGATCGCGAGGGCGCTCTCGTTCGACCCGGCGCTGCTGCTGATGGACGAGCCGTTCGGCGCCCTGGACGAAATGACGCGGGAGCGGCTGAACATGGAGCTGCTCAAGATCTGGGAGGCGAGCGGCTCGACGATCGTCTTCGTCACCCACTCGATCACGGAGGCCGTCTTCCTGTCGACCCGTGTCGTGGTGATGTCACCCCGGCCGGGCCAGATCTCCGAGGTGATTCCAATCGACCTGCCGCAGCCGAGGACCGCGACGACGCGCGAGGAGCCGCACTTCTTCGAGCTGGTGACGAGGGTCCGGGAGGCGCTCCATCTCGGGCACGACGTCGACCGGACGGCGGCCCCAGCACAGGAGGCGACGGCGTGAGCACGGCGCCCGTCGCAGTCCAGCCGGTTCCGCGCGGCGGACTCGGGCGGATGGTCGGTCGGCGTCTCGTCGACTGGCTGCCGGCTGTCGTTGTACTCGTCGGGACGATTGCACTCTGGCAGGGCCTGATCGTCTGGCTGAACGTGCAGCAATTCCTGCTGCCGAAGCCGACAGCGATCGCATCGACGTTCTGGACCAACAAGACCGAGCTTTGGCACGAAGGCTGGTTCACGTTCCAGGAGGCGCTCGGCGGCTTCGCCCTCGGATCCGGGTTCGCGATCCTGCTGGCGCTCGTGCTGGCGCGCTGGCGACCGCTCGCGACGGCGCTGCTTCCGTATGCGGTCGCGGCGAACGCAATCCCGATCATCGCTTTCGCGCCGATCACGAATCAATGGTTCGGCGGCGGGCTTACGAAGAGCTCGAAAATCGCCATCGCGGCTGTGCTCTGCTTCTTCCCTGTGCTCGTGAACACGCTTCGTGGCCTGACGTCCGTTCGGCCGCAAGATCTCGAACTGATGCGCTCCTACGCGGCCGGGAATATCGAGGTCTTCCGTCGGGTGCGAATCCCGACCGCGCTCCCGTTCATCTTCACGGGCCTGAAGGTCGCAAGTGTGCTGGCGATGATCGGCGCCGTCGTCGGCGAATACTTCGGTGGCGCTCTCAACGCCCTCGGCGTACAGATCCTTTCGCGTTCACGAATCTTCCAGTTCAACGAGGCGTGGGCCGGCGTTCTCGTCGCGTGTTTGTTCGGCTTGGCGCTGTACCTGGCCGTCGCCCTCGTCGAGCGCCTGGCACTCCGCTGGGTCCCATCGACATCGGAGTGACGACGAGTCAGAATCGCACCTCGGAACGCGAGGAAAGGGGAGCGAATGAAGGGACGAAGGTACTGGCTCGGGGCGCTCGCGGCGCTCGCAACCGCTGGAGTCCTGACGGCAGGCGGGACGGCGGCGATGCCTTCGAAGCACGGCTCGCAGAAGCTGACGAAGATCACCTTCCAGCTCAAGTGGGTCACCCAGGCGCAATTCGCGGGCTATTACGTCGCGGCCGCGAAGGGCTTCTATAAGAAGGCCGGACTCGACGTGAAGATCCGCGTCGGCGGCCCGGACATCACGCCCGAGCAGGTGGTCGCCGGCGGACAAGCCGAGATGGGGCTCGACTGGCTACCCAGCCTGATGTCCGCACGTGACCAAGGGCTGAAGCTGATCAACATCGCCCAGGTGTTCACGCGCAGCGGCATGACCGAGATCACCTGGAAGAGCAGCGGCATCAACACAATCGCGAAGATGCGTGGCAAGAAGGTCGGCAACTGGCTGAACGGGAACGAGTTCGAGCTCTTCGCGGCGCTCAGCCGTGCCGGAATGGATCCCGTACACAACAAGGGCGTGACGATCGTCAAACAGCCCTTCGACATGAACCTGATCCTGAATCACCAAATCGACGCCGCGTCGGCGATGACATACAACGAGCTCGCCCAGGTTCTCGAAACGAAGAACCCAAAGACGGGCAAGCTCTACAAGCTAAGTGACCTGAACGTCATCAAGATGTCCGCGATCGGGACCGGGATGCTCGAGGACGGCGTCTTCACGACCGAGTCCTGGATCAAGGACAAGAAGAACCAGGCGACCGCGAAGAAGTTCCTCGCCGCGTCTTTCAAGGGCTGGATCTACTGCCGGACGCACTTGAAGGACTGCGTGAAGATCGTCCTCTCCCATGGCCCGACGCTCCTGAAGGGGCACCAGACATGGCAGATGAACGAGATCAATGCGCTCATCTGGCCCTCCCCGAAGGGCATTGGGCTGATGAATGGGAAGGACTACGCATTTACCGCGAAGACGACGGCGAAGTACAACCACCTCAAGAAGGTGCCGGGCCACGAGGGATACCGGACCGATCTCGCGAAGGCCGCGCAGGCAATCCTGAAGAGGCAGCATTTCGACATCTACGGGAAGCGCTGGAAGAAGGCAAGGGTCAAGGTCACGCCGGGCGGCAAATAACCAGAGGAGGGATCCGCATGTCCGTTCTGATCAAAGGAGGCCGCGTCATCACGGCGGCGGACGACTACGTCGCCGACGTGTTCGTCGAGGACGAGCGGATCTCACTCATCGGCGAGTCGCTGGACGTGACCGCAGACCGTGTGATCGACGCCGCCGGGAAGTACGTGCTCCCCGGCGGCGTCGATCCGCACACGCATCTGGACATGCCCTTCGGCGGGACGGTCACGATCGACGACGTCGAGTCCGGTCAAACGTCGGCGGCGTTCGGCGGCACGACTTGCCACGTGGACTTCATCATCCAGCCGCAGGGGTCGTCGTTCGCGGAGGCGCTCGAGGAGTGGCGCGGCAAGGCGAACGGCAAGCAGGTCATCGACATGGGCTACCACATGGCCGTCACCGACCTGAAGGAAGGTGGGACGCTGGAGGAGCTGGCGGGCCTGCCCGACCAGGGCGTCACCTCCTACAAGCTCTTCATGGCCTACAAGGGCGCGCTCATGGTCGACGACGAGACGCTCTTCCGCGTCATGCAGGTCGCCGGCGACACGGGCGCGCTCGTGATGGTGCACGCCGAGCACGGCGACTCGATCGACGTGCTGGTCAAGCAGGCGCTCGCGGAGGGGAAGACCGATCCGGTTTGGCACGCGCGGACACGTCCGCCGGAGACGGAGGGTGAGGCGACGAACCGCGCCATCCAGCTCGCCCGCGTCGCGGGCTGCGCGCTCTACGTCGTCCACGTCTCCTGCGCCGAGGCCGTCGAGCCGATCCAGCTCGCGCGCGAGAAGGGCTGGAACGTCCACGGCGAGACGTGCACGCAGTACTTCTTCGTCGACGAGACCTTCCTCGAGCGGCCGAACTTCGAGGGCGCGAAGTACGTCTACACGCCGCCGCCGCGTGCGAAGGCGAACCAGGACGTGCTCTGGAACGCGGTGCGGACGGACACGCTCTCCGTGATCTCGACCGACCACTGTGCGTTCCTCTGGGACGGCCAGAAGACGCTCGGTCGCGACGACTTCTCGAAGATCCCGAACGGCGGGCCAGGGCTCGAGAACCGGCTGCACATGATCCACGAGTTCGGGGTCCGCGCCGGCCGGATCTCGCTCAACCGGATGGTGGAGCTCCTGTGCACGAACCCGGCGAAGCTCTTCGGCCTCTACCCGCGCAAGGGGACGATCGCCGTCGGCTCGGACGCGGACATCGTCGTCTTCGACCCCGAGAAGCGGCACACGATCACCGCGGCGGCGCACCACTCGAAGGTCGACTACAACCTCTACGAGGGCACCGAGGTGACGGGCTCGCCCGAGCTCGTGCTCCTGCGCGGAAACGTCCTCTGCGAGGGCGACGAGGTGGTGGCGCAGCCGGGGATCGGCCAGTACGTCGCCCGGGCCCGCTTCGGCGAGGAGCTCCGGCCCGCACCGGCGGCCGCCGTGTGACATCCGGGTGCGGCGGGTAGGTGTGCCCGGTGGGCACCGTCGTCTACACCTCGCAGGTCGAGATCGAACGGATCCGCGGCCCCTTGCGCCGGGCGGACGTGCCTGGGTCGGATGAGCCGATCTTCTTCGGGGTCCACGACGAGGTCGCAGACCACTACGGCGCGCCGCGAGGCGGGGACGCGGAGCGAGCGACGACGCTCGACCACGTGGTCGCGGCGGCGGCCGGCTGACTCACCGGCACGCTCGGAGGCGCGCTGGAGGCGCGTCACATCCCGGCGGACGAAGGCAGGCTCGTGAGCTCGGCGAGCGGCGAGATCGAGGTCGAGGATGGCGTGCTCGTGATCAAGCGGATCCACGTCGCCTATCGCCTCCGGGTCGAGCCCGGCGCCGACCGCGCGAAGATCCAGCGGGCGTTCGACAACCACATGCCTCGGTGCCCCGTCTACAGGTCGATCGGCGGCTGCATCGACGTCACCACCTCGCTCGACGTCGTGGAGGGCTGATGCGGGCGGCGCGCGTCCACGAGCTGGGGGCCGCTCCGCGCATCGACGACGTCGAGCCGCCGGAGCTGGCCGAGGAGAGGGCGCTCCTCGAGGTCGACGCGGTCGCGCTCAACCCGCTCGACGTCGCGATCGGAGGCGGGCGCTTCTACGGCGGCTCGCCGCCGCTTCCGTACGTGCCGGGCTGCGAGGCGGTCGGCCGGGTGGCCGGCAGGCGCATCTACGTCTTCGGCGACGGGCTCGGCATCGCACGCGACGGCGCGCTCGCCGAGCGG
>DASQWX010000077.1:0-10127 GCA_035640035.1 Gaiellaceae bacterium
TTTCTCGTTCGCGAACAACATCAACACCCACGAGGGGGGCTCCCACCTTTCCGGCTTCAAGTCGGCGCTGACCCGCACCCTGAACGACTACGCGCGCAAGAACGGGTTGCTGAAGGAGAAGGAAGAGAACCTCGAGGGGGAGGACGTGCGCGAGGGGCTCGCCGCCGTCATCTCGGTCAAGCTCGCCGAGCCGCAGTTCGAAGGTCAGACGAAGACGAAGCTCGGGAACCCCTGGGTGCGCGGAGTGGTCGAGTCGACGGTCAACGTCAAGCTCGGCGAGTTCCTCGAGGAGAACGCGAGCGAGGCCAAGCAGATCATCTCGAAGGCGATCGCGGCGCGGAACGCGCGCCAGGCCGCCCGCAAGGCGCGCGAGCTGACGCGGCGCAAGAGTGCGCTCGACAGCATGTCCCTTCCGGGCAAGCTCGCCGACTGCTCGATCAACGACCCGTCGGCTGCCGAGCTCTACCTCGTCGAGGGCAACTCCGCCGGCGGCTCGGCGACCGATGCCCGCGACCGCACTTTCCAGGCGATCTTGCCGCTACGCGGCAAGGTGATCAATTCGGAGAAAAACCGGATCAACAAGGTGCTCTCCAACGCCGAGATCCAGTCGATCATCACCGCGATCGGGACGGGCATCGGTGACGAGTTCGACCTCAAGAAGCTCCGCTACCACCGGATCATCGTCATGACCGACGCCGACGTCGACGGCTCGCACATCCGCACGCTCATCCTCACGTTCCTCTACCGCCAGATGCAGGAGCTTGTCGAGGGCGGTTACGTCTACATCGCCGTCCCGCCGCTCTACCGTGTGAAGATCGGCAGCCGGGAGCAGTACGTCGAGAAGGAGTCGCAGTTCGAGGACCTGCTCGTCCGCGAGCGCGTCAAGGACATCGATGTCCAGGCCCGAAACGGCGACACTCAGAAGCTCACCGAAACGCGCTACCAGAGGTTCACCCGAGCTCTGAACGAGTTCGACGGCTGGGCGTCGCGCCTCCGCGCCGACTTCGGGTCGGCGGCTGCCAATTTCGTCATCGACCATCGGCTCGTCGAGACCGACGCGGCCGCCCTCGGCGATCTCGAGAAGAGCCTGAAGTTGGTCGGCGAGAACGGGCACGAGCTCTCCGTCGTCGAGGAGACGCCGGAGGGGGTCCGGATCAAGGTGATCGAGCGCGAGACGAGCGCGGCCAGCCACGTGACGCTGCCGGCCGAGCTCTTCGCCTCCCCGGTCTACGAGGGACTGCGGAAGACGTATGCCCGCCTCGTCGAGATCGTGGGTGCGCCGCCGTTCAAGCTCTCCCTCGGCAAGAAGACGCGCACGGCGGAGACGTTCGAGCAGCTGCGACACGAGGCACTCGACCTCGCCAAGGACGGCATCACAGTAGGCCGGTTCAAGGGCCTAGGCGAGATGAACCCCGAGGAGCTCTGGACGACGACGATGGATCCGGCGAACCGGATGCTGATCAAGGTCGAGGTCGAGGACGCCGCAGCTGCCGACCGGCTGTTCTCGATGCTGATGGGCGATCAGGTCGAGCCGCGCCGAGAGTTCATCGAAAGCAACGCAAAGGACGTCAGGTTCCTGGATGTCTAACGTCGAACCGCTAGGCGCGGGGCGGATCGAACCGCGCGAGCTCGAGCAGGAGATGCGCTCGAGCTTCCTCGACTACGCGATGAGCGTCATCGTCGCGCGGGCGCTGCCCGATGTTCGCGACGGGCTCAAGCCGGTCCACCGCCGCGTTCTCTATGCGATGCACGAGGCCGGGTTGCAGCCGAACCGCCCGCGCCTCAAGTGTGCGCGCGTCGTCGGCGATGTGATGGGTTCGTATCACCCGCACGGCGATGCCGCGATCTACGACACGCTGGTGCGGATGGCGCAGCCGTTCTCGCTGCGTTACCCGCTCGTTGACGGGCAGGGGAACTTCGGGAACATCGACGATTATCCGCCCGCCGCGATGCGCTACACGGAGTGTCGGCTCTCGCGGATCGCAACCGAGCTGCTCCGCGACATCGACGCCGACACCGTCGACTTCGTTCCGAACTACGACGAGTCACGGAAGCAGCCGGACGTCCTGCCGGCTCGCTTCCCGAACCTGCTCGTCAACGGGTCGGCGGGGATCGCCGTCGGCATGGCGACGAACATCCCGGCACACAACCTCGGCGAGGTGATCGACGCGCTCGTTGCGATGCTCGACGACCCGGACATCGACGTCGAGCGGCTTACAAAGCACATCAAGGGCCCGGATTTCCCGACCGGTGGGATCATCGTCGGGCGCGAGGGGATCCGCGAAGCCTATCGGTCGGGCCGCGGACGGATCGTCACGCGCGGCCGCGCGCACATCGAGGAGCTGCGCGGTGGCAAGACGGCGATCATCGTCAACGAGCTCCCGTTCGGAGTGAAGAAGGGCGGCGACTCGGGCGTGATCATGAAGATCGCCGACCTCGTGAACGACAAGGTCCTGCCCGAGATCTCGGACGTCAAGGACCTGTCGGACAAGACGGGGATGCGGATCCAGATCGAGCTCAAGCGCGATGCGATCCCGCGGGTCGTCCTCAACAAGCTCTACAAGCACACGCCGCTCCAGACGACGTTCGGCTACAACGCGGTCGCGCTCGTAGACGGCGTCCCGCGGACGCTTGCGTTGCGCGACCTGCTCGCCCACTACATCGATTTCCAGCGCGAGGTCGTCACCCGGCGGTCGAAGTACGAGCTCCGCAGGGCGGAGGCCCGTGCGCACGTCCTCCAGGGCTATCTGATCGCCCTTGACAACCTGGACGCAGTGATCGCGCTCATCCGCGCCGCGGACGACACCGACGCCGCGCGCGAAGAGTTGATGCGCGAGTTCGAACTGTCCGAGATCCAGGCGCAGGCGATCCTCGACCTGCGGCTCCGGGCGCTGACCGCGCTCGAGCGGAAGCGGGTCGAGGACGAGTACAACGACCTGCAGGAGCGGATCACCGAGCTGCGCGCGATCCTCGGCGAGGAAGCCCGCATCGACGCGCTCATCCGCGAGGAGCTGCTCGAGATCAAGCAGATCTACGGGAAGAACGACGACCGGCGGACGGAGATCGTCGCCGCCGAGGGTGAGCTCGAGCTCGAGGACCTGATCGCGGAGGAGGACATGGTGATCGCGATCACGCGCTCGAACTACATCAAGCGACTACCGGTGACGACGTATCGTGAACAGCGCCGCGGCGGTCAGGGCGTGATGGGAATGGACCTGAAGGAGGACGACTACATCGAGCACCTCTTCGTCGCGTCGACACACGACTACGTCCTCTTCTTCACGAATGTCGGCAAGGTCTATCGGCTCAAGGTCCATGAGCTGCCGCTCGGCTCGCGGCAGTCGAAGGGGCGCGCCATCCAGAACCTGCTGCCGTTCCGTCCGGGTGAACAGGTGCGTGCCGTCATCCAGACACGGGACTTCGAGGAGTCGAAGTACCTCGTCTTCGCGACCAAGAACGGAGCGGTCAAGAAGACCGAGCTCGCGGCGTACAACACGCCCCTCAAGGCCGACGGGATCATCGCGATCAAGCTGCGCGATGACGACGAGCTCGTCTCGGTTCAGCATTCGACGGGCGGCGACGACGTTCTCATGGTCTCGCGCCAGGGCCAGGCGATTCGCTTTAGCGAGAAGGAGGCTCGCCCGATGGGCCGCGATACCGGGGGAGTCAAGGGCATGGGCCTGCGCAAAGGCGACGAGGTGATTTCCTCGGATGTCGTCGGCGTCAACGAGGGCGACCTGCTCGTCGTGACCGAGAACGGTTACGGGAAGCGGACGAAGCTGGTGGACTATCCACGCAAGGGCCGCGGCGGCCTGGGTGTCAAGACGGCGCAGCTCGTCGAAGGCAAGGGCCGGCTCGTCGGCGCTCGGGTTGTCCGTGAGGGCTACCAGGTGATGCTGATCTCGACCGGCGGCACCGTGATCCGGATGCCGGTGGAGGACATCAAGCGCTCGGGCCGTGCGACCCAGGGCGTGATCGTGATGCGGTTCAAGAGCGACGACGAGCGCGTCTCCGCCCTGGCACCGGTGGTCGAGTCCGAGGCGGACTCGGGAGCTGTGGAAGAAACTGCTCCGGAACCAGTGCCCGCTTCGCCCGAAGCGTAGGTTCTGGTAGAAGTCGGCGGATTTTGCAATAGTTTTCTGCTGTGCCCCTTTCCAAATAGGAAGAGGGGCGCTATACGTTCAAAACAGGAAACCGCTTTTGCCGCCAAGGAGAGGTGCCATGAACTACAGCAAGAACGTCGAACTCCTCGAGCCGATCAACCTCTCCGAGCATCTCGACAAGGTGGAGCTCTACCTGGGCCAGGTTTGCCAGATCGCCGGCATTTCGAAGATGCAGCTCGACTACTGGACGAATAAGGCGCAGATCCCGACCAAGGGCAAGAAACAGCGGATCTACGACATCGACGCGCTCGAGACCGTGATGCTGATCAAGCAGGCCAAGGACAAGGGGCTGAACCTCGGCGCCGCGATCGATGCGGCCCGAAGATTTCGCGAAGCCGGCGCGAAGACTCCGGCGTAGTTCTCCTCCTGATCTAGATCACATCGCGTCGCGCAGAGCTGCGGCGGCGGCCTCGGGCGCGAGCGAGTTGACGTAGATCCCGGCGCCGAGCTCGATGCCGGCGAAGACTGTGAGCCGCGGCAGCACCTCCAGGTGCCAGTGGCCGCGATCGTGGAGCCACGCGTTGAGGGGGACCGGTCCCTCGATTGCGAGGAGACGCCGCAGCGCCTCGGCGAGGACGGTCAGCGCGGGCCGCAGCAGCTCGCTCTCGTAGGCGCTCCCGCCGGGATGCTCGCGCGGCGCGATCAGCAGCTCGTACGGCAGCCGCCCGCCGTACGCGGCGAGCAGCACGACCCCGTCGAGCTCGAGGATCGATCGCTCTTCCGGGGCAGCGAGCTCGTCGGCGATGTGCGCGCAGACAGCACACTCGGGGTCGTTCTCGCCCTCCGCGACCACGGTCGGCGGAGTCTCCCTCAACCAGGCCAGTTGCGTATGGCTGTGCGGGAGGCTCGCTCCCGCCTCCCGTCCCTCGTTCAGCAGCGCGTGCACGTACGGGAACCCGGCATCGCGCGCTGCGAGCGCACGCTCGCGCCACGCGGTCGCGACATTGCCGACTTCGCTCTCGTCGAGCTCTGCGAAGGACCGGACGTGACGCGGCGTCGAGACGACAACCTCGTGATGCTCGAAAACGGGGTAGAGGTTGGGGACGACGCGGACCGTCCAGCCGGGCGTGTCCGGCTCACCGCCTCCGGGCCGAATAGCAAACACCTCAGGAGGTGTGCGCTGCTCGCGCCCTTCGCAGAACGGGCAGGAGAGCAGCTCGTCCTCGGTCGGAAGGTCGACGTCGGCCCGCGCGCTCGCGCCGGGCCGTCGGGCTCGATCCGGCGCTACCACGACCCACGCGCGAGTGACCGGGTCCTGGCGCAGCTCCCCCGGCAGGTTTTGCTTCAGCTGGACCCGCCGCTGTTCTTCTCGAGGAACGGTCGGATCAGGTCGATCGGCGCCGGGAAGACGATCGTCGTCGACTGCGACGAGCCGAGCTCGAGGAGCGTCTGCAAATAGCGGAGCTGGAGCGCGATCGGGTGGTCGCCGATCACCTGTGCCGCGTCCTTGAGGCGCTCCGATGCCTGGAACTCGCCCTCGGCATTGATCACTTTCGCGCGGCGCTCGCGCTCGGCCTCGGCCTGGCGGGCCATCGCCCGTTGCATCCCCGACGGGATCTCGACGTCCTTGACCTCGACGATCGAGACCTTGATTCCCCAGGGGGATGTCGCCTCGTCGATGATCTCCTGCAGGATCGCGTTGATCTTCTCGCGCTCGGCGAGGAGCTCGTCCAGCTGGTGCTGGCCGAGCACCGACCGGAGCGTCGTCTGCGCGATCTGCGACGTCGCAACCATGAAGTTCTCGACCTGGACGATCGCCGCCTTCGGCTCGACGATCCTGAAGTAGGCGACCGCGTTCACGCGAACGGGCACGTTGTCCTTGGTGATCACTTCCTGGGGCGGGATGTTGAGCGTGATCGTCCGCAGGTCGACCTTGACCATGCGGTCGACGACCGGAATCAGGATGAAGAGACCGGGCCCCTTCGGCGCCGGCAGCAGCCGGCCGAGCCGGAAGATGATGCCTCGCTCGTATTCCCGGGCGACCTTGATCGCAGAGATCAGGAACAAGATCACCAGGAAGGCGAGAATCGCAACGATGATCAGCGCAGCGGCCATACGGGTCCTTTCGAATTAGGAGCCACGATCCTAAGTAACAGGTGCCTTCTCGGGCCGGTCGACGGGCTCGACGTCCAGGACGAGGTCGGGCTCGACGTTGTCGACGCGAACCTTCTGCCCGCGCCTGAGGGGCTGGCCCTCGGGCGTACGGGCGCGCCATAGCTCGCCGCGCACGAAGACCTGCCCGTCGCCGCGGAACTCGCCGATCTCGCCGACCATCATCTGCGGACCGACAGAGACCGGGCGGCGGCGGACTTGCACCGCTTTGGTGATCGCGAACGCCCAGGCGGAGCCGAGCACGACGGCGATCGAGACGACCAGCCAGATGTTCGCGTGATAGGGCGACGGAGCATTGCGGAACAACATCAGCGCTCCGATCACGAAGCTGATCAAGCCTGCAACTGTGAGTGCGCCATGGCTCGTGACGTGCGCGTCGATCACGAGCAAGCCGATCCCGAGCAGCAGAAGAGCCAGGCCGGCCCAGCTGATCGGAAGGATGGAGAAGCCGAAGAGCGCGGTCACGAGCGCGACGGCGCCGAGTGCGCCGGGTAAGACGACCCCTGGGTGGAAGACCTCGTACCCGATGCCCGCCAGTCCGGCGAGGAAGAGCAGCGTGATCAGGTTCGGGTCGATCAGCAAGTTGAGGAAGCGGGTAAAGAAGCTCGGGCCGACGTAGGTGATCTGCGCGTTCGCGGTGTGCAAGCGGTAGTGGTTCGGGATCGTCACCCGGCCGTCAATCTTCCGGAGCAGCGTCGGCAGGTCGGGGGCGAGGACGTCGATCACGTTCATCCTCAGCGCCTCTCGCTCGGTTAGGTTGGACGCCACCCGGACGGCCTTGTCGGCCCAGTTTCCGTTGCGGCCGTGGTTCTCGGCGAGCGAACGGAGCTTCGCCGCGAAGTGATTGATCGTCTTGCGGCGGAGATCCGAGCCGAGGTTGCCGCCGCTTTGGTCGATCGGCGTCGAGGAGCCGATGTTCGTGTCAGGCGCCATGGCGAGCACGTCGGCCGCCTCGGCGACGAAGACGCCGGCCGACGCGGACGCGGCCCCCTTCGGTGCGATGTAGACGATTACAGGGATCTTGGAGGCCAGTTCCTTCTTGTAGATCGACTCCATCGAGGTCGACAGACCGCCCGGCGTGTCGAGCAGGATCACCACGGCGTTGTAGTGATCCTTCTGGGCCCGGTTGATCTGGTGGTTGACGTAGTCCTGGGTGACCGGGTTGATCTCGAGCGAGAACCGAACCGCGAGAACGCGCGGTTTCGAGGCGGCGTGGGCTGAGGCTGAGAGCGCGAGAGCCGCGGCGAGCGAGCCGAGAACTGCCCGCAGAACGCGACCTTTCACGACTGTAAAGACTCTATCAGGACGACCCTTTTTTCCTTGCGTCCCGGCCCGGCCTTCTGCAACCCTCGAACGCGGGTCGCCCGCGCATGAAGCCGCTTCGTGCCGCATTCGTCCTCTTCTTCGTCGCGCCGGGGGTCGCGGTGGCCTCGCCGAGCCTGGTCGAGCGCGACCTGCCGGCGAGGAGCGGAGTCGTTGCCAAGGCGCCGGCGGCCTTCGATCTCGTCGGTCTCCACTGGCGCGGGGCTGGCGTCGTCCGCTTCCGAACCGAGCGGGCCGACGGCACCTGGAGCCCCTGGCGCATCTCTGCGCCCGAGTCGGACGACCTCCCGGACCGCAATACCGCGGAGGCGACACGAAGCCGCGGCTGGCACCTCGGCAATCCGTTCTGGGTCGGCCGCTCGGAGCGCATCCAGTACAGGCTCGGCCGCGGCGTCCGGCGGCTCCGCGCCTTCTTCGTCCGCAGTCCGCTTCTCGGCGGGACGCCGCAGCACGTCCAGCCGTTCACGGCGAACGCGCCCGCAATCATCACGCGGGCGCAGTGGGGTGCCGACGAGCAGATTCGGCGCAACCGGAAAAAGGGTCCGAAGATCGCCGACAACGTCCACTTCGCGATCGTCCACCACACCGCCGGCTCGAACAACTACTCGCGTTCGGAGTCGGCATCGATCGTGCGAGCGATCGAGCTCTACCACGTGCGTGGGAACGGCTGGGACGACATCGGCTACAACTTCCTCGTCGACAAGTACGGCCAGGTCTTCGAGGGCCGGTACGGGGGCATCGAGAAGGCCGTCGTCGGTGCCCATGCTATGGGCTTCAACTACGGCTCGGTCGGCGTCTCCTTGATCGGCAACTACAACGGCGTCGGGATGACCACGGCCGAGCGTTCCGCGCTCGTCAAGCTCCTCGCGTGGCGCCTCGATGTCGCTCACGTCGATCCGCTGTCGCGCGTGTCCCGTGTCTCGACCGGGAATCCCAGGTACGCCAACGGCACCTCCGTCCAGCTTCGGGCGATCTCGGGACATCGCGACACGTACCCGACGAGCTGTCCCGGCAACAACGTCTACGCGCAGCTGTCGTCGATTGCGCGGGAGGTGGCCGCGACCGGCCTTCCGAAGATTTACTCCCCCGTGGTGTTCGGCGGCATCGGCGGGCCCGTCCATTTCATGGCCCGGCTCTCGTCTGCAGTCCCGTGGACGGTCACCGTGACCGACGCGCTCGGGCACACCGTCGCGTCCGGGACTGGGACGAGCCGCGACGTCGACTGGACCTGGGATGCGACGCTCGTTCCCAGGGGCCGTTACGCGTACACGATCGCTGCCGGTGGCGTCGGATCGGCCGCGGCGCGCCCCGCGACGGGCGTGATCGGGCAGACCCTGCCGGCCGCGAGCGTCTCGAAGCTCCGGGTGTTGCCGAGCATCGTCACTCCGAACGGAGACGGCGTGGGCGACAAAGCGCAGATCACGTACTTTCTCGGCACGGCCGCGTCGGTCACGTTGACGCTCGGCGACGCAGCCGGTAACGCGATCTCGACCTTGTTCAACGGAGTCGCGAGCCAAGGGTCGCACTCCTTCGCCTGGAATCAGATCGGGGTTCCCGACGGCCGCTACACGATCACGATCTCCGTCCTTTCGGGGACCGGGAAGCCGGTGACGAGCAAGACGAAGTTCTACGTCGATCGCACGCTCGCGCAGACGAGGCTCTCCGTGCCAGCAATCTCGCCGAACGCCGACGGCATCCTGGACACGACGACGTTGTCGTTCCAGCTGATCGCGGCGGCCAGGATGCGGGTCGAGCTTCGGCGCGCCGGGAAGCTCCTCGCGCCGCTCTTCGACCAGTCGCTCGGCGCCGGCCCGGCGCAGGTTGCGTGGAACGGGAACGTCGGCTCGCAGCGTGTCGCCGACGGCACCTACGAGCTGGTCGTCAAGGCGACCGACAGGGTGACCACGATCACCCAACAGCTGCCGGTGGTGGTCGACACGACTCCTCCGCGCCTCCGGCTCGTCTCCCGATCGCGGGGGCAGTTCTGGATCAGCGAGCGAGCGACGGTGAGTGCCAGCTTCGGGGGCCGGCGGGTGACGAGGCGCGTCAAGGCGGGCTACTTCACCATTCCGGCGCTGCGGGTGGCGCGACACTTCACGCTGGTCGCCACCGACGCGGTCGGCAACAAGAGCCGTCCGCTACGCGGCTAGCCAGCGGTCATACCGACCCTCCAGCCCGGCCAGGAGCTCGACCAGCAGCGAGACGCGCTCGACCGGCGCGCCGGTCTCGATGAGCAGCGACGTCGCCGGGAGCCGAACCTCGCGCGGGAGCTCGTCCTCGGTGACGTTCACGTTGATCCCGATCCCGAGCACTACCCGACCCTCACCCGCCTCCCCGAGGACTCCTGCGACCTTGCGGCCGCCGACGAGGACGTCGTTCGGATGCTTAAGCGTCGACTCGAGCCCGGTCGACGCTCTGATCGCGTCCCTGCATGCCTCGGCACCGACGACCGTCAGCTCCGGAAAGCGCGATGCGTCGACCGCCGGCCGAAGCTGAACCGAGCAGAGGATGCTCGTGCCTGCCGCCGCT
>DASQWX010000078.1:0-5838 GCA_035640035.1 Gaiellaceae bacterium
TAGACGAGGTTCCGAAGCCGCGTCTGACGACGCGTCACGGCTCGACTTCCCCGAAGGACGCTCGTACGATGGACGAGATCCCATGGCCGCGACGGCCGCCGATCTCGTTGGCAGAGAACGCGAGCTGGCTGCGATCGCCGAGTTTCTCGAGGTGGACGCCGCCGCGTCCGCGGTCGTGGTCGAGGGTGAGCCGGGCATCGGCAAGACGACCGTTTGGGAGGCGGCTGTCGCGGCGGCGTCGGAGCGTGGATTCCAAGTGCTGCGGGCCCGGCCCGGCGATACGGAGGCGAAGCTCGCATTCTCGGGGCTCACAGATCTGCTGGGGGAGGCTCTGCCGTCCGTGCTCGGCGAGCTGTCGGAGCCTCAGCGCCGCGCGCTCCGAATCGCGCTCCTCCTGGAGGAGGACCGAGGCACCCGGCTCGATCGCCGAGCGGTTGCCGCCGGCTTGCTCAGCGCGCTCCGGGCGCTCTCGAGCGAGACCCCTGTCGTCGTCGCGATCGACGATGCCCAATGGCTTGACCGCTCGTCCGCCGCTGCGCTCGACTATGCGACCCGACGCATGGGTGAGCTGCCCGTCGCGTTGCTGATCGCCCGACGGCTCGACCGCGCCCCCGGGTTCGACCTGTCGTTACCTCCCTCACGGCTTCTGCGCGTGCCTGTCGGGCCGCTCGATTTCTTCGCCCTGAACGCGCTCCTCCACGCGCGGCTCGGAACCGTCCTCCCGCGACCGCTGCTCCACAGGATCCATGAGCTCTCAGGTGGCAACCCGTTCTTCGCCCTGGAATTGGCACGCGACCCGGCGCGCGTCGATCCAGGCCACGGCCTGCCGCCGACGCTCGACGTCCTTGTCCGCGACCGTGTTTCCGCGCTACCGGAAGCGGCGCAAACCGCCCTGCTCGTCGCGGCTGCCGCCTCTCACCCGACGGCCGAGCTCGTCGACCGCGTGACGGGCACGCGCGATGCCCTCGCCGCCGCCGAGGAGGCCCACATCGTCGTTCTCGACCACGAGGCTGTGCGCTTCGAGCATCCCCTGCTCGCGTCGGCGGCCTACGGGGCGGCGAGTCCGGCCCGGCGCCGCGACGTGCACCGGGAGCTCGCCCGTCGTGGGCGCGACCCCGAAGAGCGGGCGCGCCACCTCGCGGCGGCGGCGATGGGGCCCGACGAGAAGATCGCTCTCGCGCTCGAGAAGGGTGCCGCAGCGGCACGTGCTCGCGGCGCCCCGGCCGCAGCCGCCGAATTGAGCGAGCAAGCGGCGCGGCTGACTCCGACCGAGGACCCCGGTGCGGCCCGCCGAAGACGCGCCGACGCCGGCTACTTCCACTTCGAGTCCGGTGACAGCAGGAAGGCGCTCACGCTGCTGGAGGAAGTGGTTGGGGAGCTGCCCCCCGGAGCCGAGCGGGCGGAAGGGCTGATCCGACTCGCGCGGGTCCGCTCCTACTCGGACGATCTGGAGGCGGCGACGAACCTCTTTTTGCAAGCCGCAGAGGAAGCCGGCGACGACGGCCTCACGCGGGCGCGCGCCCTCGAAGGCGCGGCCACACAGCTCTTCCGCCGGCGTACGCAGCTCGACGCCGCGGTCGACCATGCGAAGACGGCCGCGGCGCTCGCGGACGAGCTCGGCGCGGAGGCGCTCCTCGGCGCAGCATTAAGCGCCCAGGTGCTCGCCGAGGCAACGCTCGGCAGGCCCGAAGCGCGGACGACCCTCGAAGCGGCACTGGCCCACCAGGAGGCGGCGGCCGCCGAGCGGATCCTCGCTCAGCCGAGATGGACCGCCGCGATCGCGCGGATGTGGTGGGACGAGCCGGCCGCCGTCCGAGAGACGTACGAGGAGCTGGCCGAGCAGGGGCGGGAGCTCGGCGACGAAGGATCGCTCGCCTACGTCTACCTCATGCTTGCCCAGGCCGACCTGCTGCTCGCGGAGTTCGACCGGGCCGAAGCCGACGCTGCCGCGGCGCGGGACATCGCGGAGCAGGGCGGACAGGAAACACTCGTCGCGTACGCGCTCGGGCTGCGGGCGATGGCGGACACGCACCGCGGCCGCGACGCCGGCCGCCTGGCCGAGCAGGCACTGGAGCTCGGTCGAAGGACCCAGGGGACGCCCGCGGTGCATCTGGCGACAAGCGCTCTCGGCTTACTCGAGCTGTCCAGCGGTCGTGCGGAGGAGGCGGCTGCCGCACTCGGGCCGCTCGTTGATTACGCCCGCGACGAGGAAATTCGAGAGCCCGGTTTGACGCGCTTCGTCATCGACCAGGTGGAGGCGCTGATCGAACTGTCGCGTCTCGACGAAGCGGAAGACCTGTTGGGGTGGTTCGCGGAGAGCGCCGCGCGGCTCGGTCGCGCCAGCGCCCTGGCGGCCTCGTTGCGCTGCCGCGGGCTCCTCGCTGCGGCTTCGGGCCGGATCGAGGAGGCTCTCGGAACGCTCGAGCGGGCGCTCGCAGCGCACGACGCCGCGGCGCTGCCGTTCGACCGCGCACGAACGTTGCTCGCGCTTGGCGCGACCCTCCGCCGGGCGAAGCGGAAGGCCGACGCCCGCCGCGCGCTCGAGGAGGCGGTCGCCGCCTTCGACGCGCTCGGTGCCGAAACGTTCGCCGCACGTGCGCGGTCGGAGCTCGAGCGAATCGGCGGCCGGTCGCCTTCGACAGGCGCGCTGACCGCGACCGAACGGCAGATCGCCGAGCTCGTCGCGGAAGGGCGCTCGAACAAGGAGGTCGCTGCCGCGCTCTTTATGTCGGTGAAGACCGTCGAGGCGAATCTCTCCCGCACGTACGCGAAGCTCGGGATTCGCTCGCGGACGGGGCTCGCGGGCCGCCTCGCCGCCGAGGAATCGCCGGACAAAACGTAGGGATTTCCCCAATTTCTTTCGAGCCGGCGGCGCACTACCGTCGTGGCATGTCGTACAGAACCACACAGGAAGAGGAGGCCACGATGTACAAGCGAACCCTCAAGGCACTGTTGGTCGTCGCCGCTCTCGGCGTCGCTTTTCCCCTTCAGGCCGCAGCGAGGCCGAATGACTCCGGCGGCTCGATGGTCAACCAGCGCGGAACGCTGGTCGTCCACCAGTCGGCGCCGATCGTCAGTGAGAAGACGGCCGGCCTGAACGTCCCGGCTCAAGCTCGGCAGATCCCGGTTCACGTTCAGCGCAGCGCGCCGATCGTTAGCGAGAAGGCAGAGGGCTTCGTCCTCTCGAAGCGCGACACCACGACCCTGACGAAGTCGCCGATCGTCAGCGAGAAGACGGCCGGCCTGAATCTCCCGACGCAGCAGCAGCCCGTCGAGCGTGTGCTCGTTTCCTCGGATACCGGCTTCGACTGGGGCGACGCGGGCATCGGGGCAGCGGTGATGTTCGGATCGATCCTCGCGGCCGTCGCGGCCGCCGGGATGGTTCGGCGACACCAAGGCCACTTCGCCCACTAGCGAACAGGCCCAGCCGAAAAGAAGGAGGCCGCCTCGGCGGCCTCCTTCTTATGCCAGGAGGTCCAGGGCGGCCTCCGGCTGCTTGAACGGCGGGATCACGTAGACGCCGGCCACCTTCTCCCGCGCCTGCGCGTAGAGCTCCCGCGCGAGGGCAAGCCCCTCCTCGGCCGCGTGTGGGCCTGCGTCGCGAAAACGGTTCTGGATCGCCTCCGGGACGACGATCCCCGGAACCTCGTTGTGCAGCCGAACGGCGAGTTGGTGCGAGCGGACAACGAAGATGCCGAGCAGAATCGGGATCGGCCAGCCGCCGAGCAGCTCCTCGAAGCGGTCGAGATAGGTGAGGTCGAAGAGCGCCTGCGTCATCGCGAAATGCGCGCCCGCCTCGACCTTCTGCCGGAAGCGGTCGAGCTCGGTCTCGAGATCGTCGGCCGACGGATTGACGGCGACGCCGAGGAAGAACGACGTGGGAGCGTCGATCGCCTTGCCGTTGAAGTCCTCGCCGGAATTCAGCCGCGTCACCATCTGCGAGAGCCCGATCGAGTCGACCTCGTAGACCCCGCGCGAACCCGGGTAGTCACCGACGTGCGGCGGGTCACCGGTGACCGAGAGGACGTTGCGCACGCCCTCCGCGTGGGCCGCAAGCAGCTGCGACTGCAACCCCATGACCGACGTGTCGCGAGGAGTGACATGCGGGATCGTCTCGATTCCACAGCTGCGCTCGATCGCGATCGCGGCCATCAAGGCGTTTGCACGCGCGCGGGCCATCGGGTTGTCGTTGATGTCGACGAAACCGACGCGGCCGGAGTCCTTCAGCGCCCTCGTGACCGCGAGCATCGCATCGTAGGTGCCGCCCTTCGGCGGATCGAGCTCGACGCACGTGACCCACTCGCCCGTGCGGAGCTTTTTGGCCAGCTCGGTCTCCTCCGGCCGCTCGTGAGCGGCGACGACGATCTCACGCTCGGCCGTCGCGAACGGAGCGGTCGGCTGCCGCTCCTCCTCGACCGCGCGCGCGATCGCCGCGATCTCGATCGGCGTCGTGCCGCAACAGCCGCCGATCACGCGGGCGCCGAGAGCCCGTGCCTGGGCGGCGAACTCGGCGAAGTACTCGGGCGTTGCGTGGGGATAGATCACACGTCCGCCGGCCAGGCTCGCGAGGCCCACGTTCGGCAGCGCGGCGAGTGGGCGACCATCGCCCATCGCCTCGAGCGCGGCGAGGGCGGCATGCAGGCCCGCGCCGTGATTGGCGCCGACGGCGGCGAGGTCGTAGTCGGCCAGGCGGTCGATCGCCTGCTTCGCCGAAACTCCGCCGAACGTCTCCGCGTCTTCGTCGAAGGTGAGCATGGCGACGATGGGCAGCTGCGAGACGCCCTGTACGGCTTCGATCGCGGTCGTGAGCTCGTCGAGGTCGAAGAACGTCTCGACCATGAACAGATCGACGCCGCGACCCTCGAGCAGGCCCGCCTGCTCGGCGAAGATCGGGCCGCGCTCGGCCGAGGTCAGCCCGCGGAGCTCGCCGAGCGGCCCGATCGAGCCGGCGATGTAGACGTCGCGACCCGAGATGTCGCGCGCCTCGCGGGCGAGCTTGACGCCGTTCTCGTTGATTGCGGCGAGCTCGTCCTCCAGAAACTGGTGGCGCAGCTTGTGCCGGTTCGCGCCGAAGGTGTTGGTCTCGATCAGCTCGGCGCCGGCACTGATAAAGCTCGTATGCAGGGTGACGACGCTCTCGGGCGCCCGGATATTCGCCTCTTCCGGGCACCGCAGGCCCGAGACCGCACTCGAGACGAGCACACCCATCCCTCCGTCGGTGACTACTGGAGGGCCGCGTTCAAGCCGTTTTTCGAAGCGGTCGGGCATCTGCGGAAGTGAAGCACGCTAGTCAACCGAGGACGGGGGATAGATCAAGTAGCCGGGCGCGGCGATACTCAGCCCACATTCCGAGCGGCGCCCCGATGCGGCGGGGGCGCTCCGGAAGACATAGTCCCCGGGCCCCGATGCGGCGTGGGCCTCGGAGATCTCTACTGCGGCTCTCTCACGGGAGACTCAGGCGGGCCGGGCGGCGGCCCGCCTGACGTTTGGACCAACGCTCAAGCGAAGCCCGGAGGCCGCCGATAAGGCGGTCAAGACCTCCTCCTCAGTCGGGGACTGACGGCAATCATCCTGCGGCTGCGTTGGAGCTCAAGCGACGGCCCTCCGGGGCCGTCGCTCGTTTCAAAGGGACTGGCACCGAAAGGTGCCTCTCCCTAAAACGGTTGGCGGTGTGTTCGCGTTTGCACACTGCCGCGGATCGCCTCGTAACGCTTTCAGGGACAGACCCCTACGGGGGTCAGTCCCTACGTGGAGTCGTGGAGCAGGCGCCCTTCCATGCCGCCGGCGACCACGACGACCTGGCCCGTGACGTGGCCCGAGAGCTCGTCCGAGGCCAGG
>DASQWX010000079.1:0-6266 GCA_035640035.1 Gaiellaceae bacterium
TTGCGCCTCTACCGGCGAATTGCCTCGTTAGACGCCTCCGCCCCTCTCCCTCCCCTCGAAGACCAGACGCCTACGTGGGCGGAGGCGTCCTCCCTCCTCGGCAACTGGGGCATGAATGCGATGGCCGAGCGCGTCGGGTCGCGCCCTGCGAGCGTCAGTTAGGGTCGGTGAATGAAGTTCTGGGACGCGGTTCGGGACGCCGCGCGAGGTTCCGCGGGAGCGCAGCAAGGGATGTACGGCCCGAACTGAGCGCCTGATGGATCAGTGGCTGTCAGAGGCGCGCGACGCGCTTGCGCGGGCAAGCGGCGTGCCCGTCGAACAACTCGCGCTCGACGATGACGCCGTCGCCGTCCTGCTCGAGCTCGCACGCGTCGCCGCCCACGAGAGCGGCGAGCGGACGAACGCGCCGCTGCTCTGCTACCTCGTCGGGCGAGCGCAGAACGGAGCCTCGCTCGACGACCTCGCCGACGCGGTTCGCCGATCGACGTCCTGAGCCATCCGGCGTTCGCGCGCCTGCACCCGACGCCGAACCATCCCGACTCGCAGGAGCGGCTTGCCGTGCTGCTCGAGGCGTTCGAGTACCAGGAGGTCGAGCCGGCGTCGGTCGAGGCGGTCCTGCGGTGTCATTCCGAGCAGCTCGTCGAGCGGGTACGCGACGTCGACGAGCCGACCTGGTTCGACGGCGACACGTTCGCCTCGGAGACGACGTTCGAGGCGGCGCTGCTGGCGGCCGGCGGCGCGATCGCAGCCACCGAGCGGGGCGGCTTTGCGCTGGTGCGTCCGCCTGGGCATCACGCGCTAGTGGGTCGGGCGATGGGGTTCTGCTTCTTCAACAACGTCGCGATCGCCGCGCGGCACGCGCGGGCGGAGCTCGGCGTCGAGCGGGTTGCGATCCTCGACTGGGACGTTCATCACGGAAACGGCACGCAAGCGATCTTCTGGGACGACCCGACCGTGCTCTACGTCTCGTTGCACGAGTGGCCCTTCTATCCGGGTACGGGCGGGCCCGGTGAGGCCAACGAGACGACCGTCAACGTGCCGATGGCGCCGCTCTCCGGTGAGGAGGCGTATCGCGAGGCGTTCGCCGAGGCTGTCGAGCCGGCGATCCGCTCGTTCGGGCCGGAGCTCCTACTCGTCTCGGCCGGGTTCGACGCCCATGAGGCCGACCCCCTTGCCGACATCCGGCTCGGCGACGGCGCGTTCGCCTGGATGGCCGAGCGCGCGGCCGCGCTGGCGCCGCGAGTCGGCGCCGTGCTCGAGGGCGGCTACAACGTCGAGACGCTCCCGCGCTTGGTCGCGGCCGCGCTCGAAGGGTTCTCGAAATGACGACGGCCGGCTTGCTCAGCCGGCCGTCCCACCGAGGAAGCACGTAGCCACCGCGCTCCAGACACCATTCTTGGGAGGAGTGTCAGGCCAGGTATCGGCTCCGCGGCGAGCCACCTCGCCGCCCAGCGAGCGCGAATTCGTGGGTGATTTCGCATCCCCCACGGTGGGGGATGCCGCTCCGAAGTTGCCGGATCTAGACCAGTCCTGGTGTCGGACGCAGTTACGAAGTCCGAACGCGGCTGCGCCGAAAGTCGGACCGGCGCTGGGACTAGCAGGGGGTTGTCGGCGACGGTGTGGCTTCGTCACGGGGTCGGACGCCGTGACGAAACGCGCACGCGGCCCTCGGAGCCGGGTTGACCACCGCGCGGCGGCGGCTGCCCGAAGCTAACCGCGAGCGGCTGCGAGGGCTTCCAGCGCCTGCCGGCGGGAAGAGACGCCGAGCTTCCGCAGCAGGCTCTTCACATGCGAGCGAACCGTGTGCTCGGAGATGAACAGCCGTGCGGCGATCTGGTCGGTGCCGAGGTGGTCGTCGAGCAAGAGCAAGACCTCGACCTCTCGCGCGCTCAGAAGTCTCGCGACCGCATCGGGGACGCCGCCGTTTCGGTTACCGCCGTCGCGCACCTTCTCCAGCAACCGCCTGGCGATCGACCCCGACAGCGCCGCCTCGCCCTCCGCGGCTCCGCGGAGGAACTCGACGATCCGCTCCGGCGGCTCCGTCTTCAGCAGATAGCCCGCCGCGCCCGCGCGGATCGAGGCGAGCAGGTTCTCCTCAGCCACGGAGGCGGTGAGCATGACGACCTCGCACCCGGGCGCGGCCTCCCGCAAGAGCGGCAAGGCTTCGAGCCCGTCGATGCCCGGCATCGACAGGTCCAGCAGGATCAAGTCCGGCTGCAACTCCCGGGCCTCCGCGATCGCCTGCTCCCCATCAGCCGCCGTCCCGACGACGCTGAACTCGTGCTGCGTCAGCAACGCCGCCAGCGCGTCGCGGGTCAGCGGGTGGTCGTCGACGATCAGAACACGGGTTGCCATGAGCCTCCCCGCCCTTATCGGCTGGATCGGTTCTGCCGAATAGAGGGAAATGCGCGACGAGGAAAACGCGTACCAATCCTGGCTTTGGGGCGAGATCCTGCTCTTCGGGCTGCTCGGGGCCACCCTTGCGCTGTTCGTTACGTATCCGAACCTGCGGCCGACCTACGACCTGCCGCAGGTGCGGCTCGTCCTCGACACCATGGTCGCGCTCGCGGCGGTTCTCGTCGCCGTGCTTGCCGGTGTCCGTTTCTCCGTGGACGGTCGACGGCTCGACTGGCTGCTCTGCGCCGGCTTCTCGCTCGTCGCCGGCTCGACGTTCTGCTTCGGGATCGCGCCGATCCTCGGCGGCCAGCCGCTGCACCGGACCGAGCAGTGGTCCTGGATCTGGGGCCGCGTCCTTGCCGGCGTCCTGATCGCCGCAGCGGCCTTTGCCCGCAGACGAACGGCCGCCAGGCGCAGGGAGTTGTTCGAGCTGCTCGTGTTCGTCCCGGCGATTCTGATCCTGATTTGGATGTTCGCGGACTCGTTCGGCGACGCCCTGCCGTCGCTGACGGCGACCGATCGCACCCAGCCGCCGTTGCTCACGGCGACGCTCGCGCTCCGCGCGCTGGCGAGCCTCGTCGCCGTCGTCGGATTCGGCTTGCGCTTCCGTGCACGCGGCAACGACCTCGACCGCTGGATCGCTCTCGGCGCAACCCTGTCGCTCTTCGCCGACCTCCACTACGTGTTCACGCCGCTCGTCTCGAACGGGTTCGTCTCGACCGGCGACTTCCTCCGCTTGCTCTCGTACGCCGTTCTGCTCGTCGGCGTCTGGCGCGCGATCCGGTTCGCCGAGTTCGGGCGCGCGGTGGCGGAGGAACGCGCGCGCGTCGCCCGGGAGATCCACGACGGCCTGGCGCAGTACCTGTTCGCCGTCTCGACGCACGCGACGATGCTCGAGAACGGTGCCGATCCGACGACAACGCTGCCGCAACTGAAACAAGCGGCCGCCGCCGCGCAGCAGGAAGCGCGCTTCGCGATCCTCGCGCTCTCTTCCGCGAGCGGGACGGCCCCCTTCGACGCCGCCCTGCGCCGCTACGTCGACTTCCTGACTGCGGACGGCCAGCTCGAGGTCGACCTCGAGATCGACAAGGACGTCCAGCTAGCGCCGGACGAGCAGATCGAGGTCTTCCGCATCGTCCAGGAGGGCCTCGCAAATGCACGCAAGCACGCCGACGCGCGGCATGCCGATGTCCGGATCGCGCTCCGCGGCGACGAGCGCGTCGTCACGATCGTCGACGACGGGTCCGGCTTCGACGACGACGCCGTCTCCGCCGGGCAAGGGCTTCGGAACATGAAGGCGCGAAGCGCCAGCATCGGCGGCGGCTTCCGGCTCCGCTCCGAGCCTGGGCGCGGCACGGCGCTCGAGGTCGTGCTGCGGGCCTAACGTCCGGGGCCGGTGATCCGGTGAAGGCCGGTTCGCGTACGTACGAAGACCTGCCAGGCGTGGTACTCGTAGAAGGCGCGGCGATCGAAACGAATCCGGCGCGCGTACCGCAGGACGGCGTCGACGTAGAGCGGGGACGGGTTGTAACGGAAGAGGGCGCGACGGTTGTTCCGCGGCGCGCCGTTTGCGTGCAAATAGTTCGCCGCACCGAGGATGGCGTCGTGCGGATCGTGGACGTCGCCCCCGAGGCCGTACGCCCTCCACGTCGCGGGCATGAACTGCATCGGGCCCTGCGCACCGGTCGCGCTGTCGTTCCTGAGCTTGTTGAAGGCGCTCTCGACGAAGTTGACCGCGGCGAGGACGTTCCACGCGACTCCGAAGCGCGCCTCGGCGGCGCGGTAGTAGCGCAGGAGCGTTTTCGGCGGGAGCGCCGGACCGGTTCGAAAGCGACGGCGACGGCTGACCGGGGTCAGGCGCCAGAGCTCGCGCTTTGCGACGAGGTTCGACCGAACGTCGCCCGCGATCGCGGGGGGCAGCCGGCGGAGGGTCGCGCTCGCCAGATGCCTCCGCACCGCCAGCGCGAGCTCGATCCGCTGCTCATAGAGCGCGTCCAGCGTCACCTCGTCGGGCATCCGCGACTCGCTCCCCGAGCGCCACGAGTCGATCGCGCGCGCGAGATCAACCTTGGTCTGCACGAGCGTTCGGGCAAGGACAGCCGGCTCTTTCGGGATCGGCGCATCCGGATCGGGAGCGGCCTGAGCCGCGGTCGCCGCCAGGCACGTAGCGACGAGAGCGAAAGCCCCGCGGGCGAAGCATCGCCTCATTTGCGCGAGGCTAGCTACATCGACCAGACGATCAGCGACGCGCGACCGCTGGCACAGATCGAGTCCTGTTTAGCGGGGATGAGATTGCGCGGGCGGTAGTCGTCGGCTCGGCGCCGGAGGAGAAGCGTAAGGTCGATCCCGCCCTGCTCGTTCCTGGAGCCGAAGCGAACCAGCGTCAAGTGGTCGTGGTGGCGGTGGCGCCGGCGGATGTAAGCGCCGATGGTCGAGCGGTCCTCGGCCGGCTTGCCGATTCGCTCGTCGGGGCCGATCGCCGAAAACCATTGAAACGCCGGCTCCGGCGCGAAGAGCCGACTGACGGCGCGCGAGTTGCCCGCGTTGAAGGCGGTCACAAAAGAACGGACGAGTTGAACCTGAGTCGTCGCGGGGCAGCGCGCTGCGGGCGCTTGCCGATCCTGTCCCACGGCGCCGACTGCGACGGCGAGTAAGCCGAGCAGAGCACGGAGCAGCATCAGGTCACCGGTCGCAACGCACGCGCGATTTCGAGCGGGTCCGGCTGCGCCCCGATCTGCCAATCCCAGATCGTGATGTAGAGGCCGCGGTAGTGGAGCAGGCTCCCCGGCGGGACTCGCGTCAGGATCGTGCCCGTCTTCGGATCGCGCGGGCTGCAGGCCCAACCCCACATCGGTGCGCAAACAGTCGCCTCCGAGACCGTCAGCTTCGAATGCTTGTCGAGTGATCCGTCGGGCTTCACCTTGGCGTAGACGAACGCGATGCCCGTCGTGTGTGTCAACTCGCGGACCGAGTCGGTCCCGTGGGCGATCGAGAGCTCCTCGCGCTTGGTCTCGACGAGGCGGTAGCCGTGCCAGTCCGATCCTAGCCAGAGAGCGGTTCCCCCAAGCGCAGCGGCCGCCTCCTCCGGGCTGACATCCGCTGAGGAGCTCGTCGATCCGCCACCCGTCGCGCCCACCTGCATGGGCTTCGTGAACAGCGCCGGATCGAACGCGACGGTTTCGGCAGTGAGAACGCGGAAGCTTGTCCCTCCTTCGCCGTACTCGACGAGCACCGGTTTGTACGTCGCCACGTCGACCGCAACTCGCTCCGTCAACGGCGGGGTGCTGTTGTCGGGGAGCTCCAACCAGACGACGTCCCGCCCGTCGAGCCGTCCCCTCCCGACCTCGTGCGCACGACCCGACGCAAGCGCCGAGCTGTAGCGATCGACAAAGCCCGTCAGCGCCTCTTCGAGGCTCGGCGGCTGCTCCGGGACCTTGCGGGGCACCGTTCCGTTCTCGCCGCTTGGGTTGCAGCTCACCCGCATCTTCGTCGCCAGGACGGGATGCGCCGCGATCCAGGCACAGGTGATGATCGGCCCCCCGCGGGAAAAGCCGGCCTGGTCCGTTTCGAGCGTCTCGTCGAGGACCGCGCCGTCCAGGGTTGTCACCGTCTTCTTCAAGTCGCGCCCGTGGTCGAACCAGATCTCCGTGCGCTCCGTTCGCTGGACGGGGCGGCCCGTGTCGACCTCGATGAGCGAGCCGGGGCTGTCCGCAGGCCGTGCAATGACAACGTGCAGCACGGGTTGCTCGCCGACCGCAGCGAGGGCGCGATCGACGAGGCTCGGATTGTGGCTCCAGGGGATTGTCAACGCGACAGCGATTGCAACCGCGGCTCCAAGCAGCAGGGCCGCAGCCGCGAGCACCGCGAAG
>DASQWX010000080.1:0-20921 GCA_035640035.1 Gaiellaceae bacterium
GCGGCGCGAAAGCCGAGCTCGCGCCACGAAAGCCAGTCGAGACGGAAGTGAACTCTTTCGACGAGTGAATCCTGGGTGACCACGAGACCGCCGCCCAGCTCCGCGGCGTCGTGCTCGATCCCCACGGCGAGCCCGCGGCGCTCCAGCTCGGCGAGGAGGCCGAGCTCGCCGAGCTCAGACAGCCGCACGCTCGATCGCGGCGCGCACGGCCGGCGCGTCGGCGGCTGCGCGGACGACGGCGACGCCAGCGGCTCCGGCCTCGACGCAGAACGCGGCGTTCGAGGCGTCGATGCCCCCGATCGCCACCACGGGTGCTTCGACCGCATCACAGACCTCGCGCAGGCGGTCGAGACCGAGCGGCGCGGCCTCCGGCTTGGTCGGCGTCGCCCAGACAGGGCCGATACCGAGATAGTCGGGGTGCTCCCGATCGGCCGCCAGAGCTTCGTCCAGGTTCTGCGCCGAGAGACCTAGCCGAAGTCCGGCATCCCGCGCCTGCTCGATCCCCTCGTCCGTCCGCCCGAGATGGACGCCGTCGGCGTCGAGCTGGAGCGCCGCCGCGACGTCATCGTTGACGACGAAGGTCACGCCGGCCTCGCGGCACAAGTCGCGAAACGGCCGGCCGCGCTCGACGACAGCGGACGTTGGAAGCTGCTTCAACCGCAGCTGAAGAACGGTGGCGCCCCCTTCGACCGCCGTGCGGGCGGTCGCCAGATCGTCGACCAGCGCGTGCAGGATCACGAGACCTTCGCCCGCTCGTCGAGAGTCTCGGGATCCAGCGCGTAGAGCGCGTCGTACAGCGCAGCGTGGAAGGACCCCGGCCCCTTCGCATCGCGGGCGGCATCCTCGCCGGCGACCCCGAAGGCGACGAGCGCTTCGGCTGCGGCAGCGAGGCCATCGGGGCAAACGGCCGCGAAGCAGCCGGTGATCGCCGTCGCCATGCACCCGGAGCCGGTGATCGTGGCGAGCAGCGGATCGCCGTTCGCGATCGCGAGCGAGCGTTCACCGTCAGAGACGTGGTCAACGGGACCCGTGACGGCGACGACGGTGCCGAGGCTTCCAGCAGCGGCACGGGCAAGCTCGTTCGCCGAGTCGCTCGCACCGAGTGACTCGACCCCGCGAATCTCGGCCTCGCGGCCCGCGAGGGTGGCGATCTCCGCCGGGTTGCCGCGCACGACGGCGATCTCGAGCTCGTCGAGCAGCCGTTTGGACGTCTCGCTCCGGTAGCTCGTCGCGCCCGCGCCCACGGGGTCGAGCACGATCGGAACACCGGCACCGTTGGCAGCGCGCCCGGCGGCGAGCATCGCGTCTACCCAGGGAGGCGAGAGGGTGCCGATGTTGATCACGACCGCGCCCGCGAGTGCGGCCATCTCCTCTACCTCCTCCCGCGCGTGCGCCATCACCGGCAAGGCACCGAGCGCCAGCGTCGCGTTCGCGGTCTCGTTCATGACGACGTAGTTCGTGATCTGGTGCACCAGCGGCTTACGCTCGCGGATAGCTGCGAGGTCAGCGCCGGTCGAGAGCGTGGACTCGGTCGTGCTCACGGATCTCCCTCAGGTCGAAGACGTCGACGGGCCCGTCGCCCGCCCCTAGATCGGCCAACCCGTGTGCGACGGCCTCCCCGGCCACACGCGCCGCCGTCTCGACCGCCTCCGGCAGGGACTGGCCCGTCGCCAACGCGGCGCAGAGAGCCGCCGAGTGCGTGCAGCCTGCGCCGTGGGTGGCCGCGCGGTCGTGCCGCGCGATTGGAATCTCGGCGTGTCTCTCGCCGTCGAAGAAGTGGTCCACGGGCTCCCCGTGCCCCCCGGTGACGACCACCGCAGGGGCGCCGCGGGCGTGGATCCGCTCCGCCAGCTCCGACTTCACGGCGGTCTCGTCTTCGACCCCTGCGAGAACCTGCGCCTCGACGAGGTTCGGCGTCACAACGGCCGCAAGCGGCAGCAGGCGCGCGACCAGTGTCTCAATCGCATCGTCCTCGAGCAGTCGCGCTCCGGAGCTTGCGACCATCACCGGGTCGACAACGAGCGGGACCGGATGCGCGTCCAGGAAGTCCGCGACGGTCTCGATCAGTCGCCGTGAGAACAGCATCCCGGTCTTTGCAGCATCGACGCCGATGTCGTCGAACACGGCATCGAGCTCCGCCATGACGAACTCCGCCGGAAGCTCGTGAATGGCCGTGACGCCGACCGTGTTCTGCGCCGTCAACGCCACGATGGCGGACATGCCGTGACACCCGGCGGCGGCGAACGCTCTCAGATCGGCCTGAATCCCGGCGCCGCCGCCCGAATCGGACGAGGCGATCGTCAAGCAAGTTGGTGTCAAATCACTCCCTTCGCCGGTACGAACCGGATCAGGTTCAGCGGGTGTGATCTCAGCCCTGCCGGGCACCCCGGTCGACGAAGGCTAGCATCGCAATATGGCCACGAGCGTTGCCTCCTGGGACGATCTCCTCCATGGGGAAGAGATCGCCTACATCGGCAGCGAGCCGGCGCGCGAGCCCCAACTCGCACCGCTGCCCGACGACCTCAGCCCACGCGTTCGCGACGCACTCGCCGCGCAGGGAATCGACACTCTGTACACCCATCAACGGGCGGCCTGGGACGCGGCGGCGCGCGGCGAGCACGTCGTTGTCACCACCGGCACGGCGTCCGGAAAGACGCTCGCGTTCAACCTTCCGGTCCTCGACGCGATCGCACGCGAGCCGAAGCAACGCGCCTTCTACCTCTACCCGACCAAGGCGCTCGCCCAGGACCAGCTGCGGTCCCTCTCGTCGTTTCGGCTGCCGCGCTTGCGCGCCGCGATCTACGACGGCGACACCGAGAGCGAGCGACGCTGGCAGATCCGGAAGTGGGCGAACCTCGTGCTCACGAACCCGGACATGCTCCACGTCGGCGTCCTGCCCCATCACGACCGATGGGGAGACGTGCTCTCGAACCTGCGTTACGTGATCGTCGACGAGGCGCACGTCTACCGCGGCGTCTTCGGCTCGCACGTCGCGAACGTTCTCCGTCGACTGCGGCGGCTGGCGAAGATCTACGGCGCTGACCCGCAGTTCCTGCTCGCATCGGCGACGATCGCAAACCCGGGCGAGCTCGTCGATCGCCTTCTCGGCAACACGCCGACGGTGATCGCGGACGACGGTGCCCCGAGAGCCGAGCGGACCATCGTCTTCTGGAACCCGCCGCTCACCGACGAGGAGCTCGGCCTGCGTGCTTCGCCGCTCGGCGAGGGCGCTCGCGTGCTCGCGGACCTCGTCACCCGCAGCCTACGGACGTTGCTCTTCGCGAAGAGCCGCAAGGCCGCGGAGCTGATTCACAGGTTCTCCGCCGACCGGCTCGGCGACGCCTCGCGCCTCTCGCCCTACCGAGCCGGTTACACGCCGGCGCAGCGCCGCGAGATCGAGCAGCGGCTTTCGTCCGGCGAGCTGCTCGGCGTCTCGGCGACGAATGCGCTCGAGCTCGGGATCGACGTCGGCCTGCTCGACGCCGTCGTCTCGGTCGGCTTTCCGGGAACGGTCTCGAGCCTGCGACAGCAATGGGGCCGTGCAGGGCGGCGCGGGCACGGGCTGGCCGCGCTCGTCGCAAGCGAGGACGCGCTCGACCAGTACTTCATGCGCCGGCCCGAGGCGCTCCTCGGGCGCCGAGTGGAGGCCGCGATCCTCGACCACGAGAATCATCGCGTCCTCGACGGTCACGTGCGGGCGGCCGCATTCGAGGCGCCCCTGGACGACGGCGACCGCGCGATCCTCGGCGACACGGCGCTCGAGCGCGCCGCCGAGCTTCCAGAGTTGAAACGGACGGACTCGGGTTTCGTCTGGGCAGGACGCGACTACCCGGCCGCCCGGGTCCCCCTCCGCTCGACCGGCGCAGACGCCTTCACGGTCGTCGATCGCTCGACGGGGTCGGTCCTCGGGCTCGTCGAGCACGAGCGGGCCTACTCGACCGTTCACGAGGGCGCGATCTACCTCCACCTCGGCGAGCAATACCGTGTCGTCTCACTCGACCTCGAAGCCCGAGCGGCGCTCGTCGAGCCGTTCTCCGGCGATTACTACACGCAGGCAAAGAAGGAGACGATGACCGCGATCGACGAGGCCCGCCGGACGGAGTGGCGTCTCGGCCTGGAGCTCAGCTTCGGCAGCGTGGTCGTCACCGAGCAGGTGGTCGCGTACCAGAAGAAGTCGATCCACGATCAGGCTTCGCTCGACCTCGTGGCGCTCGACCTGCCGCAGACCGAGTTCGAGACCGAGGCGATCTGGTTCGTCCCCCAGCCGTGGATGACTGAGGACCTCGACTCCGAGCGACGCTTGCTCGGATCGCTGCACGCCGCGGAGCACTCCCTAATCGCCCTGCTGCCGCTCTGGGCAATGTGCGACCGCTGGGACATCGGCGGGTTGTCGACGAACGTCCACTTCCAGACGGGCGCGCCGACGATCTTCGTCTACGACGGCCACCCCGGCGGCGTCGGAATCACGGAGCGCGGTTTCGACGCGTTCGAGGGCTGGGTCGACGACACGGCAAGGATGCTGCAGGGGTGCCCCTGCGAGCGCGGCTGTCCCTCGTGTGTGCAGAGCCCGAAGTGCGGCAACCTCAACGAGCCGCTCGACAAGCCAGGCGCGCTGGCACTCTTGGACCGCATGTCGAAATCGGCCTAGCCCGTTCGTCGTACTCTCGACATCGACGGAAGGAGGCGAGATGCAGTACGGGCTCTTGATCTACGGCGCGGAAGGCCGCTGGGAGAAGTTCAGCGAGGCAGAGCAGCAAGCGATGACCGCCGAGTACATGGCGATCAGCCGAGATTCACGGACTCGGGGCGGCGCCGACCTCGGCGAGCTCTCGAAGGCGACGACCGTCCGCGTCCAGGACGGTAAGACGCTGACGACCGATGGGCCCTTCGCCGAGACGAAGGAATACCTCGGCGGCTTCTACCTGATCGAGGCCGACAACCTCGACGAAGCGATCGAGGTCGCCGCGAGGATCCCGGCCGCGCGCACGGGCGGGGCAATCGAGATCAGGCCGGTGGTCGAGCACTGAAAACGGTCGAAACGGTCTTTCGCGAGGAGTGGGGACGAGTCCTCGCGACGCTGATCGGCGTCCTCGGCGATTTCGAGCTCGCCGAGGACGCCCTCCAGGACGCAGTCGCGACCGCGGTCGAGCGATGGCCGCGCGACGGGATGCCGGACAACCCCGGCGCCTGGCTGACCGCAACCGCCCGCAACCGTGCGATCGACCGCATCCGCCGGGAGCAGACGCTGGCGCGAAAGACGGAGCTTCTCCAACGGCTGGCGGAGCTGGAAACCGATGAAGACCCCGACGAGCCTGTGCCCGACGACCGCCTGAGCCTGATCTTCACCTGCTGCCACCCGGCGCTCGCTCCCGAGGCCCAGGTCGCGCTGACGCTGCGCGCGGTCGGCGGCCTGACGACAACGGAGATCGCCCGGGCGTTCCTGGTGCCCGAGACGACGATGGGCCAGCGGCTCGTTCGGGCCAAGCGGAAGATCCGGGACGCAGGCGTGCCGTTCCGCGTGCCCCCGGAGCACCTGCTTCCGGAGCGCCTCGACGCCGTCCTGGCGGTCCTCTACCTCGTCTTCAACGAGGGATACGTCGGGACCTCGGCGGGACGGCTCGTGCGCGGCGACCTGTGCGAAGAGGCGATCCGCCTGGCGAAGCTGCTCGCGATTTTGATGCCGGACGAGCTCGAGGTGCTCGGCCTCCTGGCGCTGATGCTCTTCCACGACTCGCGCCGGGCGGCGCGGATCGCGCCGGACGGGACGCTGATCCTGCTCGAGGATCAGGACCGTGCGCTCTGGAACCGCGATCGGATTGCCGAGGGGGACCGCGTGCTCTCGCGGGTGCGCGGAATCGGGCCGTACCGGATCCAGGCCCGGATCGCGGCGGTCCACGCACATGCCGTCGAGCCGGCCGAGACCGATTGGCGTCGGATCGTCGAGCTCTACGACGACCTCGTCGCGCTCGCGCCTTCCCCGGTCGTCGAGCTCAACCGGGCGGCCGCGATCGCGATGGCCGAAGGGCCCGACCGGGGACTCTCGCTGATCGACCGGATCGAAGGGCTCGACGACTACTACCTCCTCCACGCGGCGCGCGCAGACCTGCTCCGGCGCGACGGGCGCGATGACGAGGCGGCCGCGGCGTACCGCCGGGCCCTCGAGCTGGCGACGAACCCCGTGGAGCGGTCGTACTTCGAGCGCCGGCTAGCCGAGGTCGGCTAGGAGGGCTTGGCGGAGCGTCGCTCGTCGCCGGGGCGCGATGCTCGTTCCCAGGCAAGGACGCAGGGAGCGTCAATAGCAGGAAGCTATTCGCGCGACTGAGGACGCCGCCTGGGGGCGAGCAGCGTGGCCCGGCGGCACAGGCTATGTCTCGCCAAGTCCTCCTAACGCGGCTCGAACTGCCTCTTCAGGCGTCGCCGCTCGCCCGACGCCCTCGATCTCCCAGCCGGGCTCGAGCACGACGACTCGGCGGCCGAGCCGTGAGGCGAAGCCGATCTCCGCCAGCGTCCCCCAACTGCCGCCGACGGCGATCACGGCATCGCCGGACGCGGCCACCGCCAGGTTGCGGGCATGGCCGATCCCGGTCACGACGGCGTGATCGATCCACTCGTTGGCGTCGCCGCGGCTTTCGCCCGGCAGGATCCCGATCGTCGTCCCGCCAACGCTCTTCGCCCCGCGCGCGGCGGCGGCCATCACCTCGCCGAGCCCGCCGGTGACGACCGTGCAGCCGCGCTCGGCGAGCAGGCGGCCGACCTCCTCCGCTCGCCGCTCGTGCTCGCGGCCGCTGCCGATGACGGCGACCTGGATCGCCACGGATGCGATGCTAGTGCGCGATGGACGTCGAGGCGCGCGGCGGGACGCTGATCCTCGGCGGCGGCTTCGCCGGCAGCTGGGTCGCACGCCGTCTGAAGAGCCAGGGGGCGACCATCGTCAGCCCCGAGAACTTCATGCTCTTCGCGTCGATGCTTCCGGAAGCTGCTTCCGGCACGCTCGAGCCGCGCCACGTCGTCGTGCCGCTGCGGATCATGTGCCCGCGCGCAGACCTCATCCTCGGGCGCGCCGTCGCACACGAGCCGCACCGCCAGCGTGTTCAGGTCGAGGCCGAGGAAGGCCTCGTCAACGTGACCTATCGCCGCCTCGTGGTCGCGCTCGGCGCGATTCCCCGCACGTTTCCGATTCCCGGCCTGGCCGAATACGCGTTCGGCTTCAAGGACCTGGCCGACGCGATCGCCCTACGCAACCACGTTTTGAGAAGGCTCGAGGCCGCAGCCGCGGCGCCGACGGACGCGCATCGGCGCCGCGAGCTCACGTTCGTCTTCGTCGGCGCAGGCTATGCCGGGGTGGAAGCGCTCGCGGAGCTCTCCGACCTCGCGCGCGACGCGCTGCGGTACTACCCGCCGGCCGTGCAGTCGACTCCGCAGCACTGGGTGCTCGTCGACGCCGCGCCGAAGATCCTGCCGGAGATCCCGCCGCGCCTCGGCGAGTACGCGGCCGCCCAGCTGGCGAAGCGCGGTGTCGACATCCGCGTCGAGACGACGCTCGAGTCTGTGGGCGCACACGAGGCCGTCCTCTCGGACGGAGACCGGATCAGAACGAGCACGCTCGTCTGGACGACGGGCGCGCGCCCCCACCCACTCCTTCCCCGGCTCGGCCTGCCGCTCGACGAGCGTGGCCGCGTCAAGGTCGACGAGACCTTCCAGGTCGAGGGCCTCCCGCACGTGTGGGCACTCGGCGACTGCGCGCGCGTCCCGAACACCGCCACCCCGGATCAGCCCGACCCGCCGACCTCGCAGCACGCACTTCGCCAGGCCCGGCGGCTAGCGAAGAACCTTCGCGGCAACCCGAAGCCGTATCGCTACCGGATGCTCGGCCAGGTCGCGACGCTCGGCCGGCACAAGGGCATCGCCGAGGTCATGGGCCTCGAGCTGCGCGGCTTCCTCGGGTGGTGGGTGACGCGGACGTACCACCTGTACCAGCTGCCCCTGCTCTCGCGGAAGCTCCGCGTCGTGAGCGACTGGACGGTGGCGCTCCTCTTTCGCCGCGACATCGCCGAGCTCAGCATGCTCGGCCATCCGCGGCCTCTGGGCGATGAATGAGTTCGAGCGGGCGTTCGCGCTCATGGACCGGCTCGACGAGCGAACGGCGGAGCGGCTCGAGCCGACGCCGTACGGGCCCGTCGTCGTCCACACCCGGCTCAGCCTCGTCCACGACCTCAACTTCCTGCGGGCGGAGCGGCCTGGGGACGCCACCGCCGAGCACCTCGCGGCGGAGGCCGAGCGGGTTCAAGGGGCGGCGAGGATCGGCCACCGGCGCGTCAACATCCGCGGCGAGCCGCAGCGCGAGCGGCTCGAGCCGCAGTTCGTCCGGCTCGGGTGGAAGCCCGAGCGGTTCGTCGTGATGGCGCTCCGCCGCGGCCCCGACCGTCCGGCGGAGCACGAGGTGCTGGAAGTCGACGAGACGCAGCTCCGGCAGCTCTGGGCGGAGGCGATCCGCATCCAGCCATACGGGCAGGACGACCAGCTTGTGGAGCAGATCCTCGAGCACCGGCGCGAGATCATTCGCGCAGTCCCGACGCGCCTCTTCACGGCCGAGGTGGACGGGCGGCTCGTCGCCCACGCCGAGCTCTACTCCGAGGGGGGCGTCGGCCAGGTCGAGAACGTCGTCACTCTGCCGGCCTACCGAGGGCGCGGGCTGGCCCGGGCCCTCGTCCTCCGCGGCGTCGCCGGGTCCCGCGCGGCCGGCAACGACCTCACGTTCCTCGTCGCCGACGCGGACGACTGGCCGCAGCGGCTGTACGAGAAGCTCGGCTTCGAGACGATCGGGGGCTACGCCCGGTTCCTGCTCAAGGCCCCTGGCTCGTCGTGACACGTCTGGGGTCAGGCCCCTGACGAGTCCGGTTAGGACAAGGCCTTCAGCGCCTCGTTCAGCCGCTGGCGAGTTGTAAGCACACCCTCGAACAGGTCGCCGTGACTCTCGACCCGCTGCTGGACGACCTCCATCGTGAACTGCGCCGGCTCGAGCCCCGGCTTCACCTCGTCCCAGCGCAGCGGCGTCGAGACCGGCGCCCCCGGCCGCGGCCGGACCGAGTACGCGGACGCGATCGTCTTCCCCTCGCCGTTCTGATTGGCGTCGATCAAGACGCCGCGGCGGTTCGCCTTCGACCACTGGGTCGTCGCGAGCTTCGGGTACGACCGCGCGATCGCGCCGGCGACGATCTCCGCGAACCGGCGCGTGTCGTCGTACGTGTGCCGCCGCTCGATCGGGACGAGCACGTGCATCCCGTCGGCGCTCGACGTCTTCGGGAACGACACGAGCCCGAGAGCGTCGAGCGCCTCCTTCACGTACAGCGCAACCTGAATGGTCTCCTCGAAGCCGACGTCGGGCGACGGATCGAGATCGAAAAGGGCGAAGTCGGGCCGGTCGAGCTTGTCCACACGCGAGTACCACGCGTTCATGTCGATGCAGCCCATGTTCACCATCCAGAGAAGCGTGAGCTCGTCGTTCACGAGCGGTGCCCGGATCCAGCGCCGTTGCCGGGGCGTGTCGCGGGTCGTCACCTGGATCCGGGCGGTGGCGATCCAGTCGGGCATGCCCTTCGGCGCGTCCTTCTGAAAGAACGCTTTCCCGTAGGCACCATCGGGATATCGCCGCATCGTGAAGGGCCGGTCCTTCAGGTGCGGCACCAGCACCGGCGCGACGGCCTGGTAGTAGGCGAGGAGATCGCCTTTCGTGATTCCCTCGTCGGGCCAGAACGGCTTGTCGAGGTTGGAGAGCTTGAGTCGCCGGTTGCCTTGCCGGATCTCCTCTTCGATCGGCCGCTCGCGGCGAACCTCCGCCGCGGACTTGTCCTCGCGCAAGCCCTGGTACGACGGGGCGCGCAGGTGGCCGTCGTGCGTCCACTGCGCGAACTCGACCTCGCAGACGAGCTCGGGCTCGACCCAGACCACGTCGCCCTTCCGAACCTTCGGCATCTTCGGAACCTCGCGGAACGGGGGCGTCTTCCGCTCGAGCGGCCGCAGCTTCGTCAGAAGCTTCTCGATCTCCTCGCCCGTGAACCCGGTTCCGACATTGCCGACGTACTGGAGCTCCGACCCGCGTCGAACGGCGAGCACGAGCGATCCGAGCGTTCCCGCACGGCGGCCCTGGCCCTTGGTGTAACCGGCGATGATGAACTCCTGGCGGCCGTGCGTCTTGATCTTCAGCCAGTCCCGTGTCCGGCGACCCACCGCATAGCGCGAATCGGCTCGCTTGGCCATGATCCCCTCGAGGCCCTGCTTCTTCGCGGCCTCGAGCAGCGCCTCGCCGTCATCGAAGACCTCTGAGAGACGGACCGTGCGGTTTCGCCGGTCGAGCAGGCTTTCGAGCCGCTCGCGCCGCTCGGTCAGCGGGAGGTCGAAGAGCGGCTCACCCTCCAGCTCGAGGACGTCGAAGACGAAGTAGACGATCGGCGTCCCGGGCTTGCCCTGTTGCATCGCCGAGAAGCTCGACCGGCCCTGCTCGTCGAGGGCGCAGACTTCGCCGTCGAGGACGCAGTCCGGCGTCTTCACCGCCTTGGCGATCTCCTTGGCGACGGCGGCGAATCGTTGCGTCAGGTCGTTCCCCTTGCGACTCGTCAGCGTCGCCTCGCCCTGCGAGACATGCGCGAGCGCCCGGTAGCCGTCCCATTTGACCTCGAACAGCCAGCCGCTCCCGCGCGGCACGGCGTCTCCGAGCGTCGCGAGCATCGGCGCGTACTCGCGGCTCTCCCGGACCGGCACGCTCTCGTCTCTCTTCTTGATCAGCAACCAGTTCTTCGGATCGCCGTCGAGCTTCGCCGGCACGAGCGTCCACGTCCCGTCGAGCCGCTTGCCGTGGAGGCGGACGGTGAGCCCGCCGTCCTTTTTCTCCTCGACGAGCTCGTAGGTGCCGCTGTCCCAAACTTCGACCGTGCCTGCTCCGTACTGCCCCTTCGGAATCTCGCCCTCGAAGGTGGCGTACTCGAGCGGATGATCCTCGACGTGAACGGCCAACGCCCGCTGGCCCGACTCGAGCGGCACACCCTTCGGAACCGCCCAGCTCGCGAGGGCACCGTCCCGCTCGAGCCGGAAGTCGTAGTGAAGCCTGCGCGCGTCGTGACGCTGGACCACGAAGATCGGATGCGAGCCGCGCTTCTTGCCCGTTCCGAACGGCTCGGAGGTCTTCTTCGGATCTCGCCTGCGCCGGTACTCCCTCAGCTTTTGGCTCGCCACGAAGCTGACGCTACCCCGCCGAGAGCACCGTGGAGCGGTTACGCCGCTTCCACAAGGCAAATACGATTTTCAGCACAGGTTTATAGGTGAAAACACGCTTGCTTCCTGCGTTTGCGCCCTGTGACCAGGACGGGGAAAACGCTGTGGATTCTGTGGATTTACGGCGCTTTCGCACTTTCGAGCGCGGCAACGGCACCGAGCGCCCGGAAGCGCGCGCGCCGCTGGCGACGCAACGCGTCGGGCGCGATTCCCGCAAGCTCGTCGAGCGCCTCGGCGACGGATGTCCTGAGCAGCTCGGCCGCCGCGTCGGCATCGGTGTGCGCGCCTCCCTGCGGCTCCGGGACGATTGCGTCGACGACGCCGAGCTCGAGGCAGTGCACCGCATCAGGCTTGAACGCGGCAGCCGCTTTTCGTGCCTCGCCCGCGTCGCGCCACAGGATCGCAGCGCACCCCTCGGGCGAGATCACCGAGTAGATCGCGTTCTCCTGCATCAACACCCGGTCTGCGACGGCGATTGCGATCGCTCCTCCCGAGCCACCCTCGCCGATGATGCACGACACGATCGGCGCCCGGAGGCGAGCCATCTCGGCCTGCGAGCGGGCGATCATGCCGCCCTGGCCGTGTTGCTCGGCCGCGACGCCGGGGTAAGCGCCGGGCGTGTCGACGAGCGTGATCAGGGGGAAGCCGTGGCGCTCGGCCAGCTCCATCATCCTCATCGCCTTGCGGTAGCCCTCCGGATAGGCCATGCCGAAGTTGCGCTTCGTCCGTTCCTGGATGTCGCGCCCTTTCTGGTGCCCGATCAGCGCGACGGTGCGCCCGTCGAAGCGGCCGAGGCCGGTGACGAGCGCGGCGTCGTCGGCGCGGCCGCGGTCGCCGTGCAGCTCGACGAAGTCCTCGAGCAGGCGCTCGACGTAGTCGAGCGTGTAGGGACGGTCGGGATGGCGCGCGAGCTCGACCGAGCGCCAGATCTCTTCGTCGCTCGGCTCGGCGACGATGCGATCGAGCTGGCGTTGCAGCCGCTCGAGCTCGCCGGAGAGCCGGGCGCCGCGGAGCAGCGGCAGGCTGCGAAGCCTGCTCAGGCGCTCGCGCAGCTGAAGCTCTGCCTCACCCGGCATTGCCGAAGAGGCGCAGCAGCCGCGCGACGTAGTCCCTGAGCTCGGGCCGCGGAACGATCGCGTCGAGATGTCCGAAGCGGTAGTTCGACTCGGCCAGGCCGAAGTCGTCTGGAAGCTTCTCGCGCGTCGTCTGCTGGACGACCCTGGGGCCGGTGAAAGAGAGCAGGGCGCCCGGCTCTGCGACGATGACGTCGCCGAGGCTGGCAAAGCTCGCGAGGACTCCCGCGGTGGTCGGGTGCGCCATGACGCTGATGATCGCGCCGCCTGCATCGTGGAGGTCCTCGACTGCACAGACGGTCTTCGGGAGCTGCATGAGCGAGAGGATTCCTTCTTGCATCCGCGCTCCTCCGGACGCCGTCACCGAGAGCAGCGGGACCTGGCGCTCGGCCGCGGACTCGCACGCGCGGGCAAACTTCTCGCCCACGACACGGCCCATCGAGCCGCCCATGAACGCGAAATCCATCACTGCCAGCTCGAGCGGAGACCCCTCGAGGGTCGCGCTGCCGATCACCATCGCCTCGCCGAGACCTGTCGCGATCTCCGCCTCGGCGAGCCGCTCGGTATACGGCCGCAGGTCGAAGAACTCGAGCGGATCGTCCGAGCGCAGGTCGGCGGCCTCCTCGGTGAAGGTCCCTTCGTCGGCGAGGTGCTTGATCCGCGCCCGAGCCCGCATCGGAAAGTGGTGCCCGCACTGCGGGCAGACGTTGAGATGCTGCTCGAGCTCGTCGTCCCTGAAGTGGGAGCCGCAGCCCGGGCAGGTATTCGGATGCCGCTTCCCGTCGGGTTCCGGCGGCGCGTGCTTGTGCTCGATGGAGACGTCGATACGAGCCGCCATTAGCGCGAGTTTAGACTCGCGAGCCGGCGATGCGGTTACAAGCCGAGTGCCGTCGCCAGCCGGGTGACCGGCTCCACGTTCGCCTCGTCCGGCGCCAGGGCGGTGATGCCGGCTCCGAGCACGAGGGAATGCTCGCAGAGGTCTCGAAAGACCGATTCGACCTCGGCGAGCCCCAACCCGTCGGGCTCCGGCATGAAGACATCGAGCTCAGCCGGGTCCACCGAGTCCGCGTCGAACGCGACGTAGACGCCCTCGGCTCCGTCGAGCGCCGCCGCCACCCCTTCGTGGCCGACGTTGACCTGGTTTTTGGCAATGAACTCTTCCTCCGGGGGGTCGAGGTTCCGAGCTCCGACGAGAGCGACATCGTCGGCTGCCACAGCGCCGGAGTCGATCAACATCCGCAGCGGCGTAGCCCAGAGGTTGCCGGTCGGCGAGCTCTCGACGGTGTTCAGGTCACCGTGCGCATCGAGCCAGACCACCGCGATTCGGCCATAGCGAGACTCCAGTGCTTCGACGGCGCCGACGTGGGCGCAGCAGCAGCCGCCGAGAACGAGCGGGCGTTCGGGCAGATCCGACGCGAGGGCGAGGTTTTGCTCGCCGAGCGTCGACTCGGAGATCACCGCGGTTTCCGGATACGGAAGCGGCAGGTGGGCGGCCTGCTCCATCGCCTCGCCACCTTTTCCCCAGGCACGCGGGACGCGGACGAGACCGGCCCCGAACGTGCGCCCACACGCGTGGCACTCGTACGTCGGCCCGAGCGCGACTGCCGTGTAGGCCTTGCAGTCCGGACATTTAGCGCGGAGCGTGCTCACGCCGCGAGCTCCTTCTCGAACATGACCGCGTTCCAGACAACGCGCATTCCCGACCGCTCGTAGAGGCGCGTCGCCCCAGTCGGATTCTCCGCATCGACACCGAGCCCGATCATGTGTTGACCACGACCGTACAGCTCACGGAAGGCATGTTGAAGAAGGGCGAAGCCGAGTCCCCGCCGGCGCCACGGCTTGCGGACGGCGATCGCCCCGACCCATCCCATCCCATAGCGCTCCTCGTCGCAGACGAGAACGGCGGCGATCTCGTCGCCGTCCTTGACCGCGAACCAGAGCGTCGGGTCGGCCTTCGGGGCCTCGAGCCTCCGCGCGCGCCAGTCCTCGAACGACTCCCGGTGATGATCCCACTCCTCGGCGAAGCCTTCCTCGAGTGCCGCGTGAAAAGCCCTCGCCTCCGCTTCGTCGAAGGGCGACGGCCGCAACCGGCCCGGCCATTCCGGCGGCGGGGGAGGCTCCTCGAGCTCGATCCCCATCCGGTAGAAGTGCCTGACGACCCGGTAGCCGCGAGCTTCGAGCAGCGCGTGCGCACGATCGTCGGCGCCAAGGACGGCGTTCCGGAGCAGCGTCACTCCCCGGCGACGAGCCTCGACCTCGGCGAGCTCGGCGAGACGCGAGCCGACTCCTCGGCCGAAGAATGCGGGGTGCACGTAGGCGTCGACGAGGACGTGAACCTTCGTGAAAAGAACGCCGTAGCCCACGATCTCGCTATCGACCTCGACAAGCCACGCGTCGTTGTCCAGGTCGAGCTCGTGCCACTCGTCGAGTAGGTCGGAAGCGGTCATTTCGGCCTCGTCCAGGAAATGCCGCTCGAGTGCCACGACGAGCTCGGTGACTGCGGGCGCGTCTGCTTCGACCGGCCGACGAACGTTCACGCCGGAACAAGCTCGTCGAGGGTGTCCGCGAGGGGCTCGAGGTCTTCGAGCTCTCGCGTCGGCCGTGGTTCCGCCACCTCGTCCAGGCGATTGATCCAGACCGAGCGCAAGCCGAGCTCGTTCGCGGGCAGGATGTCGTGGAAGGCGCTCGCCGCCACGTGGACATGTCGCTCGCGCGCGGCGCCTGTCTGCCCGAAGAATTGCTCCCAGTGCCGGTGGCCGGGTTTGTACGAGCCGATCTCGGACGCGACGATGGCGAGCTCGAAAGGAACGCCGAGCCGCGCGATCGAGGCGTCGATGAAGTCCCGGTCGGTATTCGAGAGGATCGCCAGCTTCCAGCCGCGGTCGCGTGCTTTCTCCAACGCAGCCGGAACCTCCGGGAACGGCTGCCACGCCGGGAGCGAACTTGCGAGCCCTCCTTCTTCGCCGGCGGGGGCGCCGAGACGACGCATCGCCTCGGTCATCACCTCGCGATAGGTGAGGTCGCCGTCGGCCTCGAGCTCCGGCTCGAGCTCGTGGTAACGCTCGAGCATTTCGCCCGCGCGCTTCTCGCCGAAAACCCGCACGAGCTCCCGTCGAATGCCGCCGTTCCAGTCGATCAGCGTGCCGTAGCAGTCGAAGGTCGCCCATCGCGTAGCGATCGTCCGCGAAGCGGACCGGTGGAAAGGGTCTGGGGAAACCGGGAGGTTTCCCCAGCTGGTCTCGCTCACTCTGAGTAGCTACGCACGACCAGGCACGCGTTGTGCCCGCCGAAGCCGAACGAGTTCGAGACCCCGACGGTGATGGCGGCTTCGCGCGCATCGTTGGGGATGTAGTCGAGATCGCACTCCGGATCCGGCTCCTCGTAGTTGATCGTCGGCGGCAGCATTCCGCGCTCGACCGCGAGCACGGTGAAGATGGCTTCGACCGCGCCGGCAGCGCCGAAGCAGTGGCCCGTCGCACCTTTGGTCGAGGAGACGCCCACCTTCGCAGCGTTGTCCTCGCCGAGCGCCTTCTTGATCACCTTCGTCTCGCTCGCGTCGCCGAGTGGCGTCGAAGTGGCATGCGCGTTCACGTAGCCGACCTCCGAGGGATCGATGCCGGCGTCGGCGAGTGCCATGCGCATCGCCCGCGCGGGGTTCTCACCGGTCGGATCCGGCTCCGTCATGTGGGCCGCATCCGACGACACGCCGTAGCCGAGGAGCTCGCAGTAGATCTTGGCCCCGCGCTCGCGCGCCTGCTCGAGCTCTTCGAGCACGAGCACGGCGCCGGCCTCGCCCATCACGAGCCCGTCCCGCTCCGCGTCGAACGGCCGGGACGCGGCCTTCGGGTCGTCGTTGCGCCTCGAGAGGGCACGCATCGCGTCGAAGCCGGCGATCCCAACCGGGGTGATCGGCGCCTCGGTACCGCCGGCGAACATCACGTCCGCCCGGCCGAGACGAATCGCGTCCAGCGCGTCGCCGATCGCCATGTTGGAGGCGGCACAGGCCGTGCACGCGGACATCAGCGGCCCCTTGGTGCCGAGCTCGATCGAGACCCAGCCCGCGCCCATGTTGGGGATGATCGAGGGAATCGAGAACGGGTTCACGCGGTCGGGGCCGCGCTCCTTGAGGACGTCGTAGCAGTCCTGGAACGACTTCAGGCCGCCGATTCCCGTCGCGATCGAAGCGCCGATGCGGTCCTCCCTCCCCGCGATCTCGACGCCCGAGTCCTGCTCGGCCTGGCGGGCGCTCGCGAGGATCATCTGCGCGAAGCGGTCCATCCGCCTGGAGCGCTTGCGATCGATCCACACCGTCGGGTCGAATTCCTTCAGCTCGCAGGCGAAGTGGACGCCGTAGCCGGAATGGTCGAAAGACGTGATCTCGGCCGCGCCGGACTCGCCGCCGACGAGCGCCTGCCATGACGACTCGACATCGTTGCCGAGCGGCGAGACCATTCCGAGGCCGGTGATGACGACTCGGCGGCGTCCGTTGAGGGATCCGTTACTCATTCGGTCACTCACATGCCCAAGCCGCCGTCGACCAGCAGCACCTCACCCGTGATGAACGCAGCGTCGTCGGAGCAGAGGAAGCGTACTGCTCCAGCGACGTTCTCCGGGTCACCGAAGCGACCAAGTGGAGTGTTCTGGAGCATCAACGCGCGCATTTCCTCCGAGATCTCGTCCGTCAACCTGCTGGCGATGTACCCCGGAGCGACGACATTTGCACGGACGCCGCGGCCGCCCAGCTCGCGGGCCAGCGCCTTCGTCAGCCCGATGATCCCGGCCTTCGAGGCGGCGTAGTTGGTCTGGCCGGGGTTGCCGTGGAGGCCGACGACGCTCGAGATGTTCACAATTGCGCCTCCGCGCCGCTTCATCATTGGCCGCGCGGCGGCGCGGCACGTGTAGAAGACCGATGACAGGTTTGTCTCGATCACGTCGCGCCAGTCCTCGTCGGGCATTCGCGCAAGCAGGCCGTCGCGCGTCACTCCGGCGTTGTTGACGAGGATGTCGAGCTCGCCGGCCTCCTCGACCAGACGTGCGGCTTCCTCGGTATTCGCGACGTCGGCCTGTATCGCCCGGCCGCCGGCCTCTTGCGCAACCGCCTCGGCTTCGTCCCTGCCCGTCCGGTAGCCGACGATCACAGATGCGCCTGCATTGGCCAGCTCGAGTGCGATCGCACGGCCGATTCCTCGCGACCCACCGGTGACGAGCGCGTTCTTACCTTCGAGCGATGCGAACTCGACCAAGCGTTATGTCGTGGCCAGCTCGTCCTCGAGCTTCTTGAGCCCGGCCAGGTTGCTGACCGGGATCGCCTTGGCGGTCTTGTCGATCCGTCGCAGTAAACCGGTTAAGACGTTCCCCGGCCCGACCTCGACGAACGTCTTCACGCCGTCGCGCGCCAGCTCGCTCGCCGCCTGGGTGAACTTCACCGGAGCCGTCAGCTGCTCGACGAGCAGCCCCGCCATCCGATGTGCCGGCTCGATCTTCGCGGTCACCGTCGACATGAACGGAGCGGTCGGCTCGTGGAACTTGATCTTCTCCACGGCCGGCTTCAGCCGCTCGGCGGCATGCGCGACGAGCGGACTGTGGAACGCGCCGGAGACGCGGAGCTTCACCGTCCTTCGCGCGCCCTCGTCCTCCGCCTGCTCGCAGCACTCGTCGACCGCCGGGTTCTCGCCGGAGACGACGACCTGGCCGGGACAGTTGTAGTTTGCGGGCCAGACCCCGATGATCTGGCGGCAAAGCCGCTCAACGACCGGATCGTCGAGGCCGAGGATCGCCGCCATCGAGCCTGGGCGCTCGCGCGCCGCCTCGGCCATAGCAAGCCCGCGCTCGCGCACGAGCTCGATCGCCTCTTCGGTCGAGAGTGCGTTCCCGGCCGCAAGCGCGGCGAACTCGCCGACGGAATGCCCGACGACGTAGTCGGGCTCGATTCCGCGCGCCTTGAGCGCGGCGAGCACCGCCAGGCTTGTCGCGACGAGCGCCGGCTGCTGGACGGCTGTGTCGACGAGCTCTTCCTCGGATCCTTCGAAGCAGAGGTGCCGAAGATCGAGACCCGACGCATCGCTGCCGGCGACGAAGACCTCCATCGCCTCCGGAAATGCCTCCGCGATCTCGTGGCCCATGCCGGCCTCGAGAGAACCCTGCCCAGGGAAACAGAACGCGATCTTGCTCACTTGGTCCTCCCGTTCGCCGTCCATTCGATCAGACCCGAGCCCCACGTGAGGCCCGCACCCATTCCTGTCATCAGCACGAGCGCGCCCTCACGGAGGCGCCCGTCGGCCTGCGCGTCGGCGAGCGCAAGCGGAATCGAGCCCGACGAGGTATTGCCGTACCGGTCGACGTTGATAACGATCTTCTCCTCGGCGATCCCGAGCTTCTCGGCCGCGTGGTCGATGATTCGCACGTTCGCCTGATGCGGGATGTACACGTCGACGTCGTCGACCGTCTTGCCACACTCGGCGAGCACCTTCTGCGCTGAGCTGACGAGAACGCGGGTCGCGAACTTGAAGACCTCGCGGCCGTTCATCTGCACGAAGTGCTTCCGTTCCGCGACCGTCTCGGCGGACGCAGGCTCCCGCGAGCCGCCCGCCGGCAGGAAGAGTTGCGGGCCGCCGGAGCCGTCCGCGCCGAGCTCGAAGCCGAGAAAGCCACCCTCCGAAACACGCTCGAGCATGACCGCGCCCGCCCCGTCGCCGAAGAGGACAGCCGTCCGGCGATCGCTCCAGTCGAGGATCTTCGAGAGCACGTCACCGCCGACGACGAGCGCATGCCGCGCCAGCCCGGCCGCGACCATTCCGTAGCCCTGGGCGATCGCGTACATGAAGCCCGTGCAACCGGCCGAAAGGTCGTACGCGGCCGCGTCTGGAGCGCCGAGCTCGTCCGCGATGATCGCGCCGGCCGAGGGGAACGCCATGTCGGGCGTGACCGTTGCAACGATCACGAGATCGACGGTGGCCGGATCGACGCCCGCCTGCTCGAGCGCCTCGCGAGACGCCGGCAGCGCGAGATCGGAGAGCGCCTCGTCCTGACCGGCAATCCGGCGCTCGCGGATCCCGGTCCGCTCGACGATCCACTCGTCGGAGGTGTCCATCATCTGCGAGAGGTCGTCGTTCGTGAGAACGCGCTCGGGCGCATAGGCGCCGATGCCAGTGATCGAGATCGCTCCGTTCGCTTGCGCGATCACGGCTGCTCCACCGCGAACGTAAGCGTCCCGCGCGCGGCGAGCTCGCCGTCTACCGTCGCCCGCGCCTTCCCCTTGCCGATCGGACCGCGGACCTGCTCGAGCGTGCACTCGAGCTCCAGCTCGTCGCCGGGCTCGACGATGCGCTTGAAGCGCGTGTCGTCGATTCCGGCGAACAGGGCGATCCGCCCCCGATTCTCCTCTTCGGCGAGAACGGCGACGGCCCCGGTCTGGGCCATCGCCTCGACGATCAGCACCCCCGGCATCACCGGCCGGCCTGGAAAGTGGCCGCGGAGGTACCACTCGTCGTCCCGAACGGTCTTCCGCGCCACGACACGCTCGCCCGGAACGAGCTCCAGTACCTCGTCGATGAGAAGGAAGGGCTCGCGGTGCGGCAAGATCGCCTCGATGGCGGCGCGGTCGAGGGGTAGCGCCGTCGTCACGCCACGTCGCGCTTCAGCCGTGTCCGCAACCCTGCGCGCGCTCGGTGTGCGTAGCACTTCGCCGTTCCGACCGGCATGTCCACGGCCTCGGCGATCTCGGCAAAGGAAAAGTCGAGTGCGTCTTTCAGCACGACGACCTTCGCCTGGTCGGGTGAGATCTCGGCGAGGCTCCCGGCGAGCTCGGAGCGAAGCTCGGCGAGCCCCGCTTCGCGAGCCGGGTCGGCGTCGTCGGCGAGGCGCTCGTCCTCGTGGAGCGGCTCGCAGCGCCGCACGCGCTGACGCGAGGCGACGTCTCGGCACGTGTTGACCACGAGCCGGTGGAGCCAGGTCGAGAACTGCGAGTCGCCGCGGAACTGCCCGATGCGTACGCAGAGCTTGGCAAGCGCCTCCTGAGAGGCGTCGCGTGCATCCTCGGGATCGGAGAGCAGATGGCCGGCGAGGCGTTCGACCTTCGCGGCATGGCGTTCGCAGAGCGCAGCCAGGGCCCGTTTGTCGCCGTCCTTCGCTCGCTTGACCAGGATTGCATCGCTCAGCTTCTCGTAGACGAGCGGCCGCTCGGGCCGCGGTGTCTGCGGAATCTGACGGCGCTTACGCAGGGAGGGTTGCACGGCGGCGCGTAGTGTAGTTGCCCACGAAGGACACGCCGACACGCGAGGCCGTAATTCCCCGTCTGCGCGGGCGGTTCGGGCACGAGTACATCTACGCGACCAGTTGCCCGTCGACGCAACGGTTACTCGCGCCCGATGCGCCGGAGGGCGCCGTCGCGGTCGCGGACGAGCAGACGGAGGGACGTGGTCGGCTCGGTCGCCGGTGGGAAGCGGCGGCAGGCACGAGCATCCTCTGCTCGGTTCAGCTTCGGCCGGCGGTCGACGCATCGCGCTTTCCGGAGCTGACGGTCGTCGGTGCCGAGGCATGCAGGGACGCGATCAGAGCGTCGACCGGGCTCGAGTCGACGCT
>DASQWX010000081.1:0-4954 GCA_035640035.1 Gaiellaceae bacterium
CGAGCGCAGCGATGGGACAAACCAGTGCCGCGGAAAATGCGGAGCATTTTTCGCGGAAAGGCTGGGGGCTCATGCGTGCCAGACCACCACGAGCGCCGTCACGAGGGCGTTGATCGTCGCCACCGGCAGCAGGATCTTCCAGCCGAAGCTCATCAGCTGGTCGTACCGGAGCCGGGGCAGCGTCGCGCGAAGCCAGATGAAGACGAAAAGAAGCGTCACGAGTTTGAGCACGAACCACAGCGGCCCGAGGAAGTCGATGCCGTGCGCGAGGGGGAAGTGCCAGCCGCCTAGGAAGAGCGTGGTCGCGAGACCGCAGAGCGTGATCATGTTCACGTACTCACCCATCTGGAACAGGCCCCACCGCATTCCCGAGTACTCGGTGTGGTAGCCGGCCACGAGCTCCTGCTCGGCCTCCGGCAGGTCGAACGGGGCCCGGCTCGTCTCGGCGACCCCGCTGATGACGAAGATGAGGAAGCCGACGGCCTGGGGAACCACATACCAGAGCGAATGAGCCTGGTTGTGGACGATCTGAACGAGCGAGAGCGAGCCGGCGGTGATGACGACGCCGAGCACGCTCAGCGCGAGCGACACCTCATAGGAGACGAGCTGGGCGCAGGTGCGCATCGAGCCCAGCAGCGAGAACTTCGACTCGCTCGCCCAGCCGCCGACGATGAAACCGTAGATCCCGATCGAGCCGAGCGCGAAGATGAGGATCAGGCTGATCGGGACGTTGGCCACGACTCCGGTGACGTGCCAGTGCCAGATGTCCCACCCGTTGCCGAAGGGGATGACGCTGAAGGCGGCGAGGGCCGTGAAGGCAGAGACGACCGGCGCGACGATGTACGGGATGTCGATCGCCGCGGCCGGGAAGAAGCTCTCCTTGCGGATCAGCTTGATCAGGTCTGCAATCGGCTGCAGCAGCCCGTAAGGGCCTGCGCGATTCGGGCCGTAGCGGAGCTGCATTCGCGCCAGCACCTTGCGTTCGAGGAGCGTCGTGTAGGCGAACGCGAGCAGGACGAGGTTGATGATCACGAACGCCTTGATCAGGCTGATCCACCAAGGCTCGGTCACGAGCGGCTGATCTCCACCGTCGGGTGTAGATCGCGGGCGTGCTCCTCGGCGACCCTGGCGACGCCGGCCTTGAGGCGTTTGTTGATCGCCGCCCGCAGCTCCACCGTTGTGCCGTTCGAGCGCAGGCTCACCGGTTCGCCACGCTTGATCTTCAGGCGGTCGGCGTCCTTCGCGGAGAGCTCGACCTCGGCCGCGGGACGCTGGAACTGGAGCTCGGGGACGCGCTCGACGGCGGCTCCGGAGAAGAGCGGCCGGTACCGAACAAGCTGAACGGCGCCGCGGGCGGCCTTCGGGGGCACGGGCTCGTCGCGGGTTTCCGGCAGCTCGGCCTCGAGCGGGACGCGCCCCGGCAAGAGCGCCTGCTCGCCGAGGTCCTCGTAGGTAACGCCGTCGAAGGCGCGCTCAGAAAGCTCGGCGAAGACCAGAGACGGGTAGGGGGAAAGCTCGACTCCGAAGCGCCCGGCGAGCTGCGCGACCCAGGCGAGCTCGTCCGGCGCCGGCGGGATCGCCGTCCTTCTCAGACGCTGGATCCGGCCCTCGAGGTTGATGTAGGTGCCGTCGCGCTCGAGGTAGCTCGTTCCGGGCAGGACAAGGTCGGACCAGCCGACCGCGAGCGAGTGGAACATCGCGATCGTGATCACTCGCTCGGCGCGCTCTGCCAGCGCGCGCACGTTGGGGTTGGCCGCAGCCTCGTCGCCCGAGACGATCAGGAGGCCGAGCGGCTCTGGCTCGGAGCCTTCCTCGTCGGAGACGGCTGACCACGCCTCGGCGACGCCACGGCCGTTCGCGGTTTCCGGCAGGAAGAAGGCGCCGCAGCCGGGCTTGTCGGCGAAGCCGAGCTTACTCGCGAGGGTGGCGAGGTGCGAGCCGCCCCCTGCGCCGCCGCCGGACCAGATCAGGATCGCGCGGTCGCTTGCGCGCAGGCGGTCGCCGAGCTCGCCTCGGGCGACCTTGCGAGACTGTTGTGCCGCCGTGCCGGGCGCGGCCTGGATGTCTCCGGCCGGGCCGATCTCGACGATCTCGGCGCCGGCGCGGCGGGCCTTGCGCACCCACAGCTCGACGATCGGCGCGCGCTCGACGACGGGGTCGTCGCCGAGGATCACGATCAGCTCGGCGTCGCCGATCGCGGACAGGGGGGCGCGGAACGCGTCGAGCTCCTCGCCTATCTCCTCGGGCAGCATCGCGGTGTGGCCGTTCACGCCTGTTCGGATGAGCTTTCCCAGCGCGTAGGCCTGCTCGTTCGTCTCGGAGCCGGAGAGCGCGACCGCGATCCGGCCGTCGGCTTCGCGCAGCAGGCGCTCGGCGTCGTCGAGCGCGTCCTCCCAGGAAATCTCCTCGAGGCCGCGCTGCCGGACGCGCCTGAGCGGGTCGGTGATCCGGTCCTCGGCGTAGAGGTGCGAGAAGCCGAAGCGGCCCTTGTCGCAGAGCCAGCCCTCGTCGACCTCGGGATGGTTCCGCGAGAGGATCCGTTTGACTTTGCCCTCGCGCTGGTTGACGTCGATGTTGCAGCCGACCGGGCACAGGCCGCAGACCGTCGGGACGCTCTGGAGCTCCCACGGCCGGATCTCGAACCGCGGCTGGGTCGGAAGCAGGGCGCCGACCGGGCAGAGCTCGGTGACGTTGCCGGTGAACGCGCCGGTGTACGGCTCGTCCTCGAAGGTCGCGATCAGCGTCTGTGCGCCCCGGTTGAGCGCGACGAGCTGGTTGTCCTCGGAGACGGACTCGCTGAACCGGGTACAGCGGTAGCACAGGATGCAGCGCTCGCGGTCGATCGAGATCGCCGGTGAAATCGGGATCGGCTTCTCGAAGGTGCGCTTGTCGAAGGTCATCCGCGTCGAGCCGGGGCCGTAGCGGAAGGTCAGGTCCTGGAGGGGGCACTCGCCGCCCTTGTCGCAGACCGGGCAGTCGAGCGGGTGGTTGACGAGGATGAACTCGAGCGTCGCGTTCTGGGCGACGCGAGCCATCTCGCTCGTGCGTGCGGTCTTGACGACCATCCCGTCCTGCGCCGTCAGCGTGCAGCCGGCCTGCGGCTTCGGCGGCATCCCTTCGACCTCGACGAGGCACATCCGGCAGGCGCCGATCGCGGCGCCGAGGCGCGGCTCGTAGCAGAAGACCGGGATCTCGATCCCCGCGGCGGCGGCCGACTCGACGATGCCGGTGCCCTTCGGCACCTGCACCGAGCGCTCGTCGATCGTGACGGTGACGAGCTCTGGCGCGCTCATCGCTCACCTCGGAGCGTTTTCAGGGACAGGCACCGCAGGTGCCTGTCCCTTGTCGGCGTGGCAGGGGACTGACCCCAGACGAGCCCGGTTCGGCCACGTCTTGCCAAACGCCTGTCGCTCGGGGACCGCTGGTTGATGCGCTCCTTGTCCCGAACGGCCGCGGCGGGGGCCTGACCCCGGACGTGTCGAAAGCGTGACGGCCGCACGTCATGTCGGGACTGGCACCGCAGGTGCCTGTCCCTACAACCACCGCGCGTCACGCGGGCACCCCTTCTTCGAGCACCGGATGGTGCGCGTGCTGGTCGACCGGGGCGAAGAGTCCCTCGAGCGACGACTCGCCGCCGAAGGGGCAGCCGCCCTGGTCGATGTGGGCGCGGAACTCGTCCCGGAACTTGACCACATAGCTCGCAACCGGCATCGCGGCCGCGTCTCCGAGAGGACACAGGCACTTGCCGAGGATCCGGTCGCAGACGTCGAGGAGCAGATCGAGTTGCGCGTGAGTCGCGTCCCCGGCCTCGATCGCCTCCAGGAGCTGCACCATCCAGCGCGTCCCCTCGCGGCACGGCGTGCACTTGCCGCATGACTCGTGCATGTAGAACTGCGCCACCCGCAGGCCGAGCTGGACCATGCAGGCACGGTCGTCGACGACGATCACCGCGGCAGCTCCGAGGAACGTGTCCAACTTCCGCAGCGCGTCGTGGTCGAGGGGAACGTCGATCTGGTCTGCCGTCAGGATCGGCATCGACGAGCCGCCCGGGATGACCGCCTTCAACTCGCGCCCGTCCGGAATCCCGCCGGCGAGGTCGTAGATGACCTCGCGCATCGAGATCCCCATCGGCAGCTCGTAGTTGCCGCCCTTGACGACATTGCCGGAGACGCAGAAGAGGCGCGTTCCGGTCGAGTCCGGCGGGGCGCCGATCTTGGCGTACTCCGCACCGCCGAGCTCGAGGATCTTCGGGATCGTGGCGATCGTCTCGACGTTGTTGATCAGCGTCGGCGACGCGTAGAGACCGGAGACGGCCGGGAACGGCGGCCGAGACCGCGCCTGGCCGCGCTTGCCCTCGAGCGACTCGAGCAACCCGGACTCCTCGCCGCAGATGTACGCGCCCGCGCCCCGGTGAAGCACCACGGTGACTCCGTCCAACAACTCTGCGTCGCGAACCTCGTCCAGCGCCTCGCGCAGACTTTCGAAGGGGTCGAGGTACTCGCCGCGGATGTAGATGAAGACGTGCTGGGAGTCGATCGCGTGCGCGGCGATCAGGCAGCCCTCGATCAGGCGGTGCGGGACCCGGTTCATGATCTCCCGGTCCTTGAAGGTCCCGGGCTCCGACTCGTCCGCGTTGACGCACACGTAGTGCGGCTTCGGGTTCTGCTCCTTCGAGGGGATGAACTGCATCTTCCGCCCGGTTGCGAAGAACGCGCCGCCGCGGCCTCGGAGGTTGGCCGCGTTGAGCTCCTCGATCACGTCGGCCGGAGCCATCCCGCGCACACGTTCGAGCTGGGCGTAGCCGCCGACGGCCCGGTACTCGTCGAGCTTCGTCAGGTCGCGCTCGTCGGCGCCGGCGAGGACGATGACGGACGTCTTCTCAGCCACCGCGCAGCTCCGCGACGATCCCCGGCACGTCCTCCGCGGACACGTTGAGGCGGTGGCGGTCGTCGAT
>DASQWX010000082.1:0-5251 GCA_035640035.1 Gaiellaceae bacterium
CAGCCTCCCGCGACGCGCGAAACGCCCAGCCGCCCGCGACCCGCTCCAACACGATCCCGCTGCGGCCCTCGCTGTAGCGCTCGCCCAACAGCCGCAACGCGGTCTCGATCCGCTCGGCGTCGTCGTTCGCAGCGACCGCAATCTCCTCCACCGACAACGGCTGCGACGCCACGACGAGCAGCGCCTCGACCGTCCGCGCGAGGCGGTCGACCGGGTTGGCCGTGATCAGGCGGAGCGGGCGATCCATTCCTGCTCCCTACCTTCGACGCCCGCGCGCGTAACCCTGATCGGAGCGAACGACGCCGCCTGCTCCAACGACACCTCGCCCGACTTTCGCAGCTCCAGCACGGCCAAAAACGCGACCGCCGCCTCGACGCGCGACAACCCCGCGACCTCCGCCTCGAAGTCGAACCGCCGCCGCCGCCGCAACACCGCCCGGAACCGCTCCAGGAACTGCGACACCGGCGGAAACTGCAAAGCCATGTGCCCCAAAGACAGGGCCGGAGGCTCCGAGGCAAGCAGACGCAGCGCCGCGCCGAGCCGCTCCGGCTCCTGCGGCGCAAGCCGCCGCTCGACCCGCGGCGCCAGCGGAGCGGGCCCGAGCCGGAAGAACCGGTCGGATTCCCCGGCCAGCCGCGACGACAGCCACGCCGCCGCCTCCTTCATCCGCCGGTACTCGGCGAGCCGCCGCGCCAGCTCCTCCGCCGCCTCCTCGGGCTCGAGCTCCGAGAGCTCGAGCTCCTCCTCGGGGAAGAGCCCCCGCGCCTTCAACTCCAACAAAGCCGCAACCAGCACCAGGAACTCGCCGCAGGCGTCGAGATCGAGCCGCCCCTGCTCTTCCAACCGCGAGCAGAACGCCAGCACGATCTCGGCGACGTCAACCTCGGCGAGCTCCAGCTCCTCGCGGAGCACGAGCGTCAGGAGCAGGTCGAAAGGCCCCTCGAACGCGTCGAGGTCCAGCTCGAGCTCGCGCACGATCACCGGCGAGAAACTAACGCCACTACCGGACGCGGCCCTTGGGCACGGCCATCGCCGGCCCGGTCGGCTCGACCCGGCGCGGCCCCACGTCGCCCGGCGCCGACTCCGCGCGGATGAACTGCCACCAGATGAAGAACGCGGTCGAGAGCACGAACAGCACGATCGACACCCAGGCGTTGATCCGCAGCCCGAGGAAATGGTGTGACGGGTCGACCCGCAGCAGCTCCTCGAAGAACCGCCCGAAGCAGTAGTAGGAGACGTAGAGCGCGAACAGCGCCGGCGGCCGAATCCGGAAGCGCCACCCGATCCAGAGCAACAGCCCGACGCCGATCAAGTCGTAGACGAACTCGTAGAGAAAGGTCGGGTGGAAAGTTGTGTTACCGAGGTACTTCGGCACCCTGTGCTCGAAGTCGATCTTCAGGCCCCACGGCAAGCTGGTCGGCTTCCCGTACAGCTCCTGGTTGAAGTAGTTGCCCCAGCGCCCGATCCCTTGCGCGAGCAGGAGCCCCGGCGCGACCGCGTCCATGAACCGGTAGACGCTCGCCCCCGAGCGGTGGACGATCCATGCTCCGACGAGACACCCGAGCAGGATCCCGCCCCAGACTCCGAGCCCGCCCTGCCAGACCGCGAACGGGCCCCACCACTTGTCGGGCACCTCGTTCCAGCTCGTGATGTCGTGGTAGGCGCGCGCGCCGACGATCCCGGCGGCGACGCCCCAGACGGCGACTCGGAGGACGAGATCCGGATCGCCGCCTTGCCGCTTCCAGCGCACCCACGTCAGCCAGATGCAGGCGACGATCGCGAGCAGCAGCATCAGGCCGTACAAGTGGATCGGCCGGCCGAAGATGTGGAAGACCCCGCTGTGCGGCGACGGGATCGAAGCGAGCAGCATGGTCACCGCGGCGACATTCTGCCCGGCGGCCCGGAAGCCTGCACGGCATAGCAATTCGCATATACATCTCCCGATTTCGTGCTACGTTCCGTCCGGCGTTTGCTGCGGCATCGAGGAATGGGTCAAAAACAAGGAGGGGAGACGAACGTGAGAAAACCGCACTGGCGTTCGCGTGTCGCCTTTTTCGGGCTGCTCGCGGCGCTCGGCCTCGTGTTCGCGGTCACACCGGTGGTCGCGGGCTCGACGGCTACCGGCAAGTCGTCCGAACGGGCTCTGACCGAGGCCGCCGACGGCAACTTCGAAGTGCTCGAGCAGGCCGACCAGTACGCCGAGGCGCGGACCGCGCCGGCCGATGTGGTCGACGCCGGCGCCTTCAGCGGCGCCTACCTTGCGGCGAGGAACCTGCCGCTCGTCGGCGGCAGCTGGAGCGAGATCACGACCAAGCCGTACAACAGCGACGCGCACGGCTATCGGGATCCGGTCTGGTCGAACTCGGGCGGCGGCGCCGGTCACGTGGCCGGCCGCATGACCGCACTCGCGGTCGACGGGAGCACGCTCTACGCGGGCGCTGCCGACGGCGGCGTCTGGAAGCGCTCCGGCGGCACCTGGACGCCTCTGACCGACGACGCCCCGACGCTCTCGATCGGAGCGCTCGCCGTCGATCCGAGCCACGGCCTCTGGGTCGGCACGGGCGAGGCGAACACGAGCTCCGACTCGTACGCGGGCATCGGTGTTCTCTACTCAGGCGACGGCGGCACGACGTTCTCGCGCGTCGGCGGCAACGAGCTGAACAATCACACGATCGGCCGCATCGTCTACGACAACGGCTTCATCCTGATCGCGACGAGCCAGGGCGTCTACCGGCACTCGGCCAGCCCGTCGTCCTTCTCGCAGGCATGGACACCTGTCCTGCGCGAGGGCGTCGCTCCGCTGCCGAGCGCCTGCGCGCAGGCCGGCGGCGTTTCGCCTCACGCCTTCGCCAGCGACGTCGCGGTGAAGCCGGGGACGAACGGCAACGTCGTCGACGCCGTGCTCGGCTGGCGCGCAGGCTCGAACTGCAACGGCATCTACGAGTCGACCGACGGCGGCGCGCACTTCAGTCACGTCACCGTCACCGGCGCCCTGAACGAGGGCGACATGGGCCGGGTCACGATCGCCTACACGGCGGGCGGCGGCACGGTCTACGCGCTCGTCCAGTCGGCCGGGATGTTCAACCACGCCCGCACCGACCAGGGAGGCACGCTGCTCCAGGGCATCTATAAGTCCGACACGGGCATCGGCGGCTCCTGGACGAAGGTGGCCGAGTGGCGGAACCTGCAGAACAACACCGGCTCGGCGCTCGGGAACAAGTCCAAGGGGTACCACCCGGGCGTCCAGGCCTGGTACAACCAGTTCCTCGCCGTCGATCCGACGAACGCGAAGCACATCTTCCTCGGGCTCGAGGAAGTGTTCGAGAGCTTCGACGGCGGCGCGACCTGGAAGGCGGCCGGCCCGTACTGGAACTTCGGGCTGCCGTGCTCCGCAGGCGGTCTCGACAACTGCCCGCCGACGACGCATCCCGACCAGCACGCGATCGCGTTCGGGAACGACGGGAAGGTGTACGTCGGAAACGACGGCGGTGTCTACAGCCGCAACCTGAACGCGAGCTCGTCGAGCTTCGCGTCGGTGAACGACGGCCTGAAGACGCTCCAGTACTACTACGCGGACGCCGGCCCGGTGGCGGGCGGGGACGCGATCTGGGGCGGCCTGCAGGACAACGGCGTCTCGCTGCTCTCTCCAGGGGCAAGCGAGATGGTCTCGCCCTTCGGCGGTGACGGTGGTGACAACATCGTCGACCACACGAACGGCGACCGCGCCGTCAACGAGTACGTCGGCCTCGACATGGCGTTGACGACGAACGGCGGCAGGTCGAACGGCGCCGGCGATCCCGCCTACCGCGAGATCACCCCGTCGTGCTCGGCCTTCACGTACACGCCGAGCCCGTGCGATCCGAACCCGCGCTTCATCGCGCCGTTCGAGGCGGACTCGGCCAACCCGAACCACTGGGTCGCGGGCGGCGAGTTCGTCTGGGACAACCAGGGCAAGGGCTGGAACACGACCTGCGGCGCCTCTTCCTGCGACTGGAAGATCGCCTTCGACACCGGTCCCGGTCGCTCGATCACCGCGATCGGCGTCAACGACAGGACGTACGTCGCCTGGTGCGGTCCGTGCAACAAGGCCGGCTTCGCCCGCGGTATCGCCACGAACTTCGGCGGCACCTGGCATCAGCTGACCCTGCCGGCGTCGTTCCCGAGCCGCTTCATCCAGGGCCTGACGGTCGATCCGGCCAACCCGGCTCACGTCTACGTCGTCTTCAACGGCTTCTCCCGACGGTGGACGAACACGTTCTCCGCCGGCGAGGGCCACGTCTTCGAGACGACGGACGGCGGCGCCACGTGGACGGACATCAGCGGCAACCTGCCCGACGCCCCTGGTGACGATCTCGTCCTGACGGCGTCCGGCAAGCTCGTCGAAGCGAGCGACATCGGCGTCTTCGTCGCCAACGCCGGCCAGGGCGCGGCGACGACCTGGTCGCGCCTCGGCACGCTGCCGAACGTGTCGGTGAACGACCTGCAGCTGAGCCCCGACGGCTCGTACATCATCGCTGCCACGCACGGCCGCGGTCTCTGGAGGATCGCGACGCCGTAGCTGACGGCACGTAGTCGAAACGAACGAAACGGCCCCGCTTCTGGCGGGGCCGTTTCTCGTTGGGGGTTGTCTAGAGCAGAATCTGGAGCGCCACCGGGACCGGGCATCCCTGCCGAAGCAGATCGATCGCGAGATGCAGGTCGACGTCGTGCCGCGCCGCCAGCTGGCGGGCGTCGCGCCTCGGGTAGCCGACGCGCTCGAGCTCCTCGGCGCGCCACTGTTCGATCCGCTCGAGCTCCGTATCCAGGTACAGCCGAGTCTCCGCCGCAGTCATGCGTATTGATTCGGTGGTCAACCGCCCGCGGATCTCCCCTTTCCGGGGGGTTAGCGAATGGAGCTTGCGAGTCGCTCCGCGTCGCCTTTCGTCAGCTTCCCTTCGAGCCTGAGCGTCAGGCCGCCGGGTCGCTCCCAGACGAGCGTGTTGCCGGCGAGAAGGGGCTCGGCGGAGTAGGTGACCCGCGGAGCGTTCGGGGCCTCGTAGATGACTGCGTGCGGCCCCTCGAACCAGAGTCCCGGCGCCTCGTCGACGCGGACACGCTCCACTTTCGTCCCACCGGTAACGAGTTTCTGGACGAACTTCGTCGTCCCCGTGCCGCGGAACTCGGACAGGAGCAGACGCGGCTTCGCGACCGAGCCGTAGAGGAGCGTCACGCGCGGGTTGCCGAACTGGCTGAAGACGTAGACGGCGTCGGG
>DASQWX010000083.1:0-3207 GCA_035640035.1 Gaiellaceae bacterium
GGTGATGACGATCTTGCCGCGGGCGCGGCCGTCTCTGAGGTAGCGGATGGCCTCGGGAACCTCGGCGAGCGGGAACGTCCTGTCGACGACGGGCGTGATCGTGCCGGCTTCGAGCAGCTTCCGCAGCTCGTGCAGATCCTCCGTGCGCTCCTTCGAGATGAAGGTGCCAAGCTTCTGCCGGATGAAGGGCGAGAGCGTGGCCGCTCGGAGCTGACGGCCGACGCCGAGCCAGTTGCCTGCGTGCTCTGCGCCGACGATGACGAGCGTCCCGCGCGGCGTTAGCGCACGCCGCAAGTGGGAGAGCGAGCGGTTGCCCGCGATGTCAAGGATTACGTCGTACGGGTTGCGGCCGTTTACAAAGTCCTCGCGGGTGTAGTCGATCACATGATCGGCACCGATCGAGCGCACGACGTCGACCTTGCCGGTGCTGCAGACGCCGGTCACCTCTGCCCCGCATGCCTTTGCGATCTGCACTGCGAACGTGCCGACGCCGCCTCCCGCACCGATGATCAGCACCCGCTGCCCGGCCTCAACTTTGCCGTGGTCGCGGACCGCCTGCAGGGCGGCATAGCCCGAAATCGGGACGGCCGCGGCCTGTTCGAAGCTGAGGTCCGTTGGCTTGGCCGCGAGGCGATCTGCGCGCGCGGCGGCGTATTCGGCAAAGGAACCACGGCAGGTGCCAAAGACGTCGTCGCCCGGCCGAAACAGACGCACGTTCCCGCCGACCGCCTCGACGCGTCCGGCGACGTCGTACCCGCGTACCGGGTTCTTCGGCCCCCGGAGCCCGAAACCCGCGAGGCGCATCACGTACGGCATCCCGGCCATCAGGTGCCAGACACCCTGATCAACACCCGCCGCACGCACGCGCACCAACACCTCGTCCTCAGCTGCAACCGGCTTCGCGATCTCGCCGAGTCGCAAAACGTCGACCGAGCCGTAGGTGTCCTGGACCATCGCCTTCATCGTGTGCCCCATCCGCGTCCACCTCGTCGTCGAGACATCACCAACGGCCCGATCATCGCGTCTGCCCGAAGGCTTCGCCACACCATTGCGGCAGAACTCTCGAGCCACGCCGTCTTCCGCCTGATCCCATCGCGGTGACTCACCTCGAGAACAGATGAGAAAGGACGTCCGCGAGTTCATCCGTCGGCTCGAAGCCGTGGGTCTCACGGTCGAGTCGACGCCGGGCCACTACCGCGTGCTGCGCGACGGCAAGCCGCTGCGCAAGGCGAATGGGATGCCGTTCACGCTGCCGTTCTCGCCCGACACGATCCGCTGGCGCCGAGCGGCGATCGTCGAGCTCCGCAAGCTCGGAATCGATCCGTAGTACGGGCCAAAAATGCCGAAGCCCGCCGACCTTTCGGTCACCGGGCCTCGACAAGGACACGTTTTCACCCGCGCCTGCAGCTGTCAAGCCGCAGGCGGCCTATGGAGGCGAGTTCGCTTGGAGCTGACCGTCGTGCGGTTACCTAAAAAGTCTGGCCGGTGGCCTGCGGCAGAGTCATTCTGCTACGCGACTCGCTGCGACCACCTCTATGCGCCTCGGCGAGACCAGCCTGCCATCCGGGCGCGCGGCCACCAGGTGGTGGATGCACGGCGCCCACGTCGAGGCCGGCACGTGCGAGGAGCCAGGAGATGAGTGAGTTCGAGTTCCACATGTCGTGGGCTTGGCTTTCGTCGCGTCCCCAGACGAGCGTCGGGACCTGAGGGACGAGGGCGAGTAGGCGCAGCGCCACGACGGGGTCGCTGCTGAGGTGCCGTGGACTGTCGACCGCCTCAGAAACATCAGGGATCGTGCCGCCTCGCCAGCGACGGACCTCGTAGCGGAAGATGCGAAGACGTCGCGCGAGTCGGCTGCCGACCGGCCCTTCTGCGACAACGCCGCGTTCGGCGCCGTCACGATCGGGGATCGGCGCCATCTCGATCACGAACGTCCCGTCTGGCGTCGTGACCTCGAGCGCGGAGTGATAGAGGTCGTAGCGCTTGCGCCTCTGCATCGTCGCGACGAGCGCCTCGTAGACCCAGCCGTTCAGCCGCACCGAGTGTCCGCCGGCGCCGAGAGGCAGCCAGTAAAGGTCAATGCCGTAGGACTCAGCCATGGGCTTCTCAGAGCTCGAGGCCGATCCGTCGCGAGAACTCGCTGTGGGCCTGCTCGGCCTCGCGCAGATCTCGCGCGCCGTCAAGGCGCTCGCGCACCTCGAGTAGGTATGCGGCCAGGTCGCGGCGCCGGACGTCGACTCCGAGCCGCTCGATTACGCACCCACCGGGGACGACGGCTCCTCCCGGCTCCCAAAACGAGCACCGCTCGCGCGGGCACAGTTCCGTCCGATTCCCGGCCGCGGGGCGCAGCGTGCATGTGAGCGGTGTGAACTCAGGCATAACGCCAGTCTCAATCGCCGCGGCCCGTGTGGCATCGGGCCGGGCCCGGATTCGCGTGCGGGCTTCTACGGAAAAGCGAGAGGGCGGCTTTCGCCGCCCTCCGGCGCGAGCGGAGTCGCACCGCTCAGCTCGCCGCGACCGGCACGCGCGCCGGTGCAGCCACCGCCGCGCTTCGGCTCCGGCGGAGCGCCCCGCCGATCGTGAGGACACCGAATCCGACGCCGCTCAGAAGGAGGGCGATGCCGACGACGATGCCGAAGTTCGCGAGCTGCTCAGCCATGTAGCTCGTGTTCAGCGCGGTCGTCAGTGCGGTCTCGGTGACCCAGATCTCGCGCGCGCCGTTTGAGACCGGCTGCTTGGTCTTTGGGTCGACGAGCGCCCACTGCGGGTTGTCCGTGCCGCCGCCCTTGGCGAGCTGCGCGGCAGGCGTACCGGGCTTGGCAGTGAAACGGCCCATCTGCGCGTACGGGAAGCCGCGTGTGGCCTCGAGCGTGTGGATGCGCATGTACTGCGCGAATGCCCGCGCCCTGCTGCCGCTGTCGATCGTCTTGCCGGCGACCGAAACGGTCGGCAGCTTGATCGAGGCGGGCAGGCCGGCCTGCTTGGCCTCGGCCTTGATCGCGCTCGGGGTCATGTCGGGCGTGCCGACGATCGCCTCCTGCGCGAGGTTGCTGTGGACGGTGCTGCGACCGTTAGCGCCGAGCACGATCGCGGCGATGCCGAACGCGACAAGGCAGATGCTTGCGCAAATGCCGCCGTACTCGAAGAACTTTCGCTTGGTGGACATGGCGACTCCTTTCGCGGTGTTCATCTCGCTTCGAGTCTCCG
>DASQWX010000084.1:0-2182 GCA_035640035.1 Gaiellaceae bacterium
TGTCGCCGTCGTACCGATGGGCGGCTACGGGAACCTACCGCGCCTCCTCGGGCAGTACCGCGACGTCCGACTTGCGGGACTCTACGACGTCGGGGAGGAGCGGCATTTCTTGCGGGCGTTGCGGTGCGACGATCGCGACGAGCTCGAGCGCGTCGGGTTCTACAGCTGCACGCGCGACCTCGAGGACGAGCTGACGCGGGCGGTCGGGCCGGATGGAATGGAGCGCGTACTCACGGAGCAAGGCGAGCTGCGCGCGTTCCAGACCTACCAGAAGCAGCCCGCGCACCGCGCCCGGCCGCTCGAGGAACAGCTGCACGGCTTCATGTGGAACCGCAAGCAGAAGTACGCCGTGCTCCTGGTGGAGGCACTTGATCTCGAGCGTGTCCCGCGGCCCCTCGACCGCGTCTTGGCGCACGTCTAGGTCAGCGCGCGTTTCGGACGCGGAGGTTCCCAGTGTGTAATGGCGGGCGTGACGACGCGTGAGATGCGGAGCGGCGACACGGAGGCATGTGCGGCTGTTTACGCGGAGTCGCTGAATGGGCTGCGTCTCGCTCGTGGACTTCCCGCTCGTCAGTTCCCGGACGCGGAGGCCACCATCGCTCATCTGCTGAACACCGATCCAGGCGGCGCCTTCGTCGCCGAGGAAGCCGGCGAGGTCGTCGGCTTTGCGCAGTCGGCTCGGCGCGATGACCTTTGGCTGCTCGGCAAGCTTTTTGTACGCCCAGGTGCGCAGGGGTCAGGTGTTGGAAGGCGTCTCCTCGACGACGCCGTCGCCTACGGCCGCGATCTTCCAGCGGGAATCATCTGCTCAACCGCCGACCCTCGCGCCCTCCGTTCCTACGCGCGCCTGCCCGCTTTCGAACTGCACCCGATGCTGACCGCCAGCGGCATCAGCCGACATGAGCGCATCGGCTCCTTCGACGGTGTGAGAGATGGAACGGCCGAAGACTTGGACTTCGCTGCTCGCGTTGATCGATTGATCCGCCGAGGCGCTCATGGTCCGGATCTCACCCACCTTCACGACCATGGATCAAAGTTCTTGATGATCGACGGCCGCGGCTACGCGCTTGCAGGTGAGTCAGGGCCTCAGGTCGTCGCCGCGCTCGACGAGGAAGCCGCCGCGCGCCTTCTTTGTGCGTGCTTACGGTCTTGCGAAGACGGCTCGGAGGTGTTGATTCCCAGGGTCGGCGCTGGACATCAGTGGGCGCTCCACGTCGCGCTCGATGCGGGTCTTAGGGTGTCTCCTGGTGGTCCGCTCGCAATCCGAGACAACGCCGCTGCAAGCTCTGCCTATCTGCCTGACAACGTCTTCTGCTGAAGCTGCGCCACCCGCTCTCGTGACATTCGCGAAGGCTGGCCCAAGCCTGCGTCCACCCTCCTAAAAAGATCGAACGTCGGCTTTGACGCCGCCGTGAAACGCTTCTCTCAAAAAAGAGTTGGGGCCACGCGCTTCCGCAGGTGGCCCCAATCCGGTTACCAGGTTGAAGTAGTAGAGGCGCTTCCGGCCTGACCGAGATGGTCCGGCGGCGCGGAGAACGCGAGTCCCCTACGCTGGCTAGGCGATTCCCCGTCGGTGCCGGGGACACGCCTCTACCCGCTGGTACCTCCACTGCCCGTACTTGAATCTTTCACTCTCGGACCACCTCCTTTCCGCGGTACGCGAAAAAGTAGCAGGCGCCGAGGCGATCAATTGTTCGGTTTCCAACGATCGAGATCAGCGAAGCACGACCGACAACTCGAGACCGCGGTCGAGGGGCACGGTCGTGCTCAGGAGCGTCGGGTCGTTCTGGCGCGCTTCGCTGTAGGTGCCAAGTGTGTCCGCGTCAACGACGACGTCGTCCGCGATGACGAGCGCGCCCGGCTCGAGCTTCTCGCGGGCGAGACCGAAGAGCTCCTCGTACTGTTTGTTGGCTGCGTCGAGGAAGACGACATCGAAGACATCCTCGATCATCGGCAGCGTCTCGCGTGCGTCGCCCTCGACCAGCTCGGCCGTCAGCTCGAGCCCGGCGTCCGAGATGTTGCGGTGCCAGTCGGCGATGCCCTCGTGATCGCGCTCCAGCGATAACACCCGTCCCCCGAGGTAGCGAACGGCCGCCGCGAGCCAGATCGTCGAGTAGCCGCGGCCGGCACCGATCTCGAGCACCTCGCAATCTGTCTGCGGCGCACAGACGGAGAAGAGGAA
>DASQWX010000085.1:0-2922 GCA_035640035.1 Gaiellaceae bacterium
GCCGGCGCGAGCTTCCAGGTCGTCATCATCAACGGGTAGTTCCACGGCACGATCTGGCCCGCGACCCCGACCGGCTCCTTCAGCGAATAAAAGAGCAGCGAGCCGCCAATCGGGTTCGACCGGCCGGCGATCGAGGCGATCGCCGCGCCGTAGAACCGGAGGTTCGTGATCGCCTGATTCAGCTCCGCCTTGACCGACGCGATCGCCTTGCCGACGTTCCGGGCCTCGAGCTCGGCGAGCTCTTTGCGGTTGGCCTGGATCGCGTCCGCAAGGGCGTGCAACAGTCGCGAGCGCTCGGTCGGCGGCGTCTTCCCCCAGTCGCCGGCGAGCGCGGCCCGCGCCGCATCGACCGCGCGGTCGACGTCGGCCTCGCCGGCCGAAGCGACCCGCGCAAGCGGCTCGCCGGTCGCCGGCTCGGTCAGCTCCCGGATTTCGCCGGACGCCGGCTCGACTCGTTCGCCGTTGACGAAGAGCCCGTACTCGCGCTCGGTCGCAACCGCCATCGGAGCGTGAGCCTAGCGGGTTTCCACGGCGGTCCCGGCGGGCAGATCAGCTCCATGAAAGACACCGACGCCGTCCAGGTCGAGGCCGCGCGAATCCCGGATCGTGACCGGTTGCTACGCGAGCTCCGCGACGCGGGGCTCGATGCGAGACCGGTCGACGAGGTCGGCATCGAAGTTCCCTACGGGGACACCGACCGCACCAGCAACGACCTCATCGCGATTGCCGAGGACGCCATCATGCGCATCGGCGCGCCGTTCGTGCCGATGAAGCACGAGGGCACGATTTACATCAGGCCGCCGCTGAGCTGATACGTAAGTCGGCCGGCGCGAGCTGCTCCGTCAGGAGTCGCTTGAACCTGTCCGGGTCGTTGCCGACGAACTCCCTCGCGAGGCGGAGCCCGGCCGGATAGGTGACCACGTAACCGCGGAACGGCTGGGTGCAGACCCATGCGACCAGCTTCTCGATCCGATCCTCCGGTTGCAGCGTCCAGCGGCGCGCGTATGCGGCGAGCTCGTCTTCGCCGGCGCCGCGCTCGTGGTGCATCAGGGCGAGATTCGCGGCAACGTCGTTCGACAGCATTCGCGCGGAGCGCGCGCGTGCCCCGATGACCGGGTCATAGTCGAAGCCGAGTGACGCGAGGAGGTCGGCGGTCACGTGCTCGGCCTCGGCGCCGAGCAGAGCGTCCCGCGCGAGCTGCGCCAGGCCTTCGGCGATGACGCCCTCGGGACCCGTCGCGAGAACGATCGTCGCTTCGACCCGACCCTGGTCGCGGACGAGCAGCGCCTCTTTCCACGCGTTCTCGGTGTGGTGGCCGGGATAGGACTCGTGCGCGACGAAGTGCGCGAGGTCGCCGGACGGGAGCGGCAGGTCGGTATTCACGTGGAGGATGCTCCCGAGCCGGCCGACGAATTCGCTGTAGCCGCCCCAGCGCTTCCCCTCGACGAGTCGGAGCTCGACCTGTTCCCCTTCCGGCAAGCCGAAGCGTGCGCGCGTTCGCTCGCGAAACTCGGCCAGCGTCGCCGAGAGCGCCTCGCTCAGGATGTCCTTCGGGAGTTCCGTCGCCTCGAGCCAGCGGCAGTAGCGCTCTCGCAGATCGCCGCTGCCGCCGAGCGCCTCGTCGAGCTCACGATGCGTCCGCTCGAACTCGTCCTCTGGATACCACTCAGGCTCGACGCCGTAGCTGCGCTCGACGTCCTCGCGATACGGCAACTCGTGGCCGTCGAGGCTTCGCGCCAGCGTCAGCAGAGCCGCCGTTTGCTCGACGAGCCAGTCACTTCCCTGGCTTTCGTCCGAGCTGGAGAGCTCGGCCAAGATCACCTCGGCATCTGCGGCGAGCTTCGCGGGGTCAAACGTTTCCTCGGCCGCGACGCGCGCGGCGAGCTCGGGCGGTCCCGAGTATCCGAACACGAGCTCGTCCCGATGGCGCTGTAACCGCAGCGCGAGCTCGACGTACCGCTCTCCGAGCTTCACCTTTCGAACAATGCGGCCTGTCCCTGGCCGACGCCGACACACAGTGTCGCGAGCCCGTAGCGTCCTCCACGGCGCCGGAGCTCGTGCAGGAGCGTGACCACCAGCCTCGCGCCGCTCATGCCGAGCGGGTGGCCGAGCGCGATCGCGCCGCCGTTCACGTTCACCTTCTCGGGATCGAGCCCGAGCTCGCGGATGACGACCAGGCTTTGCGACGCGAAGGCCTCGTTCAGCTCGACGAGGTCGAGGTCGCCCACCTCGATGCCCGCGCGCGCGAGGACCTTTCGAACGGCAGGAATCGGGCCGATTCCCATCACGCGCGGGTCGACACCTGCCACGGCACCGGCAACGAAGCCTCCGAGTGGCACGGCGCCGAGCTCGGCCGCCTTCTCCTCCGAGGCGACCACCACTGCGGCAGCGCCGTCGTTGATGCCGCTCGAGTTGCCGGCTGTGACCGTCCCGTCGTCGCGGAACGCTGGCTTCAGCGCGGCGAGCTTCCCCTGATCGGTATCCGGACGGGGATGCTCGTCGCGCAAGGCGTCGGCGACCGGAACTAGCTCATCGCCGAAGCGGCCTTCGGCGTCGGCCGCGGCCCACCGCTGCTGCGACTGAAGCGCGAAGGCATCCTGCTCCTGCCGAGACACGCCGTAGCGCTCCGCGACGTTCTCGCCGGTCTCGCCCATCGACTCCAGCGGGAACATCTCTTTCATCGTCGGGTTCGGGAAGCGCCAGCCGAGTGTCGTGTCGTAGACGGTCCGGTCTCCGCGCGGGAAACCGCGCTCGGGCTTCGCGAAGACGAACGGCGCGCGGCTCATCGACTCGACGCCGCCGGCGACGTACAGGTCGCCTTCCCCGGCAACGACGGCGTGACAAGCGGAGACGATCGCCGAAAGCCCCGAGGCGCAGAGCCGGTTCACGGTCACGCCGGCGACCGAGTCCGGCAGGCCCGCC
>DASQWX010000086.1:0-7263 GCA_035640035.1 Gaiellaceae bacterium
GTCAAGTCCGCCTTCCGCACCAGCGTCGAGAACGCCTGTCCGAGCGCCGGCACCACCGCACGCAGGGACCGGAAGCCCGGCGAGTCGAAGCCGCTGCCGTGACCGAGCACGGCCCGCACCTCCTGGTACTCCCAGGGAGACATCTGCTCGAGCATGTCGAGCTGGCCGGTGATCAGCTGGAGCGCGAGGCTCGCACGGCGCAGGAGTCGAAGCGCCGGTGCGATCTCCTTGTGCTCGAGTCGGGCGACCGCCTCCGCCGTCTCGTTCGAGGCGAGCTTGAGCCAGAGCTCCGAGGACTGATGCACTGTCTGGAAGAGAAGCTCGTCGCGATGGACTTGCTCCTCCGGGGTCTTCTGGAGGGAGAGCAGCTCGTCCGTCCGCAGATAGCGCTCGTAGTCGCTTGCGCCCTCTCCCGGAAGAATCGGTTCCGAGTAGTCCTCGATCTCGCCTGCCGCCTTGGCGCTCGACACGCGGTCAAGGATACTGCGCCCCCGCTCGAATCACTACGGGGTTGCGCCGGACAGGATCGTGCGCAGCTTCTCCTCGTCGATGTTGCCGCCCGAGACGATGCAGACGACCTTGCCGGTTCCTCCGCGGCCCGCGAGCGCCGCGGCAAGCGCCAGGGCGCCGGCGCCCTCGGCGACGATTCGAGCCCGGTTTACGAGCAGGCGAACCGCCCCGGCGGCATCGTCGATCGGCACTGCGAACGCGCCGGCGAGCGCCGCGCGCGCGAGCGGCCACATCTTCGGCAGCACGCGGGGCGCGCCCGAGCCGTCGACGAACGACGGCGTTCCGGCGACTTCGCGCGGCTCGCCGGCCGCGAGCGATGCCGTGAGCGCGGCGGCGGGCTCGGGCTCGACGGCGTAGACCGGAACTCGCGGCTCGATCGCGCGTACCGCGCTGGCGATACCGACGCTCAGCCCGCCGCCTCCGAAGGGAACGAGGATCGCGTCGGGGTCGGGGAGGTCCTCGAGGATCTCGATCCCGATCGTCCCGTTGCCGGCCATCACCGCTTCGTCTTCGACCGGATGCACGAACCGGCCGTTCGCCGCGGGCGTGCTGGACGTGGCGATCGCCTCCCACCACTCCTCGTACGGGACCTTGACGACGCTCCCGCCGAGTCGCTCGATCGCGGCCAGCTTCGTCTCGGCGGCGCTTTCCGGGACGACGACGGTGCAGGGGACGCCGAGCTCCCGCGCGGCCCAGGCGACTCCCTGTCCCATGTTGCCCGCGCTCGCGGTGACGACCCCGTCGGCGAGCTCGCTCTGCGGAATCTGCTTCACGGCGTTGAGCGCGCCGCGCAGCTTGAAGGAGCCGATCGGCTGGAGATTCTCGAGCTTGAGGTGGATCTCCGCGGGCGCCTCGGGAAGCTGGAGCCGAACGAGCGGGGTTCGGAGGACCGCTCCGGCTATGCGCTCTCGGGCGGCCGTGATCTCGTCGAACGGGATCACAGCTCGACGCGCTGGCCGGAGCCCGTCTCGCTGGCGCGACGGTAAAGATGCTCGACGGCGGCGAGGTCCTCGGCCGCGAGGCCCAGCGACTTGAAGAGCGTCAGCTCCTCGGCGTCTCGGCGTCCCTCCGCCGCGCCCGTCAGTACCTCGCCGAGCTCGCCTCGGACCTCGCGAGGGCCGATCTCGTCGACGGCGAGGAGGTAGTCGCCGGCCTCGGCGAAGAATGATTCCCGACGGTCGACGAAGAGAGCCGCGTCCGCGACGGTCGCGGCGTCGATCTCGCGGGCGGTGGGGATGCTCGACCCGACGGCGTTGATGTGGGCTCCCGGTGCAAACCACTCGCGGGCGACGATCGGCTCCCGCGAGGCCGTGGTCGTGGCCACGACGTCGGCGCGCGCAATCGCTTCGCGAGCCGACGGAGCGACGTCGACCGGAAACGGCAGGTCGAGCTCCTCGGCGACCGACTTCGCGAGTGCCTCGGTCCGGCCCCAGATCCGAGCCGACTCGAACGGACGCACGTGGGCGAGGGCCTGCAGGTGCGCACGCGCCTGAATCCCGGCTCCGAGCACGGCAAGGCGAGTGGCGTCGGCGCGCGCGAGCGCGCGAGTTGCCACCGCCGAGACCGCTGCGGTGCGAATCGCCGTCACGGCTCCGGCATCGACGATCGCCAACGGTGCGCCCGTCTCGCCGTCGAAGAGGGTCACCGTCCCCATGTGCGACTCGAGACCGCGCGCGCGATTGCCGGGAAAGATGCAGATGACCTTGATCCCGTAGTCGGGGCTCGGCGCCGAGCGGTGGGCTGCCATCAAACCCATCAGGCTCGGCTCGTCGGGCGGGCGCATCACGGTGCGCAGCGGGTGCCAGACGTCTCCGTTCGTGAGGTCGATCAGCGCCTGCTCCATCAGGTCGACGCACTCGGCAACGGGGAGCAGCTCCCGGACCTCCGCGTTCGAAAGCACGACGACCTCCATCAACGGAATAGTGACGCCAGCTCGTCGAGCCGGGCCTCGTCGAGCTTCAGGTCGAGGGCGGCGAGCGCCGAGCGGAGGTGTTCCGGGTTGCGCGGGCCGACTACCACTGCGGTCACGTCCGGCTGGGCGAGGAGCCAGGCAAGCGCAAGGGTGGCGGTATCGGTCTCGAGCTCGTCGGCGACGGTATGGAAAGCGTCCAGCGCCCGGAAGGTCCGCACCGCCACGAGCTGCGCGTACGGCTCCGGACGCAGGGTCATCCGCGACCCGGGCGGGTAGGGCGCGCCTCGTGCGTACTTCCCGGTCAGCCACCCGCCCGCAAGCGGGCTGAACGGCGTGAAGCCGAGGCCCTCGCGCCTGCAGATCGCGCGAACGTCGTCCTGCGTGTCCGGGCCGAGCAGGTTCAGCTCGTTCTGGACCCAGGCGAAGCGCGCGAGCCCGTGGGCGTCGCTCGTCTCGAGCGCGTCCACCAGCTGCTCGGCGCTCATGTTGCTGCCGCCGATGGCCTCGACCCTGCCCTCCCGGACGAGCTGGTCGAGCGCCTCGAGCGTCTCGCGGATCGGGGTCTCGGGATCGGGCTCGTGCGTCAGGTACATCTGGACCCGGTCGACCCCGAGGCGGGCGAGGCTGCCCGCGTTCTCGTGAAGGACGCGTTCGCGCGCAAGGCCGCGATCGTCAGGGTCTCCGGTCACGGACCAGAAAACCTTGGTGCTGAGGATGACGTCGGCGCCACGGTCCCGGCGCCACCGGCCGACCCAGGTCTCGCTGCGGCCACCGCCGTACGAGGCTGCGGTGTCGAAGAAGTTGACGCCCGCCGCCCAGGCGGCGTCCATTAGCGCGAACGCCTCGTCCTCGCTCTCGCCGCGCCCGAAGAGCTCCGGCGCCGAGCCGATTCCGCCGAAACTTCCGCAGCCGAGCCCGATCCGCGAGAGCTCCAGCGACGTCGAGCCAAGCCGCCGGTACTCCACGGCGCGACCCTACTAGGGACTGGCACCCGCAGTGTGCCTGTCCCTGCGACCGTTGGTTTTGCCAGCGACGGTTGCCGGGACAGTCCCCGTCCGGGGACAGTCCCTAGCTAGCCTTCGCCGCGTGAAGGAGCTTCTGCCCGAGATCGAGCGCTGGCGCGGGCGCGGCGACCGCGTCGCGGTGGCGACCGTCGTCGCCTCGCGGCGATCAGCGCCCCGGCCCGTGGGCTCCAAGCTCGTCGTCTCCGAGCGAGGCGAGATCGCGGGCTCGGTCTCCGGTGGCTGCGTCGAGAGCGACGTCTGTGACGCGGCGCAGGAAGTGCTCCGAACGGGCCGGCCGCGGCTGCTCTCGTACGGGATCGCGGATGAGCTCGCCTTCAGCGTCGGTCTCCCCTGCGGCGGCGAAATCGACGTCTTCGTCGAGCCGCTCGAGTGAGCGTGTTCGACGAGCTGAAGCAGGTGATCGAGAACGGCGACGCTGCCGTCGTCTTCACCGTGGTCGAGGGCGAGCCGATCGGCGCGAAGCTGCTCGTCCGCGCCGACGGAACGACGGTCGGAGATGGGCCTGCCGCGCTGGCGAAAGAGGTGCCGGAGCTGCTCGCCCGGGGCCGTAGCCGCATCGTCGAGCACAAAGGCCGGCGCTTCTTCGCCGACGTCGTCGCGCCGCCGCCGCGGCTCCTCGTCTTCGGCGCCGTCGACACGGCTGAGGCGCTCTGCGCGGCGGCGAAGCAGCTCGGCTGGACGGCGATCGTCGCCGACGCGCGATCGCGCTTCGCCACGCGTGAGCGCCTGCCCAGCGCCGACGAGATCATCGTTGCCTGGCCCGCCGATGTGATTACTCAGGTACAGCCCGATGCCAGGACCGCGGTCGTCGTCCTCACCCACGACGAGAAGTTCGACGTCCCGGCTCTCGAGGGCGCGCTCGCGACGGAAGCCTTCTACGTCGGCGCCCTCGGCTCGCGGCGGGCCCAGGCGTCCCGGCGCGAACGCCTGCTCGAGGCCGGCGTCGCGGAGGCGGAGCTCGACCGGATCGCCGGCCCGTGCGGGCTCGACATCGGCGCGGAGAGCTCACCCGAGACGGCCATCTCGATCCTCGCCGAGATGCTCGCGACGAAGGCCGGACGAGACGGCGGCAGGCTTCGCGACGCCGCCGGCTCGATCCACGTCGAGCCTCCGGAGCTGTCCGTCCGCGCATAGACGCCTCCGTTTGCAGGCACGGACCGAGCCTGCGTACGATTGCCGCGATGCTGCTGAGGGACGTCGGGTACGCACGCCCACGCACGACCGACGAGGCATTGGGGCTGCTCGCGGAGCACGACGGCGCCCGGCCGCTGGCCGGCGGGCAGACGCTCATCAACGTGATGAAGGCACGCGTGGCCGCGCCTGACGTGCTCGTCGACCTGAATGGAATCGAGGAGCTGACGGGGATCGAGCTTCGGTCCGACGGGACGCTCGAGATCGGGCCGATGACGACGACGTCGCAGCTGATCGCCTCGCAGGAAGCTCGGGCCAGGCCGATTCTCGGCGAGGTGTGCTCACAGATCGCCGACGTGCAGGTGCGAAACCGCGGCACCGTCGGCGGCAATATCTGCGCGAGCGACCCCACGAACCATCTGCCTCCGCTGATGGTCGCCGTCGGCGCCGAGATGACGGTTGCCGGTCCTTCCGGGGAGCGCACCGTCCCGGCGCACGAGTTCTTCCTCGGCGTCTACATGACAGCCGTCGGTCCGAACGAGCTCCTGACGAGGATTACCGTCCCGCCGGGTCGAAGCGACGGCTTCTCGTCGGTCGCGGTCGGACGGGACGGGACCTGCATCGTCAACGCGGCGGCGTCCGCGAACGGCGAGCTTCGGGTCGTGCTCGGGTGCGTCGCCGCGGTGCCGGAAGTCCTGCGTCCGGGCGGGTCCGATCCGGAAGCCGTGCGGTCGGCGGTTCAGGCCTCCGAGCTCGACCCCCCGAGCGACGTACACGGGTCGGGCGCGTACCGGCGAGCCCTCGCCGAGGTCGTCGCCGTGCGCGCGGCGACCCAGGCGGCCGAAAGAGCGGGAGGCTGAGTGGGGGCATTTCGCGCGGCGGCGGAGACGAGCAGGATCACCGTCGATGTCAACGGCACGAGGTACGAGCGCGACGTCGAGCCGCGCCGCCTGCTGATCCATCTGATCCGCGACGACCTCGACCTGACCGGCTCCCACGTCGGCTGCGACACCGGCAACTGCGGCGCCTGCAGCGTCATCCTCGACGGGACGCTCGTGAAGAGCTGCATGCTCCTCGCAGTCCAGGCCGACGGGTCGTCGATCGAGACGGTCGAAGGGCTCGGCGACGGGGAGCTGAGCCCCCTCCAGCAGGCCTTCAGCGACCACCACGCGCTGCAGTGCGGGTACTGCACGCCCGGCATGCTGATGAGCGCGACCGCGCTGCTGCGGGAGAACCCGAGCCCCTCGGACGAGGAGATCGCGAAAGGGATCCAGGGCAACATCTGCCGCTGTACCGGGTACTGGAACATCGTCAAGGCGATCAAGGCGGCCTCCGGCCAGGAGGTGGGCGAATGAGCGAGACGACCGTCGCGCCTGAGCAGACCGTTGTCGAAGAGCCGGTGCGAGAACAGTGGAGCGGCCAGAACGTCCCGCGTAAGGAGGACAAGCGGCTCGTTCAGGGCGAAGGCGTTTTCTTCGACGACGTCAAGCGACACAACATGGGCTACGTCCACTTCGTCCGCTCGCCGTACGCGCACGCCAAGATCCGCTCGGTCGACGTCTCGGCGGCACTCGACTACCCCGGGGTCTACGGGACGCTGACCGGCGACGAGGTCGCGACCCTCACCGATCCGTTCTTCCAGATCTCCTCGCCGCCGGGGGCCCACCTCAAGGACTACTGCCTCGCGGTCGGCAAGGTCCGCTTCGTCGGCGAGCCGGTCGCGGCGGTCGTCGCCGAGACCCGCGAGGGCGCGCGGGACGCTGCCGAGCTGATCGAGATCGACTACGAGTCGCTGCCGGCCATCAACGACGCCCGGCGCGCGGTCGACGACGACGCGCCGGTCCTCCATGACGAGGCGGGAACCAACCTGACGTGGGAAGGCGTCTTCGAATGGGGCGACGTCGACGGGGCGTTCGCCGAGGCCGACCGGGTGGTCAAGATCTCGGAGCTCCACTTCGACCGGTTCAACTCGACGCCGCTCGAGTGCAACGGCTCGCTCGTCGAGTACAACCGCGGCACCGGCCAGTGGACGATCATCACGAACAACCAGTTCCCGGGCTTCGCGGCGATCATGATGGGCCCGGCGATGCGGGTCGGCCTCGACAAGCTCCGCTTCGTCACGCAGGACATAGGCGGCGGCTTCGGCAACAAGATCACGACCCACCCGCAGCTCGTCGCCTGCTGCCTGCTCGCGCGGAAGCTCAATCGCGCCGTCCAGTGGACGGAGTGGCGGACGGACTTCCACCTCTCGATGTCGCACGGGAACGAGCGCTGGTTCGTCGATACGGAGGTCGCGGTCAAGAACGACGGCACCCTGCTCGGCTTCCGCACGACCGCCCTCGATGACGCGGGCGCCTGGCTGCGGTACGAGCCGCTCGGCGGCGTTATCTGGGCGCAGGTGACGCCGGGCATGTACCGCTGGCGCAACATCCGGCTCGATTTCAAGCAGGTGGTGACGAACAAGGCGCCGGTGTCCCCGAACCGCGGGTACTCGCGGATGCAGCACCTCTGGTTCACGGAGCGGCTCATCGACATCGTCGCGAGCGAGCTCGAGCTCGATCCTGTCGAGGTGCGTAAGCGCAACTACATCAAGGCCGACGAGATGCCCTACGAGACGCCCAACGGGTGCATCTACGACTCCGGCGACTACGCGAAGATGCTCGACGTCGCGCTCGACCTGATCGG
>DASQWX010000087.1:0-4678 GCA_035640035.1 Gaiellaceae bacterium
CTAGGAAAGGGCGAAGCAGATCGACCTCATGGCGCAGATCACCGAGACACCCCAGGACGAGCGAGCGAAAGTCGAAAGCTGGCGGCTTCACGTGTTGATGGAGGCCGGTTTTCCGCTTCCGCTCGCCGAGAAGCTCGCACATAGCGACGCGGACCTGCATCGGGCGGTCGAGATGGTCGTAAGCGGCTGCGACCACGAGACCGCCGCACGGATCCTGCTTTAACGAGGTCTCGGTAGTCCGTCGCTAGCATCGACCTGGTGAAGGTCGAGGCCACCGCCTACGGCGACCGCAAGGTCTTCAGCGTCTCCGCGTTCAACCGCGGCATCGCCACGTGGCTCCAGCGCCTTCCGACTGTTTGGGTCGAGGGGGAGATCACCGAGCTCAAGCGCCATCCGCGCTGGCAGAGCGTCTTCTTCACGCTCAAGGATCCCGGTGACGGCGCGTGCCTCGCCGTCTCGATGCCCCGCGGCCAGTACGACGGTCTGCGGCTCGATCTTGCCGACGGCGACCGGGTTCATGCGTACGGGAGGCCCGAGCTGTATGCGGCGCGCGGCGAGTTCAGGCTGCGGGCGCTCTCGCTGGAACGGTTCGGGCTCGGCGACCACCTCGCCGCGCTCGAGCGGCTGAAACGCAAGCTCGCCGCCGAAGGCCTATTCGGGCCGGAGCGAAAGCGATCCCTTCCGACCTTGCCCCGGACGATCGGGCTCGTGACCGGCAACGACGCCGCGGCGAAACGGGACGTCCTCACCGGGATCCAGGCGCGCTTCCCGCCTGCACACGTCGTCGTCGCCGAGACCTACGTCCAGGGACCGCGCGCCGCCGTTGCGATCGTCGACTCCCTGCGGCGGCTCTGCCAGGTTCCGACCCTCGACGTGGTTGTCGTCGCCCGCGGCGGCGGCAGCTTCGAGGACCTGCTGCCGTTCAGCGACGAGCGCCTCGTGCGTGCTGTCGCCGCGTGCCCGGTCCCCGTCGTCTCGGCCGTGGGGCACGAGCAAGACACGCCGCTCTGCGATCTCGCGGCCGACGCGCGCGCGTCGACGCCGACGGCCGCGGCCCGCCTGGTCGTGCCGGACCTCGGCGAGCTTCGCGACCGGCTCGACCGCGCCCGCGCCGGCCTCGGGCGCGGAGCCCGCCGTTCGCTCGACCTGCACGCCCAACGGCTCGCACACGCGCACGAACGGCTCCGGCGCGCCCCGGCGCTGCTGGTCGAGCGTCGGCGCGCCGCTCTGGAGCACGCCGCCGGCCGGCTGCGTGCGCTTTCCCCGCAGTCCACGTTGAACCGCGGCTACGCAATCGTCCGCTCGGACGGCGCAATCGTTCGTTCCGCCGACACGGTCGGTACGGGCCAGCGAATCGACGTCGAGGTGAGCGATGGAAGGTTCGGCGCCCGCGTCGAGTGAGCCGTCCTTCGAGGCGGCGCAGCGTGAGCTCGAGCAGATTGTCCACCGTCTCGAGAGCGGCGAGACTGCGTTGGACGAGGCGATCGGCCTCTGGGAGCGCGGCGAAGAGCTCTACCGTTTTTGCCTTGGCAAGCTCGATGCCGCACAGGGAAAGATCGAGGAGCTCGCGACCCGCGTAGAAGCCGCCAAACCGTAGGTGAGTAGTAGTTCCGGCGTTTCCAGCATAGAATCGGCCGATGGCTGACGCACCCATCGAGCTTCTCGCGCAGGTTCCGCTCTTCGACGGCCTGTCGCGCGACGAGCTTTCCCGAATCGCCAAGTCGTTCAAGGAGCGCCGGTTCAACGCCGGGCACACCGTTGCCGCAGAAGGCGCGGGCGGAGTCGGCTTCTTCGTGATCGGCGATGGCACCGCGAATGTCGAGATTCACGGCGAGCAACGAGGGCGCCTCGGCCCCGGCGACTACTTCGGTGAGATCGCCTTGATCGACGATGAGGCGCGCCGGACGGCGACGATCACCGCCGATACCGACCTGACCTGCTACGGGCTCACGTCGTGGGAGTTTCGCCCGCTCGTCGAGTCGAACGCCGCGATCGCCTGGAAGCTCCTCCAGGTGATGGCCAAGCGGCTCCGCGAGGCGGAGCAACAGCAAGTCTCCATCTAACGGCGATGGCACACCCGGTTCCGGCTGCGCAGCTCGTCGCCCGGTGCCGAAACGGCGACCAGCAGGCTTGGGCGGCCCTCGTCGAGCGGTTCTCGCGCTACGTCTACGCCATCGCGACCCAGGGGTTCCGGCTTCGCGAGCACGACGCCGAGGACGTCTTCCAGGAGGTCTTCGCCCGCGCGTACGAGCGACTCGGCTCCCTTCGCAGCGACGAGGCGTTCCAACCCTGGATCGCCCAGCTGACGCGCCGCGCCTGCGTCGACCGGTTGCGGACGGGCTCTCGCGAGGAGGCAAGCGACGACGAGCTGGCCACCGACCCGGACGAGGACGCGATCTCGAGAATCGACGAGGCGCTCGACGTGCACGAGGCGATGGCCGGCCTGCCCGGAAACTGCCGCGAGATCCTCGATCGCTTCTTCGCGCGCGACGAGAGTTACCGGACGATCGGCGAAGCGCTCGAGCTCCCCGCAGGGACAATCGCAAGCCGCATTTCCCGCTGTTTGGTCAAGCTGCGTGAGGAGCTCGAGGGAAGAAATCGTGTCCCAACACAGTCTGGTGAGCAGGTGAACGCATGACCGCGTACGACGAAGACACCCTGGCCGAGCTGATCGGCGCCCTGCCTCCCGCCCCCGAGGCGTGGGTCCGCGCGGCGCAGGAGTTGCCGCTCGCGCGAACGGAGCTCGACGAGATCGTCGCAAGGGCGGAGGCGGACGCCGAGTTTCGTCAGGCGCTCATCGCAGACCTCGAGGCGACGCTCGCGAGAGAGGGCTACGAGCCCGAGCGCCTTACGCTCGACGAGCTTCGCCGCCGGTTCGCCACCTCGTAGCCGTTCGAGAACCGCCCGGTTTCTCGGGCCGGGACGCAACGCGTATCGTGGGCGGTGGATCAGGATGAATCAACCGCCAACGAAAACGTCGGACGGCGATCGGCGGCCGGGCCGCGCACCGGCCCCGTCGCCCGGCTCGTCCCCGCAGGCCCCGCCGCCGCGCCCGCGCGCGCGCTGGGCGGTCTGGATCGTCTTCGCCCTCGTCCTCTTCGCCGTCAACTACTACGCCGGCACGCGAGCGACCCAGCAGCCCTCGCGCATCCGCGTCCCGTACAGCCCGTTCTTCCTCGAACAGGTGAATGCCGGCCATGTCGCGCAGATCACTTCCAAGGGGACGGCGATCCAGGGGATGTTCACGGTCCCTCTGAGCTACCAGGGCTCGAAGAAGACGACGCGGTTCAAGACGGAGGTGCCTGCGTTTGCGAACACGGACGCGCTCTCGAAGCTCCTTCAGAGCAAGAAGGTCGTCGTCAACGCCGAGCCGCTCCAGACAGGCGCGTCTTGGTGGGAGAACCTGCTCCTCGGCTTCGGTCCCACCCTGCTCTTCATCTTCCTGCTGTTCTGGCTCATGCGGCGTGCCGGCAACGTCCAGAACGTGCTGGGCGCCTTCGGTCGCTCGCGCGCGCGGCGGTACGAACCGGCGGGCGACCGCGTCACGTTTGCGGACGTCGCCGGAATTGACGAAGCCAAGGCCGAGCTGACCGAGGTCGTCGACTTCCTGCGCAATCCCCAGAAGTACCGGCGCCTCGGAGGCCGGATCCCCCACGGCGTGCTCCTGGCGGGGCCGCCCGGAACGGGCAAGACGCTACTCGCCCGGGCGGTCGCCGGTGAGGCAGAAGTGCCGTTCTTCTCGCTGGCGGCCTCGGAGTTCGTCGAGGCGATCGTGGGGGTGGGCGCGTCGCGGGTCCGGGACCTCTTCGCGCAGGCCAAGGAGGCCGCGCCCGCGATCATCTTCATCGACGAGCTCGACGCGATCGGGCGCTCCCGAACGACAGGCGTCGCCGGGTTCAGCGGCGGCAACGACGAGCGGGAGCAGACCCTGAACCAGATCCTGACCGAGATGGACGGCTTCGATTCATCGACGAGCGTGATCGTCATCGGCGCCACGAACCGGCCGGACGTCCTCGACGCGGCGCTGCTCCGGCCGGGCCGGTTCGATCGGCGCGTCGCCGTCCAGCCGCCCGACCGCAACGGCCGCGAGAAGATCCTCGAGGTCCATACCCGCGGCGTTCCGCTGGCGCCCGACGTGGACCTCGGCCGCATCGCCTCGAGCACTCCCGGAATGGTCGGCGCCGATCTCGCCAACCTGGTCAACGAAGCGGCGCTCCTGGCCGCACGGCGCAACCACGAAAAGGTCACGGAGGCTGACCTGACGGACGCGCTCGAGCGGATCGTCCTCGGAGCGGAGCGCCAGGTGATGATGTCCGAGGAGGACCGCCGCCGGACCGCCTACCACGAAGGCGGGCATGCGATCGTCGGCATGCTGACCGAGGGAGCGGATCCGGTTCGGAAGGTGTCGATCATCCCCCGAGGCCTGGCGCTCGGTGTCACCTTCTCCGCGCCCGAGAGCGACCGCTTCAACTACGAGGAGCGCGAGCTGATGGCGAAGATCAGGGTCGCGCTCGGAGGGCGGTCGGCCGAGGAGGTGGTCTTCGGCGAGGCGACCACGGGCGCGGAATCGGATATCCAGCAGTTGACCGAGATCGCGCGGCAGATGGTCGGACGCTGGGGGATGAGCCCTGCGATCGGCCCGATCGCCGTGACGCCGCGCGACGGGAGCGGCCCCCTG
>DASQWX010000088.1:0-4374 GCA_035640035.1 Gaiellaceae bacterium
TCGTTCAGGTCCTTCTGCCGCGCCTCGGCGTCGACCGTGGTCACGATCGATGCCGCGAAGTAGAGAACCTTCTCGAGCTCGCGGGGCGCGATGTCGAGCAGGTAACCGATCCGGCTGGGAACGCCCTTGAAGAACCAGATGTGCGAGACCGGCGCGGCCAGGTCGATGTGGCCCATCCGCTCGCGGCGGACCTTTTGACGAGTCACCTCGACGCCGCAGCGCTCACAGATGATGCCCTTGTAGCGGACGCGCTTGTACTTGCCGCAGTAGCACTCCCAGTCCTTCGTCGGACCGAAGATGCGCTCGCAGAAGAGGCCGTCGCGCTCGGGCTTGAGCGTGCGGTAGTTGATCGTCTCGGGCTTCGTTACCTCGCCGGACGACCAGTCGCGAATCTGCTTGCTCGACGCCAGTCCGATTCGGATGGCATCGAAGTCATTGATATCGATCAAACGTCTCTTCCTTCCTCTGTGCTCTGAGCGTGTCCGTCATCCGGTGCGTGAAGGCCTCGGCCGAAGGCCGAGGGCTGCGCGCGGTCAAATTCACTCCTCTACGTCGGCGGGTTCAATCAGTGGACCGGCCTGCTCCTCTGCCTCTTCGCTGGCTTCGATTTCGGGCTCGACCTCGACGTCGGCGAGATCGCCGAGCGCCTCGTCGGCCGGCACCTTCAGCTCGCCGTCCTGGTCGACGCGCTCCTGGCCCTCCTCGAGCTCCTCGGCCGTCGGCTGCCGCGGGGCCGCGCGCAGGGATCCCGGCGTGAGATCGATCCCGAGCTCTTCCGCGGCCCGGAGCAGCTCGTCGTCCTCCTCGCGGACCTCGACCTCCTTGCCCTCGTCGGAGAGGACGTGGACGTCGAGCGCGAGCGACTGCATCTCCTTCAGCAGCACCTTGAAGGACTCCGGAATCGACGGCTCGGCGATGTTCTCGCCCTTGACGATCGCCTCGTACGCCTTGACGCGGCCGACCGTGTCGTCGGACTTGATCGTCAGCATCTCCTGCAACGTGTAGGCGGCGCCGTACGCCTCGAGCGCCCAGACCTCCATCTCACCGAAGCGCTGGCCGCCGAACTGCGCCTTGCCGCCGAGCGGCTGCTGCGTGACAAGCGAGTACGGCCCGGTGGAGCGCGCGTGGATCTTGTCGTCCACGAGGTGGAGCAGCTTCAGGATGTACATGTAGCCGACGGTGATCGCCTGCTCGTACGGCTGGCCCGTCTTGCCGTTGAAGAGCCGGACCTTCCCCGAGCAGCGCCGGCCTGCCGGCTGCTTCGAGTCGACGACGAACTTGATCGGCGAGTCGGGATTCTGCTCGACCCACTTCATCAGGGCCTCGTCGACGTCGGCCTCGCTGGCGCCGTCGAAAACCGGCGTCGCGATCGGCTGGGACTCACCGCCGCCGTTCTCGCTGAAGACGCCGCGGGCGGCGGCCCAGCCGAGGTGGGTCTCCAGAATCTGGCCGATGTTCATCCGGCTCGGAACGCCGAGCGGGTTCAGGACGACGTCCACCGGCGTTCCGTCCTCGAGGAACGGCATGTCCTCCTCGGGGACGATCCGGGCGATGACGCCCTTGTTCCCGTGGCGGCCGGCGAGCTTGTCCCCCTCCGCGATCTTGCGCTTCTTGGCGACGTAGACGCGAACGAGCTCGTTGACGCCGGGCGAGAGGTCGTCGCCCGCCTCGCGCGAGAACGTCTTCACGTCGATGACCTTGCCGCCCTCGCCGTGCGGGACCTTAAGAGACGTGTCCCGCACTTCGCGCGCCTTCTCCTTGAAGATCGCGCGGATCAGCTTCTCCTCCGCCGTAAGCTCGGTCTCGCCCTTCGGCGTTACCTTGCCGACGAGCAGATCGCCGGAGCCGACCTCGGCGCCGATGCGCACGACGCCACGCTCGTCGAGGTCCTTGAGCGACTCCTCCGAGCGGTTCGGAATGTCGCGGGTGATCTCCTCGTCGCCGAGCTTCGTCGAGCGGGCGTCGATCTCGTACTCATGAATGTGGATCGAGGAAAGGACGTCCTCCTTGACGCAGCGCTCCGAGATGACGATCGCGTCCTCGAAGTTGAAGCCTTCGAACGGCATGAAGGCGACGAGGAGGTTGGCGCCGAGGGCGAGCTCGCCGCTGTCCGTGGAGCTGCCGTCCGCCAGAACCTCGCCCGCGCTGACGCGGTCACCGAGGCCGACGATCGGCTTCTGGTGGATGAGCGTGCCCTGGTTCGAGCGCATGAACTTCGTCATCTCGTAGGTCTCGTTGCCGTCCTTCGTCTCGACGACGATCTTCTCGGCGTCGACGTCGACGACATGGCCGGACTTGTCGGCCAGCACGACATCGCCCGTGTCCACGGCTGCCCGGTACTCGAGTCCGGTGCCGATGAGCGGCGCCTGCGGGATCATCAGCGGGACTGCCTGCCGCTGCATGTTGGCGCCCATCAACGCTCGGTTCGCGTCGTTGTGCTCGAGGAACGGGATCAGGGCCGTCGCGACCGAGACGATCTGCGCCGGCGCGACGTCCATGTAATCGACGTCCTGAGGCCGCGCGCTGACGGCCTCGCCCTCGCGTGAGCGGCAGAGAACCTGCTCGTCGACGAACTTGCCGGTCTTTTCGTCGATCGGAGCCGAGGCCTGCGCGATCGTGAACTGCGCTTCCTCGGCCGCATCGAGGTAGATGATCTCGTCGGTGACGCGGCCGTTCTTGACGACGCGGTACGGCGTCTGGATGAAGCCGAACTCCGAGACCGTCGCCATCGAGGCGAGCGAGCCGATCAGGCCGATGTTCGGGCCCTCCGGCGTCTCGATCGGGCACATGCGGCCGTAGTGCGTCGGGTGCACGTCACGCACCTCGATCGGCGCGCGCTCGCGCGTCAGGCCGCCGGCACCGAGTGCCGAAAGACGGCGGCGGTGCGTCAAGCCGGCGAGCGAGTTCGTCTGGTCCATGAACTGCGACAGCTGCGAGGAGCCGAAGAACTCCTTCAGCGCGGCGACGACGGGGCGGATGTTGATGATCGTCTGCGGCGTGATCGTGTCGACGTCCTCCGTCGTCATTCGCTCGCGAACGACGCGCTCCATCCGGTAGAGGCCGACCCTGAACGCCTCCTGGATCAGCTCGCCGACGGTGCGAAGACGCCGGTTGCCGAAGTGCTCGTACTCGTCGAGGTCGCCGCGGACGGGGTCGCGCGAGAGCACGATCGCGTCGGCGGCGAAGTCCTTCGACTCCGGGTCGACGCCGAGCTTCGTCGGGAGCTCGACGAGCTTGCGGACGAGCGCGAGGATGTCCTCGGTCGTCAGGACGCGGATGTCGTCTTTGACGTTGACCTCGAGGCGCTGGTTCAGCTTGTAGCGGCCGACCTTCGTGAGGTCGTACCGCTTCGGGTCGAAGAAGAGCGCCTTCAGCAGGTTCCGAGCGTTGTCGAGCGTCGGGGGCTCGCCGGGGCGCTGCTTCTTGAAGACCTCGATCAGGGCCTCCTCCTCGGTCTCTGAGGGGTCCTTCTCGAGCGTGTTGACGATGAACGGCGAGTCGCCGAAGAGCTTCAGGATCGCCTCGTTCGAGCTCGTGTCGAGCTTGAAGCCCGTCGACGGGTCCTCGTCCGGGAGGGCCCGGAGCAGGGTCGTGATCGGCAGCTTGCGCTTCCGGTCGATGCGGGCGTAGACGACGCCCTTCTTGTCGATCTCGAGCTCGAGCCAGGAGCCGCGGGACGGCATCAGGTTCGCCGTGAAGACCTGCTTCGTCGGGTCCTTGGGCTCCATCAGGTAGGCGCCCGGGCTGCGGACGAGCTGCGTGACGATGACGCGCTCGGTCCCGTTGATGATGAACGTGCCGAACTCGGTCATCATCGGGAAGTCGCCCATAAAGACGTTCTGCTCCCGGATCTCGCCCGTCTCCTTGTTGACGAAGCGGACGGTCATGTTCAGCGGAGCCTGATAAGTCAGGTCCTTTTCGCGGCACTCCTGAATCGAGATCGGCGGCTCGCCGAACTTGTACTCACCAAATTCGACGGCGAGAGTGCCCGTGTAGTCCTCGATCGGCGAGATGTCGTCGATCGTCTCGCGCAGACCCTCCTCCAGGAACCAGGCGAACGACGCCTTCTGGATGTCGATCAGGTTCGGAAGGTCGAGGACGTGCTTCAGGCGCGAAAAACTCTTGCGCGCGCTAGGCGCAGCGACCTTGGTGGTCAAATGGAACAGCCTCCCTTAAAATGTGTGCAGGCAGGGGCGGACGGCTTACTTGGGCGCAACCCCCGAGGATAGCGAAAGGGGCTGTCCTCGCGCAAGGAAAATTGCGCGGAAACCGCCTCTTGCCCCGCGGCAGTGTACACCCCCGGCCGCCGGCGTGCGGCAGATGCCGCGTTTTGGGCTCTACGGCTGCGTCGGAGCGGTGTCGGCGTCCTGCACC
>DASQWX010000089.1:0-18300 GCA_035640035.1 Gaiellaceae bacterium
CGTGTTTCGAAACGGCGACTGCGTCGCCGCCGGCCGCTCGCTCAGCGCCGACGAGCTCGCCGGCGCGATCGCCGAGCAGCGGGGGCGGGTGACCGAAGCGCTCGAGTCGTTCGCCGAGAACACGCTCGAGTACCTGCGCGAGGAGGGGCGCCTGCTCTCGGAAGGGATCGATTTTCCCGCCCTCCAGACCCGCTTCCGCGACCGGCACGCGCTCGTCGTCGCGCGGGGCCCGGGTCACAAGCGCGACCTCCGGATCGTGCGGCCGTACATACGGGACTTCAAGCCCGTCCTCGTCGGCGTCGACGGCGGCGCCGATGCGCTGCTCGAGGCCGGCTACAAGGCCGACGTGATCGTCGGTGACATGGACTCGGTGTCGGATCGGGCGCTGAAGTCCCGCGCCGAGAAGGTCGTCCACGCGTACAGCGACGGCTCGGCTCCCGGGCGCGAGCGGATCGAAGCGCTTGGCGCCGAGTACCAGATCGTTCGGGCGCCCGGGATCAGCGAGGACGTCGCGCTCCTCCTCGCCTACGAGAAAGGGGCGGATCTGATCGTCGCGGTCGGAACCCACTTCAACCTGATCGAGTTCCTCGAGCGCAACCGGGCCGGAATGTCGTCGACCTTCGTGACGCGCTTGAAGGTCGGCGAGATCCTGATCGACGCGAAAGGGGTCTCGCGGCTCGTCTCGCGGCGCGTCGGCGTGGCGCCGTTCGTACTCCTCGCGCTGGCGGGTCTCAGCGGCGTCGTGGTCGCGATCGTCGCCTCGCCCACCCTGCGGCGGTTCATCGGCCTCCTCAGCGACAGGCTGCGCGATCTGCTCGGGCTCGGCTAGGCGGCAACCGCCGTCTCCGTCGCCCACGCGCATCCCCCTCCCAAGGGTGGGGTCCAGCCCGCCACCCTCACCGCGAGCCTAGCCGCCGAATCCGCGCCGACGGGTGACGGCGCGGCGCCGAAACAGGAACGATTCCTCCACGTGCCGACCTACACCGCAGCCCGCGAGCTCCTTGCGGCTCGCGAAGACGTCTGGGCCTTCCTCGCGGAGCCGAACCACCTCAGCGATTGGTGGCCGGGGATCCACGGGGTTCGATCCGACCGCCGCGGCCTCGCTCCCGGGGCGCGCTGGCAGATCCAGGGGCTCGGGAGGCCGACCTTCGTCGCCGGGCGGAGGCCGGACGTCGCCGGGACACTCATCTTCCTCGATGTCCAGCGGCCGGAGCTCGTCGCCTGGCAGTTCGTCAACGGCCGCATCGACGTCGAGCTGCGGTTGACCGAGACGGCGCCCGACCGCACACGCGCCGAGCTCACCCTGAGTGCGCCGTTCTTCAGCGGATTGCGCCGGTCGCTGCCGCACAGAGCGCTGACAAGGCTCCATGCCCTGTGCCAGACTGGGGCGCAGGGCTAGTCCATGTTCGACCTCCGCTATCACGTTGCCTCGCTTGCGGCGGTCTTCCTCGCGCTGGTGATCGGGATCCTCGTCGGCGTCGGCATTTCCGACCGCGGCCTTGTCGATAGGGCCCAGCGCGGCCTCCTCGAACAGCGGATCGCGCAATTGCAGAGCGACCTCAGCGACGCCCGCAAGAAGGCCGACAACCTGTCGGCGCAGCAGCACGCGACCCAGGCGTTCGTCACCGACACCTATCCCGAGCTGATGGCGAACCGCCTCCGCGGGAAGCGGATCGCGCTGGTCTTCCTCGGCCCCGCAGACGGACGCATCCGCGCCAGCCTGGGACAGGCGCTGGCCGACGCCGGCGCGAGCGGATGGGTGCGCGTCCGCGCCCTCAAGCTCCCGCTCGACGTCGCGCAGATCGACAACACGCTGGCCGGCGACCCGGGTCTCAAGCGATACGTCGGCGACGCGCGGCTGCCGGCGCTCGGCAAGCGTCTCGCGGAGGAGCTCGCCGCGGGCGGAAAAGCACCGCTCTGGACGACGCTCGCCGAGCAGATCGTCGCCGAGCGCGCCGGAAGCGAGAAGCGTCCCGCCGACGGCGTCGTCGTCGTGCGGACGGCCGGTAAGCAGTACGAGGGGACCGCGGCCTTCCTCGCCGGCTTCTACTCGGGCCTGATCGCCGCTCCCGTTCCGGTCGTCGGCGTCGAGACGACCGACGCGACGCAGTCCTCGGTCCGCGCGTTCCAGCGCAACGGCATCTCGAGCGTCGACAACGTGGACGAGCCGATCGGACGCTTTGCGCTCGCCTTGCTGCTGAGCGGTGCCCAGGCGGGCCACTACGGTGTGAAGGTGAGCGCGACGGACGGAGTGCTCCCGCCTCTCGAGACCGCGCCGCGTGGCTGAGATTGCAGCCGTCCTCGTCGCCGCCCGCGACGAGGAGGCCTCGATCGCACGGACGGTCGAGTCGCTTCGGGTCGCCTTCCCGGATGCCGAGGTGATCGTCGCCGACGACGGGTCTCGCGACGGGACGGCCGCGGCCGCCGATCGAGCGGGGGCCCGCGTGCTCCACCTGCCCGGCCGAGGGAAGGGACAGGCGCTGACGCTGGGCGAGAGAGAGGCTCCGGAGGGCCGGATCGTGCTCGCCGACGCAGACCTCGAGGGCGACCTGACGGAGCTCGGCCGCGCCGACGGCGACCTGGCGATCGCGGTGTTCGCCGAGCGCCGGGGCGGCGGCTTCGGCATTGCGAAGCGCGCGGGTCGAATGCTCGTCGGCGGGCTGACCGGGTTCGTCCCCCGCGAGCCGCTCTCGGGTCAGCGCGCGCTGTCGCCGGCGGCACGCGCGGCCTGCTTCCCGTTGGCCGCCGGCTTCGGCTGCGAGGTACGGATGACGGTCGACGCGGTGCGCGCGGGCCTGCGGATCTCGGAGGTCGAGCTGCCCCTTCGCCACCGAGCCACGCACCGCGACGCCGGCGGCTTCGCGCACCGTGGCAGGCAGCTGCTCGACGCCTTGCTTGCCTGCGGTCCGACCGCCGTCAACCACCGCGGGCTTCGGCTGCCGCTCGTCGGCTGGACCGTCGGCCTGCGCCGCAACCCGGCGGTGGCAGCGGTGGCCGCGATCGGGCTCGCCGACGATCTCTGGAGCGGCGGAGAGCGCGGCTTCCGCGCACACCTCGGCCGGCGGCGGACGACGGGCGTCCTCAAGCTCTTCGGCATCCCTCTCGTCGGCTTCCTCGCCACCCGCAGGGTCTCGGGCGCGCTGCTCGTCGGGCTGGCCGCGAATTTCCTCAACCAGCTCGACACCCGACCCGGGCGCGCGCTGAAGGCGTATCTCGTGGCGGCGCCGTTCGCGGGCGCGCCGGCCGGGGTCGCCGTCATCCTCGCTCCCTACGATCTCCGGGAGATGGCGATGCTCGGAGACGCCGGGGCGAATGCGCTCGGTGCGATGCTAGGCTTGAGTTCCGTGAGCAAACTCACGGGAAGAGGCCGCTGGGCAGCGATCGGCGCCCTCGCAGGCCTCACCCTCCTCGGAGAGACCCGCTCGCTCGGCGAGTTGGTCGAGCGGACCCCCGTGCTTCGCGAGCTCGACGCGCTCGGGAGGCAACCTTGGTGATCGCGCCGCACCCGGCGCCATTCGGCGGCTTCTCGTGCGCGATGAGCGGCGCGATGCGGCGTCCTCAGTCGCGCCCGTACCTTTCAGGCACGAGCGCTCCCTGCGTCCTTGCCTCGCTTGCTCCTCGCACCCGAGAAGCGAGCGACTGGCACCGGGCGGAGCGCTAGTGGCCGCCCGGCCGCCGAAGTACGTCTTCGTCACCGGCGGCGTCGTCTCGTCCCTCGGCAAGGGCATCACCGCCGCGTCGCTCGGCCGCCTGCTGAAGGCGCGCGGCCTCAAGGTCCAGGTTCAGAAATTCGACCCGTACATCAACGTCGACCCCGGCACGATGAGCCCGTTCCAGCACGGGGAGGTCTTCGTCACCGAAGACGGCGCGGAGACCGACCTCGACATCGGCCACTACGAGCGATTCATCGACGAGAACCTCTCGCGCAATTCGAACCACACCGCCGGCTCGATCTGGGAGCGCGTGATCCGCAAGGAGCGCCGCGGCGAGTACCTCGGCTCGACCGTGCAGGTGATCCCGCACATCACGAACGAGATCAAGGAGCGGATCCGCAGCGCCTCGGAGGCGAGCGACTGCGATGTCGTCGTCACCGAGATCGGCGGCACGGTCGGCGACATCGAGTCGCTGCCGTTCCTGGAGGCGATGCGTCAGTTCCGGCGCGAGGCCGGTGCGGAGAACATCTGCTACCTGCACGTGACACTGGTGCCGTTCGTCGACTCCGCGGGCGAGCTGAAGACGAAGCCCACGCAGCACTCCGTCAACGAGCTACGCCGGATCGGTATCCACCCCGACGTCGTCGTCGCCCGGTCGAGCGGCCCCCTGTCAGCGGATATCCGCGAGAAGATCGCCCTCTTCGCCGACATCGACACGCGGGCGGTGATCTCGAACCAGGACGTGCCGGATCTCTACCTCGTGCCCTCGGCGCTGCAGGAGGAGGGACTCGACACCCTCGTCTGCGAGAAGCTCGGCCTGCCCGCCCGGGAAGCCGATCTCGGCGAATGGCTGCAGCTGACCGAGCGGATCCGGGAGCGCGAGGGCGAGGTCCAGATCGCGCTCGTCGGCAAGTACGTCAAGCTGCAGGACGCCTACCTCTCCGTCCACGAGGCGCTCAACCACGCGGGCGTCCACCATGGCTGCTCGGTCAACGTCCGCTGGGTCGACGCCGAGGGAATGTCGCTCGAAGAGGCGCAGGCCGAGCTCGAGCAGGTCGATGGCGTGCTCGTCCCCGGGGGCTTCGGCTCGCGAGGCTGGGAGGGGAAGATCCTCGCCTGCCGGGTCGCCCGCGAGCGCGGGATCCCGTATCTCGGCATCTGCCTGGGGATGCACGTCGCCGTGTCCGAGTTCGCCCGCCACGTGGTCGGGCTCGACGGGGCAAATTCGACCGAGATGGATCCAGAGACGCCGTACCCCGTGATCGATCTGCTGCCCGAGCAGAAGGAGATCGAGGACCTCGGCGGGACGATGAGGCTCGGTGCCCAGGCGGTCGAGCTCGCCGAGGGGACGAGGGCGCAGGAGACGTACGGCGAGCCGGTCGTGCACGAGCGCCATCGGCACCGGTACGAGGTCAACAACCACTTCCGGCCCCAGCTCGTCGAGGCGGGCCTCGTCGTCTCCGGCACGTTCCAGGAAGGCCGGCTCGTCGAGATCGTCGAGCTCGCCGACCATCCGTGGTTCGTCGCGAGCCAGTTCCATCCCGAGTTCAAGTCGCGCCCGACCCGGCCGGCGCCGCTCTTCCGCGAGTTCGTGGGCGCGGCGCTCGTTCGCTCTCGGGAACGGGTGGGGGCGGCGCTCTCCCCGTAACATCGCGCCCGTGGAAAACGGGCTGCCCGAGGTCGCCGAGCTGTTCGTCGAGCTGGCGCGCGTCCCGAGCCCGCCCGGGCAGGAACGCGGCGTCGCCGACAGGGTGGTCGAGTACCTGCGTGGGCTGGCACTCTCGGTCGACGAGGACGACGCGGGCGCACGGATCGGTTCCACGATCGGCAACCTGTTCTGCAGGATCGAGCCGACCGGGGCGGGGACGCCGCTCTTCTTCTGCGCCCACCTCGACACCGTTCCGCCGGACGGACCGCTCGAGCCCGTCGTCGACGACGGTGTCATCCGCAACGGCGGCGGCACGATCCTCGGTGCCGACAACAAGGCCGCGGTGGCGGCGATGCTCGAGGCGGTGCGGCGGATCGTGGCCGAAAACCGCCCGCACGGGGGAATCGAGCTCCTCTTCACGCCGAAGGAGGAGGTCGGGCTGCGCGGTGCCGCCGCCTTCGACCACGAGCGCCTCCGAGCGAAGGTCGGCTACGTCTACGACCATGCCGGCCCGATCGGCGAGGTGATCCTCGGGGCGCCGTACCAATGCAAGCTGGACGTCCGCCTTCACGGGCGCGCCGCGCACTCGGGCATGTACCCGGAGGAAGGCCGCTCCGCGATCGCCGCCGCCGCGCGTGCGATCGCCGACCTGCGGCTCGGACGGCTCGACGAGGAGACGACCGCGAATGTGGGCGAGATCATCGGCGGAACGGCGCGGAACATCGTCCCCGAGTGGTGCTCGTTCGCGGCCGAGGCCCGATGCCACAACGAGACCAAGCTCGGCGAGCTCGTCCAGGAGATGCTCGAGACGATCACGTTTGCCGCCCAGCTCGGCGACTGCGACGTCGAGACCCAGGTCGATCCGAGCGCCCGTGGGTACCGGTTCAAGCGGGACGACGAACCGGTCCGGCTCGCGGCGGCCGCGTTGGAACGGTGCGGCTTCCAGCCGAGCTACGGCCTCAGCGGCGGCGGCGCCGACGCGAACATCTTCAACGAACGGGGCCTCCCCTGCCTCAACCTCGCGAACGGCATGACAGACATCCACACGCCCGACGAGCGGATCGCCGTTGCCGATCTCGAGCGGATGGTCGACGTCACCGTCGCCCTCGTGGAGATCGCGCGCGATGGCGCTTAGCCTCCGCCGTGGGACGGTGACCGCGGTCGCCGAGCGGCACGAAGGTCTCGTTCGCTGTGAGGTGGAGGGCGAGCCCTGTGTCGCCTATCCCGAGCTGACGGGCCCGGTCGTCCTCGGCGACGAGGTGATCGTCAACGTCCAGGCCCGCGACCTCGCCCTCGGATCCGGCGGCTTCGATGTCCTCCACGCGAACCTGACGCGCGGGCTCGGTCTCGCGCCGCCGCCCGGGGCCCATGTGATGAAGCTGCCGTACACGCCGTTGCAGTACGCGGCGCATCACGCCGAGGAAAGCGCAGCCCTCGCGGACGAGCTGGGCGGTCTGCCAGTGGTCTGCTGCTCGCTCCACAGCCAGCTGGCGCCGGTCTGCGCGGGTCTTGCCGGCTCGCGGGTTGCCTACGTGCAGCTCGCCGGCGGCGCGCTTCCGCTCGCGCTCTCCGACACGGTGCGCGCGTTGCGAGAGCGCCAGCTGTTGGCCGTGTCCGTCGCGGTCGGGCCGTGTTTCGGCGGGGATGTCGAATGCGTGACCGTCGCTTCCGCGCTGTCGTGGGCCGCGGCGGAGACGTTCGACGCGGTCGTCTGCGCGATCGGTCCTGGGATCGTCGGCACGGCGTCGCGGCTCGGCCACGGCGGCCTCGCCGCGGCGGACGCTGCGAACGCGGCGTCGGCGCTCGGCGGGGCCTCGGTTCTCGCGGTGCGCGTCTCCAGCGGCGACGAACGCGACAGGCACCGCGGCGTCTCCCACCACACGCGTGCCGTCGTCGAGCTCTGCCTGGGCGACGTCAAGGTCGCGTGGCCCGCCGGCATCGACGCGCCCTCGTGGCTCGCGAGCCCGGTCGAGGTCGACGCGTCCGGCTGGCGCCGGGCGTGTGCCGGGCTGCCGCTCGCGCACATGGGCCGCGGTCCGGATGACGACCCGTGGTTCTTCGAGTCCGCGTTCGCCGCCGGCCGGCTCGCCCGCGAGCTCGCCCGCTAGATGGAGCAGCGCCGGCTGAGGCCAGACGAGAAGCGGAGGGTCTTCGACGGCCGGCTGATCAGCGTCGACGTGGAGCGCTGGGGGGAGAACGAGCGCGAGATCGTCCACCATCCCGGCGCGGTCGCGATCCTCGCCGTCGAGGCGGACGGGTACGTGACGTTCGTCCGCCAGCTGCGTGAGCCCGCGCGCAGGCACCTGCTCGAACTCCCCGCCGGCACGTGCGAGCCCGATGAAGAGCCGCTCGCGACCGCGAAGCGCGAGCTCGAAGAGGAGGCGGGGCTCACCGGCGGCGACTGGACGCTCGCAGCAACGTTCTTCTCGACGCCGGGCTTCTGCGACGAGCTCGTCCGGGTCTACGTCGCCGAAGACGTCGAGCCGACCGAGCGGGCGGAGCAGGACGACGAGGAGATCGAGCTCGTCCGGGTTTCCGTCGACGAGCTCGAGGCGCTCGTCCCGCAGATCGAGGACGCGAAGACGCTCGCCGGCCTACTTCTGTATCGACGCGCGAGGTAGGGTTCGCCCGCATGAAAATCGGCGTTGCCAGGGAAATTAAGTCCGACGAGTACCGCGTCGCCCTGACACCGGCGGGCGCGCGCGAGCTCATCCAGCGCGGCCACGACGTCCTCGTCGAGACCGGCGCCGGCGAGGGGAGCTCGTTCCGTGACAACGCGTACGAAAGCGTCGGAGCGCGGATCGTCTCCGTGGACGAGGTCTGGGAATCGAGCGAGCTGCTCCTCAAGGTGAAGGAGCCGATCGAGGCGGAGTACGGCCGGCTGCGCGAGGGCCTCGTCCTCTTCACGTATCTCCACATCGCCGCCGACGCGCCGCTCACGCAGGCGCTCGTCGACAGCGGCATCGCGGCCGTGGCGTACGAGACCGTCGAGACCGATTCCGGGGCCCTGCCGCTGCTCGCGCCGATGAGCGAGATCGCCGGTCGCCTCGCGGCTCAGGCGGGGGCGTACTTCCTCGAGAAGCCGCTCGGCGGCCGCGGCTTGCTACTCGGAGGGCTGGCCGGCGTCGCACCCGGCCGGGTCGTCGTCATCGGCGGCGGAATGGTTGGCTACAACGCCGCGGTGATCGCGCTCGGTCTCGGCGCCAACGTAACCATCCTCGAGCGCTCGGTCGACCGGATGCGCCATCTGGAGGAGATCCTCTCCGGGCGGGTGACGCTGCTGATGTCGTCGAGCCTTCAGATCGAGGAGTCCGTCGCCGAGGCCGACGTCGTCATCGGGGCGGTCCTGATCCCCGGCGCTCTCGCCCCGAAGCTGATCACGCGGGAGATGATCCGCGAGATGAAGGACGGGTCGGTCCTCTGCGACGTCGCGATCGACCAAGGCGGGTGTGCCGAGACCTCCAGGCCGACGACCCACAGCGACCCCGTCTACCTCGTCGAGGGCGTGACCCACTACTGCGTCGCGAACATGCCGGGCGCAGTTCCGATCACCTCGACGAAGGCACTCACGAACGTCACCCTCCCCTACGTGGAGGCGATCGCCGACCACGGGCTCCGGGATGCCGTTGCCCACGACCGCGCCCTGGCCCGCGGGGTGAACGTCTTCGAGGGGAAGGTCACGTACGAGGCCGTCGCCGATGCGCACAACCTCGAGTACTCGCCTCTCGACGACGTCCTCCCGCTTACCCCGGTCTGAACCAGCTGCGCCTCGGCCGCGAGCACCCGCACCCCCACCCAAGGGTGGGGCGCAACCCGCCGCCCACGGGCCGACGATATCGATCGAAGGCGCACGCGTGAGTGTCAGGCGTGTGCCGAGATTGGGTTATTCGGTGAGCGGCGATTCGGCGACGGCGTTACGTTCCGCGCCGCGCAGTTTCGTTTCGTTGGGGGCTGAACTTGACGACGATCCAGGTGATGCCGGAGGCGAGCGCAATCACCGCCACGATGAAGGCGACGAGGCCGATCAGTCCAAGAGCCGTATCCATGGCCGACCTAGAATAGCCGTGTGTCGCGCGCCTGCGTGATCGTGCTTGACGCCGTCGGCGCGGGAGCGCTGCCCGACGCGAGCGACTACGGAGACGAGGGGTCCGACACCCTCGGAAATGTCGCGAAAGCGGTAGGCGGTCTCGATCTGCCGAATCTCGAGGCGCTTGGGCTCGGAAACGTCGAGCCGCTCGAGGGATGTCCGCCCCAGCCCGGCGCCCCGGCCGTGGCCGGCCGGCTCGTCGAGCGCTCGAAAGGCAAGGACACGACCACCGGCCACTGGGAGCTGATGGGCGTGGTCACGCCGCAGCCGATGCCGACGTATCCGCATGGATTCCCGCACGACGTTATCGACCCCTTCATGCACCGAACCGGACGCGGCGTCCTGGGGAACAAGGCCGCGTCGGGGACGGAGATCATCCAGGAGCTGGGCGAGGAGCATCAACGGACCGGCAAGTGGATCGTGTACACGTCGGCCGATTCCGTCTTCCAGGTCGGGGCTCACGAGGAGACGATTCCGCTCGAGGAGCTCTACGCCGGCTGCCGAATCGCGCGCGAGATCCTCACTGGAAAGCACGCCGTCGGCCGGGTGATCGCACGACCGTTCATCGGCGAGCCGGGGAACTACGAGCGGACCGCGAGCCGGCACGACTTCTCGCTCGAGCCGAGGCGTCCGAACTACCTGACGCTCGTGCGCGAGGCGGGCAAGCAGGTGCACGGGGTCGGGAAAATCTCCGACATTTTCGCCGGCCAGGACATCGACGAGTCCCGGCCAACGAAGTCCAACGTCGAAGGAATCCAGCAGACCGAGGCGCTGCTCCAAGAAATCGATGAAGGCCTGATCTTCGTCAACCTCGTCGAGACGGACATGCTCTGGGGGCACCGCAACGATCCGGTCAACTTCCATCGCTGCCTGCAGGACTTCGACCGGCGTCTGCCCGACCTCCTCGAGGCGATGCGACCAGGAGACCTGCTGATCCTGACGTCGGATCACGGCTGCGATCCGACGACGCCCTCGACCGACCACTCGCGCGAGCACGCACTGCTGCTCGCCTACGTGGCCGGAAAGAATGCGGCCGGTCGGATCCACGAGGGCGAGTTCGCCGACGTCGGCGCCACCGTCAACATGTGGCTGGGGGGCAAGGCACCCGGCCGGGGGATTCCCGGCGAGGCGATCCTCGAGCCTTGACCCTCCACGCGCGATGATTCGCGTTCCCGAACTGATCGAGCGCAAGCGGGACGGCGGCGAGCTTTCCGCGGGCGAGCTGGTCGAGCTCATGCTCGGCTATGCCCGTGGCGAGATCCCCGACTACCAGCTCGCGGCGTTCTGCATGGCCGTCTACTTTCGCGGTCTGAGCAGCGCCGAGACGTACGCGCTCACCGACGCCCTCATCCGCAGCGGCGAGACGGTCGATCTGCGCGGCGCGCTCGGCCGCAAGGTGGTCGACAAGCACTCGACCGGCGGGGTAGGGGACAAGACGTCGATCGCCGTCGGACCGATCGTCGCCGCCTCCGGCGTCCCCTTCGGGAAGATGAGCGGGCGGGGGCTTGGCCATACGGGAGGGACGCTCGACAAGCTCGAGTCGATCCCGGGCTTCCGCGTCGAGTTGAGCACCGAGGATTTCATCGAGCAGGTGAGGTCGGTCGGCCTCGCCATTGTCGGCGCGACCGCCGATCTCGTTCCGGCCGACAAGAAGCTCTACGCGCTCCGCGACGTGACGGCCACCGTCGACAACTACTCGCTGATCGCAGCGAGCATCATGTCGAAGAAGATCGCGGGCGGCGCGGATGCGATCGTGCTCGACGTCAAGGTCGGTGACGGCGCGTTCATGAAAGCGCGGGCGGATGCCGAGCGGCTCGCGGACGTCATGATCGACCTCGGCAACCGCGCCGGTCGCCAGGTCGTCGCCGTGATCAGCGACATGGACCAGCCGCTCGGTCACGCGGTGGGAAACGCGCTCGAGATCCGCGAAGCGGTCGCGACGCTTCGCGGCGAAGGGCCGCCGGATTTCGTCCAGCTCGTTGTCGAGGCCGCGACGCAGCTCGTGGCGCTCTCGGATCTCGGCGTCGACCGCGACGAGGCGCGGAAGCGGGTGGACGGGGCAATCGCGGACGGATCAGCGCTCGACGCGTACGAGCGCTGGATCGCCGCGCAGGGAGGGAACCCCGAGGAGGCTGCCCTGCCTTCCGCGCCAGTCGTCCGGGCGGTCATCGCGCCGCGCGCGGGTTATGTCACGTCTCTCGGAGCCGTCCAGGTCGGAAACGCTGCACTTCGGCTCGGCGCCGGTCGTCAGGACAAGGACGATCGGATCGACCATGCGGTCGGCGTTATCTGCCTCAAGAAGCGCGGCGACGCAGTCGGCGAGGGCGAGGCCCTGGCCGAGATCCATGCCCGCGACGAGCGCAGCGCCGACGACGCAGCGCGCGACGTGCTGGCCGCATACGGGTTCGACGACGCGCCACCGCCGGGGCGGAACGTCATCCTCGGCGTCATGGTTGCCTGACGCCGCGGCGCGGAGCATCGGCGAAAGACGCGCAAACGACCGGCGCTAGGCTGCTGGAGCCATGCCCGAGCTGCCCGAGGTCGAGACCGTCCGAACGAGCCTCGAGCCGAAGCTCGTCGGCCGCCGATTCGAGGCGGTAGACATTCTCGACTCTCGCGTGACCCGCCCGGTCGAGCCGACAGAGGTGGCTGCCGAGCTCGCCGGAGAGCGAGTCGCGGCGGTCGACCGCCGCGGAAAGTATTTGATTGTTCGGTTTGAAAGCGGTCTCGTTCTCCTGATCCACCTCCGAATGACGGGGAACCTCGTTCACTCGCGCAACGGGACAGCCGCCGGCGAGCCTTATGTGCGTGCTGTTGTCAGATTAGACGACGGGTCGGACGTCGTCTATCGCGACGTTCGCCGTTTCGGAACGTGGCTCGTGCTTCGAGGAGACGAGCTCGACCCGTACCTGGCGGAACGCCTGGGCTTCGAGCCGCTGGGACGGCTTTTCTCGTCGCGAGAGCTGGGAGCGCGACTCGCCGGAAGACGGGCTCCGGTCAAGGCCGCCCTGCTCGATCAGCGAACCCTCGCAGGCGTCGGGAACATCTATGCGGACGAGGCCCTCTGGCGGGCGCGGATCGATCCCCGACGTCCCGCCGGGGAGCTCGACGAACGCGAAGTCCGCGGCCTCCACCGCGGCATCCGGCGAGCGCTCGAAGCCGGCATCGCGCGACAGGGAGCGACGCTCCGCAACTACCGGACGCCGGACGGCGCCTCCGGCCGGATGCAACATGAGTTCAAGGTGTACGGCCGCGCCGGAGAGCCGTGCCAGCGCTGTCGCACTCCGATCGAGAAGACGCGGCTGGGCGGCCGAGGAACCTGGTTCTGTCCCAACTGCCAGCGGTAAGCCGCCGGCAGCCCCGTTTACGTGGCCAATTGCTCCTCGAGCCGGCCGCTCTTGTCCAGACGCCAGAGCTCGGTATAGCCGCCGATCGGTCGGCCGTCGAGCACGATCTGTGGCACCGTCCAGCCTCCGGTCAGGTCAAGGAGCTTCTGCCGGAAGTGCAGGTCGTCGTCGAGGTTGATCTCCTCGTACTCGATCCCCTTGCTCTCGAGCAGGTGCTTGGCGCGGACGCAGTAGCCACACCACGTCGTCGTATACATCTGGACGCGAGCCATTACGCTTTCAAACGCATAAAGTCGCGTCGGGATTCCCGACCCGGCCGCTCTCTACACTTGACGACACGGTGGCCGGGCGCACCTACAAGACGGAAGCCGTCGTCCTACGGTCCTTCCGGCTCGGCGAGGCCGACCGGGTCCTGCACCTGTACACGCTCGACCGGGGCCGCGTCGGCGCGGTTGCGAAGGGCGTTCGACGAACGAAGTCGCGCTTCGGCGCCCGGCTCGAGCCGCTGAGCCACGTCGAGCTGCTCCTTCATCAAGGCTCGGGCGAGCTGCACACGGTCACAGGTGTGGAGCTGATCCAGTCGCACCGCGCAGCGCGTGAGGATCCGTACCGGCTCGGCGTCGGTCTCGTCGGCCTCGAGGCGATGCTGCGATTGTTCACCGAGCAGGAGGCGAACGAGCGTGCGTTCCGCGCCTTGACTCGCTTCCTCGAGCTGCTCGACGAGCTGCCGCCGGCGACCGACCAGAAGGCGCGGGCCGCGCTCGATCCGCTTGCCCTCTCGTTCCAGCTCAAGCTGCTCTGGCTCTCGGGCTACCTTCCGCACGTGACGAGCTGTGCCGACTGTGGAGCCAAAGGGGACCTCGTTGGATACTCGCCACGAGCCGGCGGCGCCGTTTGCGCGAGCTGCCGAGACGAGTCGACGCTCTCCCTCGGGCCGGGCGGCCTCGCGGGGATCGAGGCGTTGCTTCGTCGCCCGCTTGCCGAGGCGAGGAGCGCCGGCCTGAATGCACGGGCGGCGCGCGAAGCGCTCGCCGTGATCTCCTCGTCGCACGAGTACCACGGCGGTTTCCGGCTGCGGACGCTTTCGGCGTAGGCTCCTGCCGCCTCCGGCTTCGGGGCTGTCCTGGGCAGGCACAGCCGACCTCCTCCCCGCGGCGAGCCTACAGAGGAAACGCGAACGCGCGGGGGACGCGCGTGTGCCGGAATCGTGACTTCGTCGCCGAACTCCCGGGTTGCCGCCGAGGTCGCGGGCTGCCCATGCGAGACTGCGTCCGTGCGGCGCGATCTCGGTGACGGGTACGAGCTCGACGACGATCCCGGCCGAATCGACCTCGAAGCCGTCCACGCGTACATCTCAGGCGAGTCCTACTGGGCAAAGGGGAGACCGCTCGAAACACAGGCCGAGATGAACCGCGCCGCGGCGCGGCTGGTCGGCCTGTTTCACGACGGCGAGCAGGTTGGCTTCACGCGGACGGCGCTCGTCGGCGGGATGCAGATCGCGTACCTCTTCGACGTCTACGTGCTCGCGGAGCATCGGGGGCGAGGCCTCGGCGAAGCGCTCGTCCGCGAGACGGTGGACCGCGGCCCTTATGCGGACCATCGCTGGCTACTCGACACGACCGACGCCCACGGACTCTACGCAAAGCTCGGCTTCCGTCCGCCGAGCGAGCGGCTGATGGAACGGCCGCGGCAGCCCTAGGCCGTGTCGTCGCCGTCCCGGATGTCTTCGGCGACGAGCTCCTTGAACGGCTTCAGCTTTTCGAAGAACTTCTTCGGCGGCACGCTCTGCTTCGGCTTGTCGCCGAGCAACCACGGCGCTGCGTCGACCGCCGTTCGCCAGGCGACCTCCTCGGCGTCGCGGTCGGTCGACGCGGCTCCGGCTTCGTGGTCCTCGAGCGGCTCGACCTTGTCGAGATAGACGTTCGTGAAGCCGTTCCGCTGCTCCTCGTGGTACTCGATCCTCGCGCGGCCGCCCTCCGCCGCCAGCGCCTGGCGCGCGATCCCCTCCCGGAAAGTCGAGTACTCGTTGCCGTCGTCGTCCTTGAGGACGAAGCGGGTGTTGCCGGATCTGGTCTGGAAGGCCTTGACCTCGGCGACGTGAACGTCCTTCTCCATCGCCCTACGCAGATACCCGCACCGCCAGATGCGACACTCCCGAGGCCGTGAACTACCAGGAGATGATCATCGCGCTCGAGCGCTACTGGGCGGACTACGGCTGCGTCCTCATGCAGCCGTACCACACCGAGGTCGCGGCAGGAACGATGAATCCGAACACGTTCTTGCGCTGCCTCGGGCCGAAGGCGTGGAACGTCGCCTATGTCGAGCCCGTGATCCGGCCGCTCGACGGCCGCTACGGCGAGAACCCGTTTCGCTTCCAGCACTACTTTCAGTACCAGGTCGTGCTGAAGCCGGCGCCTGAGAACGTCCTCGATCTCTACTGGGCTTCCCTCGAAGCGCTCGGTATCGACCTTCGCCAGCACGACATGCGCCTGGTCGAAGACGACTGGGAACAGCCGACACTCGGCGCCTGGGGCCTTGGCTGGGAGGTCTGGTGCGACGGGATGGAGATCACCCAGTGGACGTACTTCCAGCAGCTCGGCGGCTTCGACGTCGACCTCGTTCCCGCCGAGATGACGTACGGCCTCGAACGGCTCGCCATGTTCCTGCAGGGCAAGCAGAGCGGGTTCGAGCTCGAGTGGGCTCCGGGCGTGACCTGGGGCGACGTCTATCGCGAGGCTGAGCGCGAATGGTCGCGCTACAACTTCGAGGAGGCGCCGGTGGAGGCCCTGGCGCGCCGCTTCGACGAGTATGAGAGCGAGTGTCGGCACCTGCTCGAGCGAGGACTGCCCCTTCCGGCATACGACCAGGTGCTCAAGTGCTCGCACACGTTCAACCTGCTGGACGCTCGTGGCGCGATCTCCGTCACGGAGCGCGCGGCCTACATCGCCCGCGTCCGCCGGCTCGCGCGCGGAGTGGCGGAGGCGTATCTCGGATCCCAGGACGTGGATGCCGTCGCTGCTGCTTGAAATCGGGGTCGAGGAGCTTCCCGCAACCGCGTGCCGCGAGGCCGAGGCGCAACTGCCGGAGCTCGCGCGAGCGCACATCGGCGCGACTCCCTCGCAGCTGTTCGTCGGGCCGCGCCGTCTCGGCTTCCTGATCGAGAGCCTCCCGGCGCGAAGCGACGACGCGTGGATCAAGGGCCCGCCGGAGCATCTCCGCGACCGCGCGGCCGCTGGTTTCGCCAAGAAGCACGGTGTCATGGTCGACGCCCTCGAAGTACGTGACGGGTTCCTCGGCGTGACGGTTCCCGGGCGCGACCTCCGCGAGGCGCTCCCCGAGCAGATCGACCGGATCGTGCGTGGCTTCTCCTTCACCAAGTCGATGCGATGGGACGAGAGTGGGATCCGGTTCGCTCGCCCGGTGCGCTGGGTCCTGGCGAGGCTCGACGACGAGGCGATCGTGGGGGAGACCTCCTTCGGTCACCGGTTCACGCACGGCGCCGTCGAGATCGCCGACGCAGCCGGATACGTGGAGGCGCTCCGCAGCGCCGACGTCGAGCCCGTCGCGGAGGAACGGCGACGCCTGATCGTCGAGGGACTCGATGCGATCGGGGGTTGGAGCGACCCGGGAGGCAAGCTCGCCGAGGTCGTCCACCTCGTCGAAAAGCCGATCGTGCTCGAGAGCCGCTTCGACGAACGCTTCCTGCAGCTGCCGGGGCGCGTGATCGTCACGACGATGCAATCGCATCAGCGTTACTTCCCAATTGAGGGGAACCGCTTCGCCGTCGTCGCGAACGGCGGCGAGCCCGAGCTCGTGCGCTCCGGCCACCGGAATGTGCTCGAGGCCCGGCTGGAGGACGCCGCGTTCACGTTCGAGCGCGATGTCGCCGTCGGAATCGACGCGCTCGCGGAGCGGCTGGGGTCGATCACGTTTTTCGCCGGCGCCGGGTCGTTCGCCGAGAAGGCAGAACGCGTCGCGAAGCTCGTCGAGCGGCTTGGCGGAGGCGAGGCCTCCCTCGAGGCGGCGCGCCTTGCCAAGGCCGACCAGGCGTCCGAGCTCGTGCGCGAGTTTCCGGAGCTCGAGGGCTACATCGGTGCCGAGTATGCGCGGCTCGCGGGCTATCCGGAGGCCGTCACGAAGGCAATCGAGGAGCAGTATCTGCCCGACGCGGCCGGCGGTCCGTTGCCGGAGACCGAGCCAGGCAAGGTGCTCGCGGCCGCCGACAAGCTCGACACGCTCGGCGTTGCATTCGAGCTTGGGCACAAGCCCTCGGGCTCGCGCGATCCATACGGACTGCGACGGGCGGCGATCGGCCTCGTCCGGCTCGCGCTCGAAGGGGGACTGACCATCGAGCGCCAACTGCTCCCGGAGGACGTCCAGGAGTTCGTCGAGGAGCGGCTCGAGTCGCTCCTCGACGTCCCGGTCGAGTACGTCCGCGCCGCGCGTGCCTCGTCGGCACCGGATCTGGGCGCCGTCGCACGGCGCGCGGAAGAGCTCTACCGCGAGCGGGAATCCCCGGCCTTCGAGGGTGTCTACACCGCCTACGACCGCGCGCACCGCCTCGCGGGCAAAGCCGAGGACGAGGCGGCGGCGCAGCTCGACCGAGGGCTGCTGGTCGAGGATGCCGAGAAGGCGCTGGCGGAAGCGCTGGCGAAGGTCGCGATCGAGGGCAACGGCGACCTGAAGCCGGCGCTCGAATCGGGGGCCGAGCTCGCTCCGGTGATGGAGCGCTTCTTCGACGAGGTGCTCGTGATGGCAGAGGACGACGCGGTCCGGGCCAACCGCCTACGCCTGCTGCTCGACGTCCGCGACACGCTCGGGGCGCTCGGCGACTTCTCGCAGATTCCACGCTAGGCCTGACCTCGGTGCAAATCGGCGGAACTGCAGGGCTTCCGCGCTAGGCTCAGCGCGATGGCGAAGACGCCCGTGGAGCTCCACGTCGTTTCCGACTCGACCGGCGAGACGGCGACTCGGCTCGTCCATGCCCTCGAGGCGCAGTTTCCCGACCAGGACTTCGAGGAGATCCGCCATCCGCGCGTGGAGACGGTCGACCACCTCAGGCTCGCGGTCGAGCGGGCGAAGGGGAGGCCTGCCGTCGTCGTCTACACGCTCGTCGAACCCGAGCTCCGCGAGCAGATGCGAGCTCTCTGCAGGCGAGCCCGCCTCCACTACTGCGACCTACTGGGCCACCCGATCGACGCCGTCGCGCGCGTCTCCGGCCGTGCGGCACAGATGACCCCCGGGGCGCGGCCGCCCCTGGACTCGACGTACTTCAAACGCATGGCGGCGATCGAGTTCGCCGTCAAGTACGACGACGGGATGGGAAGCGGTTTGCATGAAGCGGACATCGTCCTCGTCGGGGTCTCGCGCACGTCGAAGACCCCGCTCTCGATGTACCTCGGCTACCTCGGCTACAAGACCGCGAACGTTCCGATCGTCAAGGGAATCGAGCCGCCCGAGGCGCTGTTCGAGATCGATCCGCTCAAGATCGTCGGCCTGACGATCGAGGCGGGAAGGCTCTCCGAGATCCGCGAGCAGCGCGCACGGCGGCTCGGCGGCAACAAC
>DASQWX010000090.1:0-5597 GCA_035640035.1 Gaiellaceae bacterium
ACGTCGGCCGTCGTTCTGGCCGAACCTACAAGACGCCCGTCAACGTCTTTCGCGACGAGAGTCGCTATCTATTTGCGCTGACCTACGGCCCCGAGAGCGACTGGGTTCTCAACGTGTTGGCAGCAGGGGGCTGCCAGATCAAGACGCGCAGGAGGACGATCGAGCTCCGCGATCCACAGCGGTTCGAAGATCCGAGCAGGCGGTTTGTACCGGCGCCCGTCAGATGGATCCTCGGACTCATCGACGTCGACCACTTCATGGCCCTGTCTCCGATCGACAGTCGGATCGAGGCGGGCTGAATTGCTTGTGCCGTCGAAGCTCTTCCTGGCTTCGCACCGCTTTTTGACCTGACCGCTGACCCGCGCGGCAATCGAGTGCGACGTCGGGGCGTGTGCCTGGTTCGGACCGGTCACGGTGCCAGGCAACGGGACCGGTCCGGGGCCTAACCCCGAACGTGTCCAAAGCGTCACGCCCAGGGGTCGACGTCACGCTCCTCCGGTGACCTGCCTACTCGGAGAACGGAAGCTGGGTGGCGCCGGCCGCCACCTCCCACAGGTAGCCCTCCGGATCGCCGAAGTAGCCGCTGTAGCCTCCCCACGAGGCGCGAGTGGGATGCTTGGCGATGCTTCCGCCCGCACGTTCCGCCTCGGCCAGAATCGCGTCGACTCGTTCCTCTGACCGCACGACGTACGCGAGCGTGACGCCGCGGAAGCCGCTGCCCTCGGCAGGCACCTGGGCGTCGGCGGCGAGCTCGTCCCATGGGTACAGAGCGAGGGCCGAGCTTCCGTTACCGAGGGTGAAGCACACCCAGTTGACGTCCTCCTGCTGGATCGGCCACCCGAGCCCCTCGTTGTAGAAGCTCCGGCCCCGCTGAAGGTCTCGGACGCCGAGCGTGATCACGGCGACATGTGGATTCATTACTGGCCCTTTCGGCGGGTTAGCGCCTAACGACGAGACGGTAGCGCCCATGCGAGAAGTGGTACACGTCCATGAGCTCACCGTGGGGGCTGCGACCACGATTCTCGAAGCTGACCCTGACGACACCGGGGCGGATGACGACACGATCGCCGACGAAGGACGCGAGGAGGCGGAAGCGGTTCCCGCCGACGCGGTAGATGTAAGTCGTCGCGCCGATCGACGGTGTTGTCCAGAGCATGAACGCGGCCTCCCGGTGGTGTCCGTCGCTGAACCGGCCGCCTTGAACCCAGGCGAGCTCGTTGCCACACATCGCCCCACCGATCTTCCGATCCGCGGCGACGTGGACGGGTAGCGGCTTGGTAGCGACGAGCGCCATCCGCCACGTCGCGCCCTCGAATCCACACCAAGCCTTTCCGGCGCCCTTCAGGTAGACGACGAACCAGTCGGGACCGGTTCTCGCCCAACCGACGACGCGCCCATGAACCGCCTCGATGACGTGCGGTGGAACGGTGGCGCTGGTGGCGAACCCCGAGAGGGCGAGAGCCAGCGCCGGCACGGCGACGACACGCATCGTCGCCGGTATAGCAGCCCGCCGGCCGGCCCAACGCTCGGCGACACCGGATCTCCACCGTTGATGTACCGGGCATAGACCGAGGCCAGGTCGCGCGCTCCTAAAGTCGGAGGATGCGCCGCCTTCAGCTCGCGCTGGCCTTGCTCGTCGTCCCCTTTGGTGCCGGCGTCGCCGTCGCGGTCTTGACACGCTCTGAGAACCGCACCCGGACCGTCGAGCTGACGACCACGAAGGTGGAGGTCATCAACGGCTCGAGGCGGGCTGGGCGGGTTCCGGCGCCGATCCCGACGCTCGTCGAGGGCTCAACGGATCCTCATGGGCTCGCCCTCTCGAACGCCGTTCCGATCGACGCGAATCTCGACAGCGCGGACTACGTCGAGCGCAGGCCGAGGCAGCTGATCGTCAGCTGGGACCGGGCACATTTCACCCGCAACGGGCAGTCGGCGATCTGGCAGCGCCGCGGTATCGCGATCTGGCAGCTCGATCGCGGCAACGCGGCGAGTTGGCACCGCGTCTACACGTACGAGACGCTGGTGAACAACCAAGTTAACTTGGTGGGCTTCAGAGTTAGCCTCGGCGACATCTCGGGCGACCGGCGACCCGAGATCCTGGTCTTCTTCGACACCGACGGGAGCGCCGGCGTCGGGACGTACCACCTGTTCGCGAGCAGCGGCTACCGGCTGCGTCAGACGCTCGTGAAAGACCTGGCGCTCGACCAGGGAACGATGTCGTTCGCCGGCGGCGCTCTCGTGGTCCGCGAGGGCGTCGACTTCCGCGGCCGCGGCGTTCACTGCTGCTACCGCAGAGTACGTCTGACGTGGCTTCGCTGGACCGGGAGCCGCCTCGTCACGATTCGGCAGATGGTTCGGAAGAACCGTCGCGGGTGGCCGCCCGGGTAAGCATCGGGGCGGCGTGGAAGCGGCGCCGAGTCCCCACGGAACGGCCGCTAGGCTGGGCACGTTGCTTCTCCGGCTCGCGCCACTCCTGTTCGCGGCCGTCCTCGTGCTTGCCGGCGCGGCCGGCAGCGCAGGTCCATCGCGCGATCTCCTTCCCGACCTGGTGACGCGGGTCCCGGCCAAGATCTTCGTTCAGGTTGGGAAGCATGGGAGGCGGGTTGTTCGCTTCTCGAACGAGGTCGTCAACATCGGACGCGGCCCGCTCGAGCTCCGCCCTCGAATCGGCGATTGCAATCGCAACGGGAACCTCGGCGACGACCGAACCTCGTACCAGCGCATTTACCGCGACGCGGACGGGGACGGGCGCTTTGCGCGCCAGGTCGACGTCCATTTTCGGACACGGCCTGCGGGCTGTACGCGCTTTCACCCTGCGCATAAGCACTGGCACTTCGAGGCGCTCGCCGAGTACGCCCTCTACGAGCTTCGGGCTCCGGGTTCGACCGGCTCGGTCCTCGTGGCCGGAAAGAAGATCAGTTCTTGCGTACTCGACACGAAGCGCCGTCTCCCGAAGGCGCCGGGTTCGCCGCGTCGGAAGGTCTACGGCAGCTGCCGTCGGGACTCGGTCGGAGGGATCTCGATCGGTTGGGGCGACATCTACGGTTCCCGGGTCTCCGGCCAAGAGCTCGATATTTCGACGCTTGCGGACGCCGCATACTGCCTCGTCTCGCGCGCCGACCCCGAGAACCGTCTGCTGGAGTCGAACGAGCAGAACAATCTCGGCACGACCCGGATCGTCCTCCGCGGCGAGACGATCGACTGGCGGCCCCACCATCCCTGCTGAGTGGTCTTGGGCAAGACGCAGTACTACACGGCGACCTCTCTCGACGGCTTTATCGCCGATCCCGACAACTCGCTGGACTGGCTGTTCACCCGTCGGCGAGAGGAAGACGGGCTGTTGAGCTACGGCGAGTTCATCGCGGAAGTCGGAGCGATGGCGATGGGGTCGACCACCTACGAATGGATTCTCGAGCACGAGTTCCGAGACACCGACCCGGTGGATTGGAAGTGGCCTTACGACATCCCGTGCTGGGTCTTCACCCATCGGCAGCTGCCGATCGTCAGTGACGCGCAGATCGAGTTCACGAGCGGTGGCGTCGAATCCGTCCACGCGGAGATGGTCGCCGCGGCGGGACCACGGAACGTCTGGATCGTCGGCGGCGGCGACCTGGCGGGTCAGTTCGCAGACGCAGGCCTTCTGGACGAGGTAATCGTGTCGATCGCCCCGGTCACGCTGGGCGGCGGCGCGCCGCTCCTGCCGCGCCGGCTCGAGCTGCGCCTGGACGAAGTCGGGCGGAACGGTGACTTCGTCAGCGCCAGGTTTTCGGTCGTGCGCCCGTAGGGACTGTCCCCATTTCGGGGACAGTCCCTATCCAGGGCTAGTGAATGTGCAGATTGATCCCGATCAGAATCAGTGGCCAGAGGACGGTCGCGAGCAGCGCCGACCCGATCTGCTTCAGGTTGTGGAGATTGGACCAGTAGTGATGGGTGGCCGCAATGATCGCCCCGACGATCAAGTACACGAGTAGGACGAGGCCCACGCCGGGCCGCGATCTCGTGGCTGTGGGTGCGTAATAGGCCATTCCGTTCGGTCACCTCCTTCGTTCCGGCCCCTCGTACCCCATTTGAAAATCGGAAAACGGCGTCTTGTAAGGCGCAGGGACGCCGGGAAAGGAGGCTGACGTAGAAAGGACGTGGATCGTCGCTCGTTTCTAGCCGGTGCCGCGACGTTGGCGCTCGCGCCGAAGGCGCTCGCGCGAGTCGGCGGGCGGCCCGTCGCCGTGGTGACGGCCGACGAAGAGGCTCGGCTTGTCGTCGTCGACCTGGCGACGGGAAAGATCCGTCGGTCCGTGCAGACGCTTCCCAAGCCGCGGAGCATCGAGACCGTCGGGGGCGTCGCCGTCGTCGCGCACTCCGAGATCGGGGTGGTGACGATCGTCCGCGGCCGCACGCAGAAGGTCGTTCACGTCCTGCGAGGGTTCGGCGAACCGCGCTACACGGCCGGACATCCCGACGGACGCCATGCCTACGTCACGGATGCCCAGCGTGGGGAGGTGGTCGCTCTCGACGTCTTGCGAGGACGCGTCCTCTTCCGGACGCGCGTCGGCGACCTTGCGCGCCACATCTCGATCGACCCGGCTGCGCGCCGCCTCTGGATCGCGCTCGGGGCAAAGGCGGAGCAGGTCGCGGTGGTCGACATCAAGCGGCGCGACCGGCCGAGGCTCGTCCGCCTCATCCGGCCACCTTTCCTGGCCCACGACGTTGCCTTCTCGCCGGATGGCCGCCGCGTGTGGGTCAGCTCGGGCGACCGGAACGAGCTCGCGATCTACGACCGGCGAACGACCCGCGTCGTCTCTCGCCCGGTTGCGGATCTTCCTCCGCAGCACATCACCTTTGACGGCGACCGGGCCTTCGTGACGAGCGGAGACAGCGGCACGCTGCGCGTCCACGACCGCGCCGGCGGTCAGCTCCGCGTCGCCGCCGTTCCCAAAGGCTCGTACAACGTCCAGCAGGCGGATCAGTGGGTCGTCACGCCTGGTCTCGGCCAGGGGAGCCTGTGCATCTTCGACGGTAAGGGCCGGCTCGTCCACCGTCGGCAGGTCGCGCGCTCCTCGCACGACGCCTGCATCGTTCTCGCCGGAACCTAGGCGGCGACGAAGTTCGCGCCGGTACTTAGGCGGCGACGAAGTTCTCGCCCCGGGCGACCGCAGCGACCGTCGCCAGGAGCTCGTCGGCGAAGACGGACTTGGAGACGTAGGCAGAGGCGCCCGCCTCGCGCGCCACCTCGGCGCGGCTCGCGTGTGCTGACGCGCTGACGACGACCACGTGGGTCTCAGGTACCTCGGCGCGAATCTGCCTCGTCGCCTCGACCCCGTCCAGGCGGGGCATCTCGATATCCATGGTGACGACGTCTGGTCGCAGCGAGATCGCGAGCGCCAGGGCCTCCTCGCCGTCTCCGGCAGTGCCGACGATTTCGAAGCGTTCGTCGTCGGCGAAGAGAGCTTCGAGTGCTTCCAGGAAACCGGGATCGTCGTCCACCAAAAGGACGCGGATCGGGTCCGGCTCACCCACTCGCCCAGTCTTGCTGCATTTCCCGGCCGAGGGCAATAGGTCCAACGGCCCATCTTTGTTGCTCAGTCCGGCGGTGTGAGAAT
>DASQWX010000091.1:0-15666 GCA_035640035.1 Gaiellaceae bacterium
AGTGACGTCAAGTACACGTTCGAGCGGCTCTTCAAGATCGGCCAGAGCCCGAATGCAGGCACCTGGTACAACGTCATCGTCGGCGGTGACGCCTGCGTCAAGAGCCCGAAGACGTGCAATCTCGACAAGGGCGTCGTGGTCAACGACGCCAAGGGAACCGTCACGTTCCACTTGACGAAGGGCGACCCCGAGTTCCTGGACAAGCTCGCGGTCCCGTTCGGCTTCATTCTCCCGACCGGCACGCCGAACAAGGAAGTCCAGATCCCGCCGCCGGGCACCGGCCCGTACAAGTTCGTCCAGTACAACCCGAACAAGCAGATCAAGCTCGTCCGGAACACGTTCTTCAAGGAGTGGTCGAAGGACGCGCAGCCGAACGGCAACCCTGACGTGATCATCCAGAAGTTCGGTCTCTCCGCAGAGGCGGAGGTCACCCAGGTCGAGAACGGCCAGGCCGACTGGATGTTCGACACGCCCCCTTCGGACCGTCTGAACGAGATCTCGACGAAGTATGGGGACCAAGTCCACGTGAATCCGCTGACGGCGGTCTGGTACATCGCGATGAACGTCCGCATTCCGCCGTTCAACAACCTCAAGGCTCGGCAGGCGGTCAACTACGCGACCGACCGCAACGCGCTCGTAAAGATCTACGGCGGCCCGAAGCTGGCCGTGCCGACGTGTCAGATCCTGCCCCCGAACTTCCCCGGCTACAAGCCGTACTGCCCATACACGAAGAACCCTGGGAGCGGCAAGTGGACAGCGCCCGACATGACGAAGGCGAAGCAGCTCGTCGCGGCTTCTGGGACGAAGGGCGCCTCGGTCAAAGTCAACACGGACACCGTCGAGACCGACAAGGCGCTCGGTGAGTACTTCGTCGGCCTCCTGAACCAGCTCGGGTACAAGGCCCAGCTGCAGGCGCTCAGCCCGGACATCCAGTACCCGTACTGCCAGAACTCGAAGAACAAGGTTCAGTTCTGCTGGTCGAGCTGGTATCAGGACTATCCGGCGGCATCGGACTTCCTGAACATCCTGCTCGGCTGCGGGTCGTTCATCCCGAACTCGAACGCGAGCCCGAACATCGCGGAGTTTTGCAACAAGGGAATCCAGGCGCAGATGGATCAGGCGCTCCAACAGGGCATCACGGATCCGAGCGGGGCGAACAAGAAGTGGGAGTCGATCGACAAGGCAGTCACAGATCAGGCGCCGTGGGTGGCGATGTTCAACCCGAAGTACATCGACTTCCTCTCGAAGCGCGTGAAGGGCTACCAGTTCAGCCCACAGTGGTACTTCCTGCTCGCACAGGCGTCCGTGAAGTAAGGCGGAGCGGGGCAGGACGGCGTGGCCGTTTTCGAGCCTGAAGCCGAGGGCATCGTCCTCGATGCTGAGGAGACCGGCGGCGACATCGTCGGCCGCAGTCCCTGGGCGCTCGCGGGCCGGCGACTGGTGCGGAACAAGGTCGCCCTCGCTGCCCTCGCCCTTTTCCTCCTGATCGTCGCCGTCAGCTTGGCCGCGCCTCTCTACTCGAACTACGTCGCCGATACGAGCCCGTTCGACTCGAACATCTCCGGAACGGTGACGATCGACGGGAAGACCGTGCCGGTCCTCCAGCAGGGCGGCGGCAAGCTCGGTCTCGGCGAGACGCCGATCGGGCCGACCTGGCACTCCAAGTACTTCATCGGCGCGGACAACCAGGGACGAGACGTCGCCGCGCGCGTGCTCTACGGCGGGCGCGCCTCGCTCGAGATCGGGATCGGCTCGGCCCTGCTCGCGTCGCTGATCGCGTTGTTCTTTGCACTCGTCGCCGGTTTCTTCGGCGGCTGGACGGACTCGATCATCTCGCGGGTGATGGACCTGATCTGGGCGTTCCCGCTCTACCTACTGGCTATCTCGATAGCGACGGTGTTGTTGACGGCTCCAAGCGGGCTCAAGATCGGCTTCATCCACCTCAGCGCGGCCAGCCTCTGGATTCCGCTGCTCATCATCGGCTTCATCTATGTGCCGTACGTCTACCGGCCGATCCGCGGACAAGTTCTCTCGCTTCGCGAGAAGGAGTTCGTCGAGGCGGCAATCGCCCAGGGCGCCTCGAACTTCCGCCTGATCTTCAAGGAGGTCCTGCCGAACGTGGCCTCGACGGTGATCGTGCTGATGCCACTGATGATCGCGACGACGATCCTTACCGAGTCGGCGCTGTCGTACCTGTCGATTGGCGTCCAGCCGCCGAAGGCGAGTTGGGGGACGATTATCCAGGACGGCCAGTCGCTGCTCTACACGCGCCCGTGGGTCGCGATCGCACCCGGGATCATGATCGTGTTGACGGTCCTGGCGATGAACGTGCTCGGGGACGGCTTGCGCGACGCGCTCGACCCCAGGTCGAAGGTGCGCGTCAAGGGCTAGGCGCGTGGTCGCCTTCATCATCCGCCGGCTGCTCTGGATGGCCCTCGTCCTCTTCGCGATCTCCGTGCTCGTGTTCCTGATCTTCTTCGCCACGCCGGGCGTCGACCCCGCCCGCCAGATGGCAGGCAGAAACCCGTCCCCCGAGACGATCAAGAACATCAAGCACGAGTTCGGTCTCGACCGGTCTCTGCCCGTCCGCTACGGGCTGATGATGAAGCACATGTTCATCACGCGCGACCTGATCTCCTACGGAAGCCACACGCGCGTGATCCCCGAGATCACGAGTGCAGCGCCGGTGACCTTGTCGCTCGTTTTCGGGGCGGCGATCATCTGGATCATCTTCAGCATTCTCTTCGGGGTCGCCGCCGCGGTCCTCAGGGGCACGATCTTCGACCCCCTCTTGATGATCCTTGCGCTGATCGGGATCTCGATCCCGGTCTTCTGGCTCGGCGAGGTCGTGAACTTGATCACCCAGAGTCGCCTCCACGATTCGTTCCTCTTCAGCTGGGTGCCGCCGCTCGGATACACACCGCTGACCCAGGATCCGTTCATGTGGTTCAAGCAGCTGTTCTTCCCGTGGCTGACGCTTTCGGTGCTGTACATCGGCTTCTACGCTCGCGTTCTGCGCGCGAACCTGATCGAGACCGACAGCGAGGACTACATCCGCACGGCGCGCGCGAAAGGGTTATCGGAACGACGTGTTCTCTTCCGCCACACGCTCCGGACGTCGATGATCACCTTCGTCAGCCTGTTCGGACTCGACTTCGCCGTCCTTGTGGGCGGCGGCGCGCTGCTTACCGAGGTCGTCTTCGGTCTCCCGGGCGTCGGGTTGCTGACCTACAACTCGCTTACCGCCCTCGACCTTCCCGTGATCATGACGACGGTGATCTACGCAGCCTTCTTCATCACGCTCGCGAGCGCTCTCGTCGATCTCGTCTACGCCTGGCTCGATCCGAGGGTTCGGCTCGCCTGATGGCCGAGCCGCTCCTCGAAGTCCGCGATCTCAAGGTCTCCTTCCGGACGGAGGACGGGATCGTCCGTGCGGTGGACGGGATCTCGTTCACGCTCGACGAAGGAGAAGTGCTCGGGATCGTCGGCGAGTCGGGCTCCGGCAAGAGCGTGACGATGATGTCGGTCATGCGGTTGATCACCGACCCGAACGTCATGTACCAGGGGGAGATCCTCTACAAGGGCCGGAACCTGATGGGGGTCTCGAAAGATGCGATGCGCGAGGTCCGCGGCGAGGAGATCGCAATGATCTTCCAGGACCCGATGACCTCGTTGAACCCGGTCTACAGCGTGGGCTGGCAGATCGAGGAGCAGCTGAACGAGCACTACGACCTGAAGAAAGGGCAGGCGCGGCGGCGTGCCATCGAGCTCCTGGCGCAGGTCGGGATTCCGAGGCCGGAGCAACGGATCGACGACTACCCGCACCAGTTCTCTGGCGGGATGCGCCAGCGCGTGATGATCGCCCTTGCGCTCTCGTGCAATCCGGATCTACTGATCGCAGACGAGCCGACGACGGCGCTCGACGTGACGATCCAGGCTCAGATCCTGGAGCTCATCAAGAACCTGCAGCGAGAGTTCGGCTCTGCGGTGGCGCTGATCACGCACGACCTCGGCGTCGTTGCTGACATCGCCGATCGGATCATCGTCATGTACGCGGGCCGGATCGTCGAGCAGGGCGACAAGGAGGAGATCTTTTACGACCCGCAGCACCCGTACACCTGGGGGCTACTGGGCTCGATCGCCAGGCTCGACCGGCCGAAGCCGCGCAGGCTGACGGCGATCGCCGGCCAGCCGCCGTCGCTGATCAACAGGCCACACGGGTGCAGCTTCCGGCCGCGGTGCCCGCAGGCCTTCGACCGCTGCCGGGCCGAGGATCCTCAGCTGACCGCGAAGGTCGAGGGCGCGCACCTCGACGCCTGCCATCTCACCGTCGAGGACAAGCGGGCGCGCCGCGACGCAACGATCAACCCTGAGCTGGCGGAGACGGCGTGAGCTCGACGAACGGAGATTTCCTCCTTCAGGCCGAGCACGTCGTCAAGTACTTCCCGATCAAGCGGGGGATCTTGTTCCAGCGTGAGATCGCGAGGGTCCATGCGGTCGACGACGTCTCGCTCGAGATCCATCGCGGCGAGACAATCGGCCTCGTCGGCGAGTCGGGCTGCGGCAAGTCGACGCTGGGTCGTTGCTTCGTTCGGCTCTACGACCTCACGGACGGCCGCCTCGTCTTCGACGGCGACGATATCTCGAAGCTCTCGCGCCGCGGCATGCGGCCGTTGCGGCGTGAGCTCCAGATCATCTTTCAGGACCCGTATGCCTCGCTGAACCCGCGCAAGCGCGTCGGCTCCATCGTCGGCGCGCCGCTGGAGATCCACGGGATCGGCGATCGACGCGAGCGGCGCCGGCAGGTCCAGGAGCTGCTCGAGAAGGTCGGGCTCTCGCCGGAGCACTACAACCGCTTTCCGCACGAGTTCTCGGGCGGGCAGCGACAGAGAATCGGCGTCGCGCGGGCACTCGCTCTGCGCCCGAAGCTCGTGATCGCCGACGAGCCGGTCTCCGCGCTCGACGTCTCGATCCAGGCGCAGGTGATCAACCTCCTCGCCGACCTGCAGGAGGATTTCGAGCTCACGTACGTGTTCATCGCCCACGACCTCGGCGTCGTCCGACACGTCTCGGACCGGATCGCGGTCATGTACCTCGGCAAGATCGTCGAGATCTCGCCGGCGGAGGAGCTCTACGAGCGGCCGATCATGCCGTACACAGAGGCGCTGCTCTCCGCGGTGCCGATCCCGGACCCGCGCGAATCCGCAGCCCGTGAGCGGATCGTGCTCGAGGGCGACGTGCCGTCGCCGATCAATCCGCCGTCGGGATGCCGCTTCCACCCGCGCTGCCGCTACGCGACCGACATCTGCACGCACGTCGAGCCGCCGCTCACCCACTACGGCAACGGTCACCTCGCCGCCTGCCACCATCCGCTCAACGTGGACAAGGAGACGCTCGCGCGGGCTACCGTCGATCAGCGGCGAACGCCGGCGGAAGCGGACGAGGCCGCGAAGCCCGAGGAACCGGGCCGCGCGGTCGCGGGCGACGGCCGAGCCGGGTAGCCCCGAGGCGTCGGCTTAAAACTTCGTACTCGGGCATGATCACGCGGATGAAGGTCGGGATCGTCGTCCCGTACTCGTGGTCGTTCTGGGGTGGCGTCCCCGAGCACGCCGACCACCAAGCGCGGGCGATCGAGGAGCTCGGTGTCGACGCGCGGATCATCATCGGCCACGATCCGCCGGGCCGGCTGACGAAGTACCTCCACCCACGCGAGGGTCGACATGGCCGCCCGCCGGCGTATGTCATCCCCGTCGGTCGTTCGGTGATCGTCCCGGCCAACGGCGCGCTGCCGAACATCGTGCTCAGTCCCAACGCGATCTTCCGGATCCGCGAGGTGCTCGAGCGCGAGAAGTTCGACGTCCTGCACCTCCACGAGCCGATGACGCCCGCGATCGGAGTCGCCGCGCTCTCGTTGGCGCGCATCCCGCTTGTGGCGACCTTCCACGCCTCGGGCGAGCTCGGCTGGATGAAGATCGCGACACCCGTCTGGGGCTTCCTCGCCGAGCGGCTCGATCATCGGATCGCCGTCTCCGAGCGGGCGGCGGCCTCGGCCGAGAAGTACCTCCCGGGCGAATACGAGGTGATCCCGAACGGCGTCGCGATGCCGAAGGATGCGGACCCGGCAGGCCGCGAGAACTCGATCGTTTTCGTCGGCCGCCACGAGCCGCGGAAGGGACTGCACGTCTTGCTCCGCGCGTGGCCGGAGATCCGGCGCCGGACGGGCGCCCGCCTCCGCATTCTCGGAGCCGACCCGCTCCAGGTCCGCCTGCTGCTCACACGCCTCCGGATTCCCGACGAGGGCATCGATGCGCTCGGATTCGTGCACGAGGACGAACGAACGCGGGAGCTCCTCGCCGCGAAGGCTTTCGTCGCCCCGTCGCTCGGCGGAGAGAGCTTCGGCATGGTCCTGACCGAGGCGTTCGCGTGCGCGACGCCCGTCGTCGCCTCGGATATCTCCGGCTACCGTGACGTGATGACGGCGGAGACCGGTCTGCTCGTGCCGCCCGAGGATCCCGGGGCGCTCGCCGAGGCGGTCGCAAGCTTGCTGGCGGACGAGCGTCGCCGCCAAGTGGCCGGCTTGGCCGCACGGGAGCGCGCACGTCGCTATTCGTGGACCGACATCGCTCGGCGCCTGCTCTCGATCTACGAGCGCGTCACCGGGAGAGAGCCGGCCGCGCTCGCGGCGGCGGGTTGAAGCTCGCGCTGGCGAAGAGCCGCTCCTTGCGGCTCATGATCGTCATCATTGCCGCGGCCGGCGTCGGCGCACTCGTCTGGTGGCGCGGGCCGAACTGGGGGACGGTCGGAGACGCGTTCACCGTCGTCAAGTGGCACTGGGTCGTCATCGCGATCGGCTTCAACCTCCTTTCCGTCCTCGTGCGCTCGGTGGCGTGGACGATCGTGATCAACCAGGCGCTTCCGGACCCGCACCCGCGCTTTCGGCTCGTCTTCTCCGCCTTCTCGGTCGGCCTGTTCGCGAATGCGGTGCTTCCGGGCCGGATCGGCGAGCTCGCGCGTGTCGGCGTGCTGACGCGGAAGCTTCCCGGGCGAGAGGGCGCCTGGGCGTCTCTGCTCGGGACGGTGTTCGCACACCGGCTCTTCGATCTCGTCCCGTCGCTGCTGCTCGTCGGTTACGTGCTGCTGACCGCGAAGGTGCCGCACTGGGCGTTTACGAGCCTCGAGGTCGTGCTCGGGCTCGGGTTCGCCCTGCTCTGCTTCGGGCTCGCAAGCGCGCGCCGCCACAGCACCTCGGTCCTCGACGAGCTCGGCCCGGCCCGGCGGCTGATCACGATGGCCCGCTACGGACTCGGTGTGCTCCATTCCCCGCTGCCCGCCCTGGGTGCGGCGTTCTTCCAGTGTCTCGGCTGGCTCTGCCAACTCTTCGCGGTCTACTCGGCGATGCGGGCTTTCCACATCCACGCGCCGCTGCCGGCCGCGGCGCTCGTGCTCGTCCTGATGAACATCGCCACGCTCTTCCCCCTATGGCCGGGAAACGTGGGGCTCGTGCAGGCGGCGATCGCGCTGCCGCTGATCAGCTACGGCGTCGCCAAGGCCCGCGGGGTCGCGTACGGGTTCGGGCTTCAGGCGATCGAGGCCTCGGTCGGCGTCGGCGTGGGCGCGCTGTTCATCGCCCGCGAAGGGCTGTCCTTCGCGATGCTCCGCGTCATGCCCGGCGCCGAGGCCGCGGAAGTCCCCGAAGAGCCGCCGCCGTCGGAGTCGCGTGCGCGCGCTCGCATCCCCGGCTAGCCTCAAAGGCGTACTCTCCGCGCGAGAAGCCGCGGCGCAGTTGGCCGAGGGGCTGCGGAGCGGCGGCACGGACGTCGACGAGCTGCCGATCGCGGACGGGGGCGAAGGGACGGGCGACGTGCTCGGCGCTCGCGTCCGCGAGCAGCTCGTCGTGCCGGATGCGTTCGGGCGACCGCACAAAGCGCCGATCCGCGAGCTACCGGACGGCTCTGCTCTCGTCGAGGCGGCGGAGGCGATCCCGCTCGACCCCGAACGGCTCGATCCGCTCGCCGCTACGAGCCGGGGGCTCGGCGAGCTGATCGCGGCGGTCGAGGCTCCGCGCCTGCTCGTTTGCCTCGGCGGGACGGCGAACGTCGACGGCGGGGCGGGGCTGCTCGACGTCGTGCCGAAGCTACCGGCGCCGACGACGGTCCTTTGCGACGCCCTTGTTCCCCTACGCGACGCCGCGCGTCGCTTCGCCCCGCAAAAGGGGGCGACTCCCGCGCAGGTCGAGCTGCTCGAGGGGCGGCTCGCCTCGATGCGCGAGCTGGCGCCTTATTCCGAGCTTCCCGGAGCCGGCGCGGCCGGAGGCCTCGGCGCTGCGCTGGCGTCGCTCGGGGCCGAGCTTGTTCCCGGCGCGCAGGAGGTCTTGCAGCGCCTCGATTTCCGCACGCACGCGCGTCAGTCCGACCTCGTTGTCACCGGCGAAGGAAGGGTCGACGCAACGAGCACAACCGGCAAGGCGCCCGGCGAGGCGCTCCGCGTCTGCCGTGAGGAAGGCGTTCGCTGCGTCGTTTTCGGCGGACGGGTCGAGGTCGACCTCGAGGGCGCGGAGACCGTTGCGCTGAGCGGCGATCCGGGGCGCGCCGCCGAAGATCTCGTCGCGCTCGGCAAGCGCCTTAGTACGTGAGCCCGAGTCGAGCGACGACGACGCCCTCGGCCGCCTCGCTGCTCGCCGCGTGGCCGGTGACGGCGCCGAGGAACGCGTCGCGCTCGAGCGCGAAGAGCTGGGTTGCCTTTCGAGCACGCGCGGTCGCCGTACGGGGAATGTCGCGGAGAAGCGCGATCTCGCCGAAGGACTCGCCGGGGCCGAGGACGTTCGCCTCGCGGCCGCCGATTTCGATCTCGACCTCGCCGGAATCGACGATGTAGAAGCGGTCGCCGGCGTCGCCTTGCCGGAAAACCGTCTCGCCTGCGCCGACCTGCACGCGCGCGAGGCTGGCCGCGAGCGACTCGAGCGTCGGCGCCGGTAGCGGCGCGAACATCGGGATCGCGCGCAGGCGCTCCAGCTCGGCGGTCGGGACCGTGAGCGTCGTGTCAATGCGTGCGAGCATCCCGAAAGCCGGAATCGTCAACGCGGGCAGAATCGCTCCCGTCACGATCAGCGCCGTCCGGATGCCGAAGGCGCTGACAAGAGCCGGCGCAACGATCGCGCCGATTCCGGAACCGGCGAAGAAGCCGCTATGGAGGACACCGAACACACGCGCGAGCACCTTCTCGGGAACCACACGCTGGAGAAGCGTGAAGCCGGCGACGTCTCCGAGGGTCATACCGATGCCTGCCAGACCGATCAGGATGAAGGCCGGAGCAGGCTCCGCCCAGAGCCCGACGAGGAGGATCGGGCCGCCCCAGAGAATGAGCGCCAGACCGAATGCGAGTCCCAGTCTGCGGATGCCGACCAACCCGACGGCGACGACGCCGCCGATCAGCCCACCGACGCCCAGGGCGGAGTTCAGGTAGCCGATTCCCGGCGCGCCGAGATCGAGCAGCCGGATCGCGGCGACCGCGGTGAGAACGACGAAAGCGCCGTAAACGAGCGTCTGGACGGCGAAGAGACCCACGATCAGGCGGAGCCTCCAGTCGCGCCCGATCGTCGCGAAGCCGGCCAGCGCCTCCTGCTGCCAGCCGCCGTGCGCTGCTTCTCTGACCGGTTCGGCTGCGGACAGCTTGATGAGCGCGAGCATCGCCGCGGACCACAGGAAAGCGACGGCGGTCAACGCGTACACGGTCTCGACGTTCGAGACGGCGAGGATGACACCGCCCAGTGCCGGCCCGACGAAGTACCCGGCGAATTCGATCGTCGACGAGGCGACGTTTGCCGCCGCAAGCTGTTCGGGCGACTCCGCGAGGATGGGGAGCAAGGCCGACTCGGCAGGCTGGAACGCCTGCGTCACGAGCGTGACCAGGATCGCAAGGAGATAGACGACGACCGCGGGCGCGCTCAGTGCGATTGCAGCAGCGGCTGCGATCATCGCCGAGGCGCGGACGAGGTCGGAGACGATCATCACGCGCAGGCGCGGGAAGCGATCGCCCACCATCCCGCCGAACGGAGCAGCGATGGCTGCGGGGAACCAGCGGATCAGGCCGACCAACCCGACCGCGCCGGGGCCCCCTTGGCGGTAGGCGTACACCATCAGCGCGACGACGTAGCCCCATGTTCCGACGGAAGAGCCGATCCAGGCGAGTTGGATGCGACGCAGGCTCTGGTTGGAGTAGATCCCCTTGAAGGCGCGCACCGAGTCGAGCAGTTGCCGCCGCAGCGCGTCCATTCAGTAAAGAATCGCAGGGACGATTGAGTTTTTGAAGCTGGCGAGGGAAGATTCGCGACAGAAACCGCGTCTAGTTGAACGTCAGCAAAGTTTCGGAAGGAGGAAAGATGACCGACGAGCCACGCGAGGAGATCCGCGACGAGGAGGAGGACGTCGAGGGTCACGGAGCTACCCCAGACTTGGAGGGGGAGAAGTTCCAGACCGACGAGGACGACGACGTCGAGGCACACTCGCCGCCGTCCCCCCGGCCACCGTCGCCGCTCCCGCCTTCTCCGTAGGCAGCGATTTCAGTTGAGAGCGCCGTTCGGGCCGGGAACCTCCCGGCCCGAACGCTTTCTGTGATTAGAAGGACACGTCCGCGCGCAGGACGTCGTCGAGCGCCGCGAGCAGCCTCAGCGCCGGCTCCCGCTGCGCCTCGTCAAGATCCTCGAGCGCCGACGCCACGCGGGCGATGACGCCGGCTTCGCGGCCGCTTTCGGTCAACACCGACCGGGCATGACGCGCGCGCTGAAGGAGATCGAGGGCGATCGCGGCCTGGTTAGCGAAGAGGCCGAGCAGCTCCATGTGGCCGAGGGAGAATTCGACGGCCTGCGAACGGTCGAGCACCTGGAGGACCCCGAGGACCCGCTCGTCGTGCAGCAGCGGCACCGACATCATCGCCTCGGGAACGTACCCGGTGCTCTCTGCCTGCTCGCGCGAGAAGCGTGGATCCTGCCGAAGGTCTTCGATCACGAGCGGCTGGCGGGTGACGAGCGTCCAGCCGGCGATGCCCGTGCTCGACGGGAAACGCATCCCGACGAGGCTGTCCGAGCCTTCGCCGGCAACGGCCTCGAAGACGAGCTCGTCCGCTTCTTCGTCGTGGAGGAATATCGACGCCGCTTTCGCGGAGAAGATCGCCCGAGCCACCTCGACGATCGACCGAAGGAGGGCGCGGTGCTCGTCCTCGGCGGATAAGACTCCCGCGGAAACGGCGGCTTGCAGGTTGCTCTCGGTCACGCGGCGCCTCCGACGTTCGATGCTGTCAGGTAGAGCACGCTCTTGAGTTGGAAGGGCGTCAGCTCGGGATGCTTGGCCAGGATCAGGGCGCAGATCCCGCTCATATGCGGTGTCGCGAAGCTGTTGCCGGAGGAGCGAACCGTTGCGCCGCCCATCCAGGCGACGTCGACGTTCACGCCACGGGCGAAGAACTCGACCGGGGGCGACGGGTTGTAGAAGAACGTCAGCGGATCCTGCTCCTCGTGGCTTCCCACCGAGATGACCGACGAGAAGCGCCACGGGTAGCTCTCGACGGGCATGTTGTGCGCCGAGGCAACGAGGACGGTGCGCCGGAAGTACGCGCTGTCGGCCAGCTCGTGGAGCAGGCCCGAGAACTGCTTCTTCGTCGTCGAGAGACTCATGTTGACGACGTCGAATCCCTGGCCGATCGCCCAGCGCAATCCTTCGAGAAGCACGGCGCCGCTGCCCTTGAAGCCGGCGCCGAGCACGCGGACGCTGAACAACCGTGCGTCGGGCGCCAGGGCTCGAACGATGCCCGCGCAGGCGGTGCCGTGGCCGCAGAGATCGCCTTCGGAATCGTCCTCGACGACGATCTCGCCTTCTTCGGTCTTCCGCAGCGCGACTGCGCCCTCGAGCGGACCGATCCTGGGGTGGTCGGGCTGCACGCCGCTGTCGAGGATGCAGACGCGGATACCCGCCCCGGTCGAGCCGCCGAGCGCCCAGTCGCGCGTGACGCGTTCCGGCCACTCCACTCCGATTCCGATCGTCTCGGACGCCGCGGCCGGGAGGCTCCACGCGGGCAGCGTCTCGCCGGTGTATCGCTCGGGCTGCTGTTGCGCCACGCGGCGATCCTATGTCGCGACGAGCTCGGCGAGGAGTGCGCGCGTGCGTTCGATCGCGGGGACGACGCCCTTCTGCTCGTAGAGCTCGAGGGCGCGCTCGCCTTCCGCTCGGGCCTCCTCGGTACGCCCCGCGAGCTGAAGCACTTCCGCCAACGCCTCGTGCGCGTAGGCAACGTGCCGCATGTGCCCCTTCAAACGCTGTGAGCGGGCAACGCCCTCCCGGGCATGTGCCTCCGCCTCGGCGAGGCGCCCGCGCCGGGCGAGCACCTTCGCGTGCAAAATCGGGAACCAGGCGAGATTGATTGCGTCGTCGGCGGCCGAAAGCGACTCGGCCTGGGCGAGCACATCGTCGGCCGCGTCCAGCCGACCTTGCTCGTAGAGCGCCTCCGCAAGCCCCGCCAGGAGTGTCGAGCTGTACGACTTGTCTCCGAGCTGTTCGAGCTCCGCCAGGCCTTCCTGCAGCGTCTGCTCGGCGGCGGCCGGATCGTCGGCGAGCACCTCGAGCTCCGCCTGCGGGTTCGCGGACCCCCCGAAAAATGCGCGCATTCCGAGCTCCCGATACCTCGTTCGAGCACGGGCTACGGTTGAGATCCCCGCTGCGAGGTCCCCGCTGAGGGCGTCGAGACAACCCCGCCAAAAGTCGGCGTGGGTCTGTTGGAGCGGAGTCGCGGCATGAGTACTGACGCTCTCCCAGATCGCCCGGCCTTCCGGCAGCGGCGTGTCGCCGAAGTAGGCAGCGAAGCCGATCCAGAAGTCCGCCTCCGTCGCCAGGCGCGCCTCACCGGCGCACCGCGCGTGCTCGGCGGCGGCCCGCATCGCGATGCCGATCGAATCGACGTCGCCCTCCATGTTCGCGGCCTGTGCCCTCAGCCGCCAGACTCGGGCCAGACCCACGTCGTCCCCTAGCTCGGTAAGAACGTCCAGGCCCCTCTGGGCAAGCTTGGCCGTCTCCTGAGCCGACAGCCGTTGGTTCCCGATCTGGACCAACCCCAGGACGAGCCGGGCCCGCCACTCGTGCGCCCGATCGCCGGCCGCGAGGGAGTCGTCGATTATCCCGCCGAGGACGTTTTCCGCCGCCTCGAAGTCGATTTCGGCCAGGGCGTCGGCGAGGCCGAGCCGGAGATCCATTCGCCGGTCGTCGTCTGCCGGCAGGGCGACAAGCGCCCGCTCGAGCAGGCCCGCAGCGGCGGGCATGTCGGCACGAGCCAGCGCGCGTTCGCCGGCGGCGGCCAGTCGGCCGCCGCCACGAGCGCCGAGCTCACGGCCCCGGTCGTCGAGCGGCCCGAGCTCGCTGCGATAGCGGAACGCCTGCTCAAGGTGGTAGCCGACGATCTCGTCGAACTCGCTTCGCTCGCCCTCGAGCCAGTCGGCGAAGCGCTCGTGAAGCTCGGCCCGGAGCTCCTTCGCCATGGCGGAGTAGGCCGCATCGCGGACGAGCTGGTGCCGGAAGCGGAAGGCGTCGGCGGAGGGGAAGACGCTGGAACGGTGGGGGCGGATCAACTCCTTGCGGACAAGCAGCTGGAGCGCTTCCACGATCGGTGTCCCGTCGGGTGCGAGCTCGGCGAGCGCGCCGGCCCAGAATTCCTTGCCGATCACCGAGGCGCCTTCGATCGCGGTTCGCTCGTGATCCCCGAGGCGATCGAGCCGCGCAGCGAGGAGGGCCTGGATCGTCGGAGGAACGGAGACGTCCGCGTCGGCTGTCCCGTCCTCGCCCAGCATCGCCAGCATTTGCTCGACGAAAAGCGGATTCCCCTCGGCCGCATTCGCCACCTTCATCCTCAGGGCGGGCGCCAGCTCCGAGCCGGCGAGGAGATTCTCGATCAGCGCCTCGGCCGCATCGTCGCTGAGCGGCTCGAGCAGGATCGAGGTTGCGTTCAGCTTGCCGCCGGACCAGCCCGGCCGGTCGTCGAGGAGCTCGGGACGTGCGATGCACAGCAGCAAGATCGGGGCGTCGCGGCTGAAGTCGGCGGCGTGCTCGACCAAGTCGAGGAAGGTCGGCTCGGCCCACTGGAGGTCGTCGAAGACGACAATGAGTGGCTGCTCCCGGGCGAGTGCTTCGAACAGCTTTCGCACCGCCCAGGGAATCTCTTCCGGAGAGGCTCCGCCTTCGGCCTGGCCGATCGCGGTGAGGACCGTATTGACGATCGATCGCGCGTCGGGCTCGCCCTCGAGAAACTGCACGAGCCGTTCTTCGTTGCCGAGCTGGTCGAGAATCTCCACCAGCGGCCAGTACGTGATCCCCTCTCCGTAGGAGAGGCAGCGCCCGGAGATGACGTTGGCCTCGCCGCCCAGACCGGCGAGGAACTCCTGGGCGAGCCGCGATTTCCCGATCCCGGCAACCCCGAGGATCGTGAACAGATGGCACGACTGCTCGTCGACCGCGCGTCGGTAGGCCTGGCGCAGGAGATCCTGCTCTCGCTCGCGACCGACGAGCTCGGACTCGAGCCTGCGCGCGAACGGCTCCGCGCCCGCGACGACACGCACGAGGAGCCTCGGGGCAAGCTCGTCGGTCTTGCCTTTGACGCTGAGCGGATCGACCACCTCCGCTTCGACCGCGTCGCGCACGAGGCGGTACGTGCTCTCGCCGAGAAGGGTCTGACCGGGGGCCGCCGCCTGCTCGAGGCGCGCGGCGACGTTCACCGCGTCCCCGGTCACGAGTCTTTGCCCCGCGCGCGGGTCGCCGGCCACGACCTCGCCCGTGTTGATGCCGGTCCGGTTCTCCAGGCGGACGCCGTAGTCTCGCTCGAGCTCCTCGTTCAGCCGCGCAAGCTCGTCGCGCATGTCGGCCGCCGCACGAACGGCGCGCAGCGCGTCGTCTTCGTGCACGAGCGGAAGCCCGAAGACGGCCATGATCGCGTCGCCGATGAACTTCTCCACGGTTGCGCCATGTCGTTCGAGCGCCGCGGACATGACGTCGAAGTAGCGGGACATCACGCGCCGGAGGGACTCGGGATCGAGGCGCTCTCCGAGGGCGGTCGAGCCCATAACGTCGGAGAAGAGAACCGTGACGACCTTGCGGACCTCGGTGCGCTGCCGCTCGGGCTCGCCGAGGGCGGCGCCGCAAGCGGAGCAGAACCGGGCGTCGTCGGCGTTCTCTCGGCCACATGCCGAGCAGGCCTTCATGAGAGAGATCGTAAGCCGCTCTAGGTGCGAACGCGTGCCGCGCGAGAGCGTGCAGCTGCCGCCGCACGCTCGCGCAAGGCGTCGGAACTCTCGTGCGGCACGCCGGCGGCCGCGTACGCCTCGTCCTCGTCGAGGGTCTCGTGCTCCAGCAAGGCCTTGGCGAGCGAGTCGAGCTTGGCGCGGTTCTCGCGGAGGAGCCCGACGGCCTCCTCGTGCGCCTCGTCGACGATTCGTCGAACCTCTTCGTCGATCAACTCCTGCGTCTTTGCCGACACCTCGGGAACTCCCGGGAGCAGGGGGCCGCTCCCGTCGCGCGGCGTCACGGCGATCGGGCCGATCGCAGGGCTCATCCCCCAGCGTCCGACCATCTGCCGCGCGATCTCGGTCAACTGCTGGATATCCGATTCCGCGCCCGTGGTCGCCTCGCCGAAGAC